>JAIKWS010000014.1 GCA_024684515.1 Prevotella sp.
CGACACCAGACCAACATAACCGGTTCCTACAATTGCTATATTCATATCTTGATAACTAAAATGGTTTTTCTCTCTACTTAGTTGATATTACTGCGTTGATATTACTGCCGTGTCTTTCCAAGATCAGTCAAACAGCCAGGCATCTTTCAGCAGGGGCTGCTTCAGGTCTTTCTCACTGGCCAGCACCTCTGCACCATCGACAGGCCACGCGATGCCCAGCTCGGGATCGTTCCAGCAGATGCCGGCCTCTGCCTGTGGGGCATACACATTATCTACTTTATAGGTGAAGATGGCCTCGTCGCTCAGCACCAGGAAACCATGGGCAAAGCCACGAGGAATGAAGAACTGTCGCTTGTTGTCCTCGCTCAGCTCCACCATCACGTGCTGGCGGAAGGTAGGCGAATGTCTGCGGATGTCAACGGCCACATCGAGCACACACCCCTTGATCACACGCACCAGCTTGGCCTGACTGTAGACACCCTTCTGATAGTGAAGGCCACGGAGCACACCACGACAGGACTGCGACTCATTGTCCTGAATGAAATCCACACTGCCTATATGCTCCTCAAATTCCTGACGCTTCCATGCCTCCATGAAATAGCCACGGGCATCGCTGAAGACACGAGGCTCGAGTATGAAAACACCCTCAATATCAGTCTCTTTGTAAATCATCACAATATTAATTATTGTTTTGCGAGTGCAAAAGTAATCATTTTTATCGTAACTAGCGAATTATTTTCCGCTTTTTTATTTGCCCATATCGGAAAAAAGGCGTACCTTTGCACTCGTGATTGAACTAGAGAGACATATCGAGATCCTTCTGCTGAGCAATGACTGTGTCATCGTGCCCGACCTGGGAGGCTTTATGGCACACCATGTCGATGCCCGCTACGACCAGACCGACGGCATGTTTGTACCGCCACTTCGCACACTCGGCTTCAACCCGCAGCTCACCATGAACGACTCGCTGCTGGTGCAGTCCTATATCGAAGCCTACGACATCAGCTATCCCGAGGCTCTTCGTCGCATAGAAGGTGAGGTGGCCGAACTGAAAGCCCATCTGGAGAACGACCGCCAGTACCGGCTCAACGATATCGGACTGCTCATACTCAACGACGAGGGCAAGCTAGAGTTCGAGCCCTGCGAGGCTGGCATCCTCACACCGGCACTCTACGGACTGGGAACCGTGGAGATGAAGCCCCTCGATGATGCCGTTCCCCAGGCTGTCACCAATACTACCGACATGCCTGACGAGGGTTCCATCACCATCAAGATGTCGTGGCTGCGCAATGTCGTGGCTGTAGCTGCCGCCATCGTAGCTTTCCTCATGATTGGATCACCCGTGCACAACAGCAACGAGATGACCGATGTGCAGCAGAGTGCCTTCATCAATGTCTCTGCCACCCATCACCGTCCTGCTACACCTACGGCCGACACACCATCGCCTGCACTCGAGGAGGAGGACGACCTGCAAGCTGTACAGCAGCTGCCTGCTCCCGCTACCGAGGCTCCACAGCCGAACACCTTCTGCATCGTCATGGCCAGTCAGGTGTCGGAGAACAATGCCCACCTCTTCATCAGTCAGATGGCCGACAAAGGCTATGATGGTGCACGCATCCTTGTCAGCGGCAACAAGAACATACGACGGGTGGTATATGGCAACTTCGCCACCGAGGCCGAGGCTGCCGAACAGCTCAGGGAGCTACGCAGCCAAACCAGTCTTTTCCGCAATACATGGATCATGGAGATGAAGTAACGACACTTGAGCCATGAAACGTGTACGATGCCCCAAATGTGATCAGTATATCATCTTCGACGAGACTCAATACGAGGCTGGTCAGTCTCTCGTCTTCCAGTGCCCCGGCTGCGGCAAGCAGTTCGCCATACGAATGGGGGTGTCCAAGCTCCACCAGACGCAGAAAGAGGAGGCCGAGCACCCTGAGCAGCCCGAGGACAGCAGCCTGGGCATCATCGTGGTCATCGAAAACATGTTCCACTACAAGCAGCACCTTCCCCTTCGCATGGGTGACAACACCATCGGCCGCTATCAGAAAGGAAACCCCATCACAACACCCATCGAGACCGTCGACCCCAGTGTAGACCTGCTGCACTGCATCATCAATGTCAGTCGCGACAAGAAAGGACGGCTACGCTATACCCTCCGCGATGCCAACAGCAACACAGGTACTTTTGTTGACAATACCGAGATAGCACCTCGCGAGCGACGCATCATCGACGATGGCACACTCTTCACCATTGGTGCCACCAGCATCATCCTCAGATTGACCGACGACGAGGCTTGAGTCCACCTTGAGACCCTGCAACCGCTCTTGCCAATGTCCTCATTCATACCATCGTGTCACCATGAGCACCGTTGTGATGGTCCGTCTGCGTTGATATCATACCCTTTTCATCTTCCACATATTTTATTATAGATGCAAAACCGATCATGACCTCATGACCAGATGCAGGATTGTCCATGACAGAATGACGAAGGGACATGATGACCATCATGACAGCTTCCGACCGCACTCTCGGCATTGAGATGGAGGTATGGGGGCCTGAGACGCAGCAGGAAAGTGGTGTAGACATTTGTCAGAAAAGCAGCAGGAAGGTGGTGATGGAGAAGGTCAGAAAAGCAGCAGGAAGGTGGTGTTGAGCTAGTCAGAACCGCAGCATGAAAGTAGTGTGATAGCTGCTGCAAGGCCGTTCCAGCAGTTCCAGTGATCCTCCCTGTAGGGTCATCATCCGTCGGCTCAGCGATAGTCCTATTCCTGATCCACCGCTTTTGGTGGTGAAAAATGGTATGAAGACCGAGGTGCGGGCCTCGATGGGGATGGGACTACCATCGTTGCTCACGTTTAGTTCCACTGTGTCGTTGCCTGCCTTGCCTTCGATGCCTATCCGTCGGGCCCGGGCCTCAATGGCATTCTTGACCAGGTTGATGAGCACTTGCCGCAGCATGGTCTGGTCGGTGACGACGGTGAGGGTGCCAGGGATGTCCACCTCCCATTCCAGGCTTGGATACAGCTGTCTGATGTCCGCCACCACATCACTGAGCCGTGTCTCCACAGGTGTTATCTTCTGCAGTTGTGAGAATCGCCGGTAGCTGTCTACGAAGGTGTTCAGATGGCTCGACGTGGTGTGGATGGCTCGTATGCCCTCCTCTAGCGGGGTGCCCTTGACATCGTCTCTGCCCAGCATCGACTGGGTGATACTGGTGATGGGGGCGGTGGCATTCATGATCTCGTGTGTCAGCACCCGTGTGAGCCGTTCCCACGACTCCACCTCGTTCTGGCTCACCTGCTGCCTGATGGTGCTGCCCAGCTGGTTGAGAGCCTCCTGCATGGCTCTTTCTCCTGGCAGCAGGCCGTGTGTAGACAACCGGAACGTGAAGTCACGGTTGCGCATGGCCTCCTGCATGAGCCAGGCTCTGCGTTTCAGCCGTCGCTGGTGGATAGTCAGCCAGAGCAGTAGTACCAGGATGATGGCGATGCCTACGTACCAGATCATGTTCAGTTCAGTCGTTTCATCTTGTTATATAGGGTCTGCCTGGTGATGCCCAGCATCTCCGAGGCCTTCGACAGGTTGCCATGACAGCGGTCTATGGCCCTGCGGATATGGTCTCCCTCCAGTTCGTCGAGGGTGACGATTTCCTCCTGCAGCTCCATCACGTCCTTCAGCTTGCGTACCAGGTCATCGTTGTCCCAGGGCTTGGTGATAAAGTCGGCAGCACCACTCTTCAGGCCTCTCACGGCCAGGCTCACCTCGGCATAGGCGGTGAGCAGCACCACGGGCACCTCGGCATGGTGCTTGCGGATGGTGCGCAGCCACAGCAGCCCCTCCTGACCGCTGTTCACACCCAGGGTGTAGTTCATGTCGAGCAACACCAGGTCTATGCGTTCCTGAGCCATCGTCTTGAGGATGTCGTCAGGACGGTCCAGGGTGATGATGCGTTCGAAGGTGCCCTCCAGGCAGTATCTCAAGGCGGTGAGGATGGCCGCATTGTCGTCAACGACCAGTATCGTTCCGTGTTTACCCATGTTCTTTTTTGTTTGTCTGCTGTTATTATTTTGCAAAGGTAATACATTTTCGTCAAATTTTCATCCTGTCACCTGTCTAATTTTTAGACAATCAGCATCTGCGACCGCCATCTCCCTTGGCAGTACGACAAAAAAGGATTATCTTTGCCAAAGAATTTAGAGAGACGACGACAAGTATGGAGAGCGATATGGACAGACCAATAGAAAAGAGTACGGGCTGGCGGCTTGGACATCACTGGCCACTGCTGGCCGGTGGCGGGGTGCTGGTACTGGCGGTCATCTGGCTGCTGACGGGTAGTCATGCCCCGACGTTACGTGTCAGCAAAGACGAGATCACAGTGGGTCAGGTACGGCTGTCCGAGTTCAAGGACTATGTACGCACCAGCGGACAGGTGGTACCCATCCAGGTGGTGCAGCTGGCACCCGAGGAGGGGGGCATCGTCAGGGAGAAGGTGGTCGAAGAGGGGACGATGGTACGCAAGGGGGATGTCATTGTCAGGCTGAGCAACTCCACTCTCGACCTGCAGATCCTCAATGCCGAGGCCGAGCTGGCAGAGAAGCAGAACATGCTGCGCAACACGCAGGTGGCCATGCAGCAGGACAAGCTCAGCAATATGACGGAGATGGCACAACTACAGATGGACACCCATCGTCGCCAGCGTGCCTATGAGCAGAACCGGCAGCTCTACGAGCAGGGGCTCATCAGTCGCGAGGACTATCTGCAGGCAGAGGAGAACTACCAGTTGTCGGAGAAGAAGCTGCTGCTCGTCGGCAACCGTCTCAGGCAGGACAGCATCTATCGCACGGCACAGGTAGACCAGATGGAGGACAACCTGCACAACATGCAGCAGAACGTGGTCATGGTACGGCAGCGGAAGGACAGGCTAGAGGTGCGGTCGGCCATCGACGGTGAGCTGGGGCTGCTCGATGTCGAGCTCGGACAGAGCATCTCACCGGGACAGAAGATTGGACAGATCAACGACCTCTCCAGCTACAAGGTACAGGCCGAGATCGACGAGCATTATATAGACCGTGTGCGGCCGGGGCTGACAGCCACCCTCGAACGTGGCGGGCATACCTATGGCCTGCAGGTGCGCAAGGTCTATCCCGAGGTGCGGCAAGGCAAATTCCGCACCGACTTCACCTTCGCTGGCGACCATCCCGCCAGTATCCGTACCGGACAGACCTACTATCTCGACCTCGAGCTCGGACAGCCACAGCAGGCCGTCATCATCCCACGGGGCACCTTCTTCCAGTCTACGGGTGGACAATGGATGTTCGTACTCGACAAGAGCGGGGGAAAGGCCTACCGACGTACCATCCGCATAGGCCGTCAGAATCCACAGTACTACGAAGTCCTCGAAGGACTGGAGCCTGGCGAGCAGGTCATCACCAGTGGCTACGAAGCCTTCAAGGACAACGAGATCCTGTTGCTCGAATAGCGAAGAAGCAAAGAAAAGGAGTCTGATAGTTGGCAGTTGTCTGGAATCGCAAATTTCCCTTTTTCCCTTTTTCCTTTTTCCCTTTTCGCTCGAGCCAGGTCGACATTTTGTCGTTTGCCGTTCCGTACGTTGCTGTAGCACAGCAACCCCCGCTGCTACCCCTTCCGCGCAAGCCCCCTCGTTGCGGGCTCCCTCGTTGCGGTACCCCACCCCTACCCCTCCCCTTAATGGGAGGGGAGTGGCTGCGCGGTGTCCGCTCTTGGTGGCTACGCGATGTCCGCATGGTCTCAACCGCATGGTCTCAACCGCATGGTCTCAACCGCTGCTCCTCCTCCACTGCCCCTCCTCCGCATGGCACTCCCCTCCCTTTCTTTATCGCAGCCAGCACCCTTCACGCAAAGAGGGGCAGCCCCCCTTTCGATGCTGCCTCTCCGTTTGCTACTTTGCTGATGGTCAAAGTGTGTTATCCGACCTCAATCTCCTTACCTGTCTCCTTTTTCGTTTCTATTTTCGGCATGGTAACCGTCAGCACCCCATTCTCGACCTTGGCCGATATCTGTTCCTTGCTCACGTCGTCGGGCAGTGTGTAGCACTGCTCGTAGTTGGCGTATGAGAACTCCCTGCGCAGATAGTGGTGATGCCGGTCTTCGTGCTTGTGCTCTGCCTTGTTCTCGATGGCGATGGTCAGGTTGCCCTCGTCGTTGATGGCCACTCTGCAGAATTCCTTCCTGATGCCAGGAGCTGCCAATTCCATGGTGTAGGCCTTGTCACTCTCCCTGACATTGACTGCTGGTGCTGTACTGTTGGCACGAGGCATGAAATCAGTGTTCAGGAAATCTTCAAACATTGTTGGCATCCAACTGTTGTGAAACATTACTGGTAACATAATCAATACCTCCTCATTATAATTTTGGTTTAACGTATGTTGCTGAAGGACTCGCTGTTGGCTCCGTCCTTCACCCATATACCTGCAAGAAGTATGCCTACCCCGTTCATTGGCGACAAACTGTCAGTCGCGATTGCCATTCTGTCACCACTCTTCTCATGTCTGCCGCCACCGATGGTCATGATCAGCTGTCTGCTGCCACCGATAGTCATCATCAGGGGTTGGTGCCAGCATCGCTGCTTCTCTTCAGCAGTCGGTCGATGGCTCTGTCGAGCGACTCGGTAGGTTCGATGATGTTATAGTGCTGCCAAAAGGCCGGGTCGCGGAAATAGTCCACCTTGTCGAAAAAGGCATCCCGTTGGTCGAAGGACTCTCGTCCGGCAATGGGTTTCTGTCCGGTAGCATCGTCATGACTGGTGACCACCATCTCGCAGACGGCCGTGAAGGAGGTGGCGAAGAGTCGTCGTCGCCAGTCGCAGTTGAACCGGAAGGTGGTGCGTATATAGCTGAGCCGGGAGATGCCGCTGCCATCCTGGTGGTAGTCGATGAGCAGCGAGAGTTCCTTCGGCCGGAATCGCACGCCAAGGGGTTTCCTGACCAGCATCATGCTGGTGGCCTTGTCGCGGTCGCTCATGTCGAGAGACAGCTCGGCCCTCGTGAAGGCTAGTGTCTGCCTGTCGATATATAGTTTCCCGAAATAGAGGGGGTAAGGCCGTGTCAGGAGTGGTTTGAGGCTGACGACATACTGTGGCCGGTTGCCAATGGCCGTGGGTGGTTCCATGTGCAGTTCGTAGCCGTCTAGCTCCTCTTTGCTGAGCAGGATATCGAGGTCCTTGACAATATCGAGCTGTATGGGTGTCACCGGTCCTCCCGTTACCTTCACGCTAAGGGTGTCGCTCGTTCGCGGGCTCAGCAGCCGTCGTCCCTTGCGAATGGCCACCCTGTCGCGTCCGTTTCCCCTGCCGTATGCAGTCTTGTACATCTCGACGACTCCCTCTGCCACCATGATATGCCGTTGCCGTTTCATGGCCGTCTCGCGATAGAAGCACTGGTATCGCTCTGGCTGCCGGCTGTAGTTATGGGGTATCCTGCTGACGGCTGCCTCTACAAGCTCGCGGGGGTCGCTGCCTGCCACCACGAGTACCTCGTGCAGCTGTACGGTGGTAGGGCTGAGGGCCACGCACAACGGTTCGGCAGGTACACTGCTCAGTGTCATGCGCAGGGTGTGGTAGCCGATATGGCTGATGACGAGTCTGACGGGCAGTGAGTCGGTCTTCAGCAGGAAGTAGCCATCGTCGTTGGTCACCACAGTCTGTCCGGTGGCTGAGACGTTGGCCCCGCTGATGGGCTTCTCGCTATCGGCATTGAGGACATAGCCCGCGATGTGGGCGGTCTGTTGTGCCATGCTGCTGATCACGGCCAGCAGCGAGAGCAGGCAAAGGATAGTAGTCTTCTTCATGTCTATGGTCTGTTTTGGTGGTTGTGCGTACAAAGATACGAAGAATTATTATATCGTCCAAGAAAAATTCTGAAAAAAATGGCCTTGTCGTGTATAGAAATCATACAGAAATGTGTCTAATGTTTAGACAAGCGACCTGCCGGAGGATGAAAAGTCTTGGCGGTACGGCAGAGAGCCACTATCTTTGCAGTGTGAAAAAGAAAGAACCGACGTCATGGACGTCACAAACCACTCATCAATACGTATAAACAATAAAACCATTACCACAATGAAAAAGATTCTCTTCCTTTGCATGACGTGCCTGGCCACGATGAGCATCCAGTCACAGGTTCTCACCTCCGAGACCATCGTCAAACTCTACGAGACCGTCACCACGGCTGTCGACAGCGGTCTGATGTACAATGCCGACTGGCACGATGGCACCATCGACACCCTGTGGGTCTATCAGACGACCACGTGCGGCAAGGGTGTCAGCGTGCTGAACCCCTACTACAAGTATGGCTACAGCTATGACGGCAACGGCCTGCTGACCAGCCGCATCACCTATCGCTGGCACGAGGGCCAGTGGCTTACGACCTGCCGTTACGACTACCGCTACAAGCCACAGTGCTACACGGTGGAGTACTGCCGCTACAACCATCGTACGAACACCTTCCGCGAGGCTGCCGACAAGATGACCTTCTGGCTGCAGGACGACCAGGTGAGCAGTGTCGGACTGTACCACCGCAACCAGCTGTCGGAACCCTACGAGCTGGTCAGCCAGACCATGGTCGTCGATGGCTACATCAACGACAGTCTGGATCTGGCAGGACTCTCCGTCAGACCAGAGAAGAAGAAATAAGATGGCAAGGAAAGAAGCACCCCCCGGCTGGATGACCCCATGATATAATGCACCGGATGAAACTTCATGCGGCCCATAATTTCTTGCAGTCTCAATGCTTAGTGTCTGCAACCCCAAATTTCTCTTTTTTCCCTTTTTCCCTTTTAACATTTCGTATCTCACAAAAGCAAAGCCCCTCGACAAGCTTCTATACTTGTGAGGGGCTTTTCTTAGATTCCGAAACAAATCCGAAAAACCGAAATACCCGAAAATTTTTCGACCTGTGCGGTTGAAATCCTTATGAACAATCTGTAATCTCGCTAAACAAGGATAGTGTCATGGCCGGATGGCGCTCCCCTCCCCTCCTCTTAGGGGAACTTTTGGAGCAGCGAGAGCCATCAAGCTAGCTTGTTTGGCCGAGTCGCGACAAAAGTCAGCGAAGCTAACTGGGCAGGGGTGGGGTCTGCAGAACTATCTATTACACCTAGCCCTACACACCTACATTGCTTGCCATCACCTGTGGAATTTGAGCTAGACGCCCTCGTTATGGGCCCGCCAAGCAGATAGGAAGTTAGTCTTGCAGACCCCACCCCTACCCCTCCCCTTGAGGGGATGGGAGTGCCATCCGGCTGAGGGCAAAGGTCAAAAGGCAAAGGCCATAAGCACGAACGATGAACAGAAAGAGACTTCCAGACGGGGACCTCTTTTTTCATGCATAGCCCTCGTTGGCACATGACACATGACAAACGTGACAAATGACAGTGTCATTCCGGGCACCATTCTATATCATTGCCATATATTGGCATAGGAGATTCTTTGTAAAATAATAATTTCGACGGTGTATAAATTGAGAAAAAACCTACTCAAAAATTAGTAAGATTGGAAAAAACTTCTTACCTTTGCATCACCAATTTTGAGTATTAACAAACCATTTTAAAAACAAGAAAGATTATGGCATACGTAATTAGTGATGATTGTATCTCTTGTGGTACATGTGCTGGTGAGTGCCCCGTAGAGGCTATTTCTGAGGGTGCTGACAAGTATGTAATCGACGCTGACGCCTGCACGGAGTGTGGCACCTGCGCAAGTGTTTGTCCGTCAGAGGCAATTAGTCTCGGATAATCGGTACAGACTTTATTTGCTTCATAAACCAACGGAAAGGGGCTCCTGCTGAAGGAGTCCCTTTCGCATGATGGCAAGTGGCCTCGGGAGATTCTTTTTTTTATGGTTGCCTGTTGCACGATTCAAAAAAAATGTGTAAGTTTGCAGGCAAAATCTGAACAATCATGAAGTTATGCATTTTTTGTTCTGCCAACTGGCAGATTGCTCCTGAGTTTTTCGAAAAGGCAGAAGAACTGGGCCGCTGGGCTGCCGCTAGTGGACATACTATTGTGTTTGGTGGTCACGATGCTGGTCTGATGCATGCCGTGAGCAAGGCCTGTCATGATGCCGGTGGCCGTTGTATTGGCGTGGTGCCTCGCAAGATAGAGGAGATGGGACGTCTGAGTCCTTATCTGGATGTTCATGTTCCTACTGAGGACTTGACGGACCGCAAGCAGCTGATGATGGACATGAGCGATGCGTTCATCGTGCTGCCTGGTGGGATGGGTACGCTTGATGAGCTGTTCACAGTGGTGGCAGCAGGTACGCTGGACCTTCATCACAAGCCGGTGATCCTCTATCAGATGGAGGATTTCTGGAACACGCTCATCGCTATGCTCGATGACCTGCAAGGCCGTGGGGTGACAAGAGAAGAATGGCGTAGCTACATACAGGTAGCTACGTCATTGGAGGAGGTTGAGCAACTGCTGTCGTCAGCCGTATGTGAGGATGACGATGCCGTATAGCCGATCAGCCCTTCAGCCGTTCGGCCATTGCCTGTCCTAGTGCCTGGCACTGGGCTATGGTCTCGGTGGTGAGGCTCTGCCGGATTTCCACCGGCTGTCCTACCTGCTCGAACTTCAGTCGTTCTTCGTTCCAGCGGTTGATTTCCGCAACGGCCTTTGATGCCCATCCGTAGCTGCCGAAGAATCCAAAGTAGCGACCTTTGATGTCTTTCTGAGAGAGCTCGTCGAGCAGCACGTTCATCTCGTGATAGAGCCCTGTGTTGTAGGTAGGTGCTCCGACGATGAGTCCCTGATAGCGGAACACGTCGCGGATGATATACGAGTGGTGGGTCTTCGATACGTTGTGCATGACGATGTTTTTCACGCCAGCCTCAGCAGCCGCAGTGGCGATGACCTCGGCAGCCCGCTCGGTATTGCCATACATGGTGCCATAGCAGATGACCAGTCCTGGCTCAGCTTCATAGCGTGAGAGACGGTCGTAGATGGCGATGACCCGTGTCACATGCTCGTGCCACACAGGTCCGTGTGTGGAGCAGATGTAGTCGACCTTGACGCCAGCCAGCTTCTTCAGTGCCATCTGAACGGGAGTGCCGTATTTGCCTACGATATTGGAGTAATAGCGGTCCATTTCAGCCCAGAAGTCATCGCAGTTCATCTGACTGTCGACGACGGCACCATTGAGTGCTCCGAAGCATCCGAAGGCATCGCCACTGAAGAGCACGTTGTCGGGTGTGCATACGGTCATCATCGTCTCGGGCCAGTGCACCATAGGTGTCAGCACGAACTGCAGTTGCTGTGTGCCCAGGTTGAGCGTATCGCAGTTCTTCACTTCCATGAGTCCGTCGGTGAGCTTATAGAATCCGCTCAGCATGTCGAACGTCTTCTTGTTGCCTATGATCTGCACCTCAGGGTAGTACTTGCGTATCAGTGCCAGCGACCCGCTATGGTCGGGCTCCATGTGGTTCACCACGAGGTAGTCGAGCTGGCGGTCGCCCAGCACCTGGCGTATGTTGTCGATAAAGGGCATGAAGAAGTCCACCTCGACGGTGTCGATGAGACAGGTCTTCTCGTCGTCGATGAGATAGGCGTTGTAGCTCACGCCCGCAGGCAGTGGCCACAGTCCCTCGAAGAGGCTTTTGTTGCGGTCGTTGACGCCTACATAGTAGATGTTGTTTGTAATCTTTTTCATTATAGTTGTTTATTTACTTGTTGATCTCTTTGTTCATCATCTGTCCGAAATCGGGAGAGATGCTGTTGTTGATGCTTGTGCAGACGTTGGCCGAGAATAGCTGTGCGCAGTGAATGATGTTGTCCCACTGCTCTTCGGTGAGTCCTTTCTCGATGGTGTCGCGTGTGATGCCATATTTGATGAGCCCATATACGAATCCCGCGTTGAAGTTGTCGCCGGCTCCGATGGTGCTCACGATGTTGCTGGCAGATGTCACGGCATATTGTTTCTTCAGTCCGTTCTCCGCTCTCAGCTCAACAGGCTTTGCTCCCTGTGTGCAGATGAACTTGCGTGTGTAGAATGCAATCTGTGTACGATAGATGGTGTCGGGGTCGCTCTTGTTGAACATCACCTCGAAATCCTCGTTCGACCCTCGTACGATGTCGGCATATTCCAGGTTCTCCAGGATGTTGGGCGTGAGCTTCATCACCTCGCTCTTGTGTGAGGCTCGGAAGTTGACGTCGTAGTAGAGAATGGCACCATGCATCCGTGCATAGTCCAGGAATCCAGCCACCTGGGGCCGTATGACGGGGTTGACGGCATAGTATGATCCGAAGAGCACGATGTCGTCGGCATTGATGGTGGGATAGGTGAACTCCAGCCGGTCGTTGGGGTGATCTTTGTAGAAGATGTACTCCGCATCGTTTTGCTCGTTGAGGAATGCAAGTGAGATGGGCGACCTGGAGTCAGGATAGACATATACGCTCGAGCTGTCGACACCGTTCTCCTGTAGGAAGTCGATGATGCGACGTCCCACGCGGTCGTTGCCGGTTTCGCTGATAAACGATGACTTGATGCCTGCACGTCCCAGCGAGATGAGGGCATTGAAAACCGAACCGCCAGGCACTGCACTTACTGGCTGGTCGTTCTTGAAGATAATGTCGAGGACGGTCTCCCCGATGCCTATTACTTTTCTCATATTGTGTTTGTTATGTTTTCTATTGTAGACGGAAGGTTACGGGCACGGTGTATTTTACACGTACTGCAGAGCCATCCTGCTTACCAGGAACCCAGTTGGGCATGCCCTTGAGCACACGGACGGCCTCCTTGTCGAGGGAGGGGTCGACAGACTTCACGACACGAACGTTAGTGATAGAACCGTTGCGTTCCACCACGAAGGTGCAGATCACACGTCCCTGGATACCGTTCTCCTCAGCCACAACAGGATACTTGATGTGGCTAGACAGGTACTGCACCAGTGCGGCATCACCACCAGGGAACTGAGGCATCTGCTCTACGACCTCGAAGACCTTGGTCTCTTCCTGCCTTTGTACTGTCTGCTCATCGTCTCGTTGCTGCTGAGCCTGTAGCTGTTCTTCTCTCTGACGTTCTATCCTTTCCTGCTCCTCCCGAATCAGCTGTTCCTGCCGAGCCCTTTCTTCCTGTAGCTGGGCTTCTATGGCCTCGTTATGTTTCTGAATCTCTTCTTCAATCCGTTGCTGTTGCGCTCTGATAGAGTCCTCTATGGCCTGATTGATATCGTATTCGTCTTCCAATGCTGCATTTGCATTTACATCCTCCTCTTCCATCATGGCTTCTTCGTACTCCTCGTCATACTCATCGTCGTCATTGTGCCGTTTCTTGCTATCGCCAGACAGTAGCAGCCAGAGCACCACCCCTGCAATGGCCAGTAGTGCGGCACAGGCTCCGATGATCCACCATTTCCTGTTGTTGCTGTTGTTTTCTTGCTCTGCTACGAGAGTGGGCACCATTCCCATCGACTGCCGCACCTCAAAGACCGACTGCGGGCGATGGTTGCGGTTGGGCTCCATCAGCCAGCGTACCATCCGTTGTGTCTCAGGAGTTACGGTAGGAGGAAAGCGAAAGCCTTCACCATCCTGTATGGCCGACACGGACGGTGGCGTCTGTCCCGTCAGCAGGTTGTACATAGTGGCTCCCAGAGCATAGAGATCCGTCCAGGGGCCTATGCGGTTGCTTTCGTTGGCAATCTGCTCTGTGGGAGCATAGCCGGGTGTGTAGCACAGCCCTGTTGACGTGGAGAGCGAATGGCCGTTGGCATCGTGAAACTGCTTGCTGGCTCCGAAGTCGATGAGTACGATACGTCCGTCGCCAGCCATAATCACATTGCCTGGCTTCAGATCCAGATGCCAGATGTTCTGCTGGTGAACGGCCTCGAGGGCATTCAGTAGCTGTGTGCAGATGGCCGTCACCTCTCTTTCGGGCAGTGGATGTCCCATAGCCTTTATCCGTTCTGCCAGCGACTGCCCCTGCAGGTATTCCATTATATAATAGGCGGTGCCGTTTTCCTCGAACATGCCGAAGACGGCTACCACATTGGGGTGGTGGATGTTGGAAAGGCGGAAGGCCTCCTTGTGGAACTTCTCTTTCTGTTGCAGGAACTCGTCTTTGTTGTCGGCATTGCTCACGCTCACCGTACGGCTGTCGGCATCTCGTTCATTAACCCCTTTCAGATAGAATTCCTTCATGGCTAGCCGCTGGCCCGTTGTGGTATCTACCACCTCGTAGGTGTTGCCAAAGCCGCCAGAGCCCAGATGTTTGACCACCTGCAGCCGGCCACCCTGTAGCAATGTGCCATTTGTTAATATGTTCCTGTTTTCCATCCAAAAACTATTTTGCTGCAAAATTAGCAAAAAAATCGTAATTGCAGGCAGATACAGAGAAAAAAATAGGAATAAACTGTTACTGTTCTGTCTTGTACTGCCCTGAAAACCCGTTTTGCCGCAATCTGCCGACCGTCGCTTGTACCTTGAAAGCCTTGGAATTGTTCTTTTGTTACCGATATCTTTTTCGAAGATTAGTTGCAATAATCTTTTTCTGCAGCTTGAAAATCTATTTTCACGACGTGATTATATATTTTCACGTCCTGATTATTTATTTTCACGTCTTGATTATTTATTTTCACGTCGTGAAAATAGTTTTTTGTCCGTTCGTAATATCTTTTGTAGCACTATTCAAAAGCTTTTCTCCTTCGTAGCAGCAGGATTTGCATTACTCCCGTTCGAGAAAACTCAAAAATATTTTGGTGTTCTACTTACTTATTCGTACCTTTGTGGCAGGAAATAGAAAAAGAACAATGAATATGGAGAACAACGGATTGAAACAGTTTCCAGAACTGCTGAATGGTAAGACACTGCTTTATGTACATGGCTTTGGAAGCAGTGGTCAGTCAGGTACAGTAAGCCGCCTGCGCACGGTGTTTCCCAATGCCCGTGTGATAGCTCCCGACCTGCCCATTCATCCCGAGGAGGCCATCAGCCTGCTCCGTCATCTTTGCGAGGAAGAGAAGCCCGACCTCATCCTGGGCACCTCGATGGGTGGTATGTACACCGAACAGTTGCGGGGCTTCTGGCGCATCTGCACCAATCCGGCACTGATGATTGCCGACACGATGCAGGCCCACGGCATGACGGGCACGCAGCAGTTTCAGAACCCGCGACAGGATGGGATACAGACGTTCTATGTAGACAAGGCATTGGTGAAGGAGTATCGTCAGCAGTCGGAACATCGTTTTGAAGATCTTGACGACGAAGACCGGAAGCATGTGTTCGGACTCTTTGGCGATGAGGATACGCTGGTGGACACCTTCGACATCTTCCACGAACACTATCCGCAGGCTATGCATTTTCATGGGGAGCATCGCATGGACGACCGTTCGTTCATGCACAGTGTGCTGCCAGTGATCCGATGGATAGACGATCTTCAGGAGCACCGTGAGCGTCCTATTGTATATATTGGTATGGAAACGCTGGTAGATGGCTATCGGAAGCCTGTCAGCAGTTGCCAGAAGGCTATTCGCCAGCTCATTGAGCGCTATCAGGTATATTTTGTGGCTCCTGCCGAGAGTTCTGTTCCTTCTGCCTATGCCGATACTACTGCGTGGCTTGAGCAGTATGTCAACGTGCCCGCCTGGGGACATACGGTGTTTACCAATCAGCGTAGGCTGCTCTATGGCGACTATCTGATTGAGGCCTCTGAGACACGCGAAGCGATGGCCACAAGTATCGTCTTTGGCGGTGATACCTTCAAGACCTGGGACGACATCATCGATTATTTCCAGCGTCTGGGAGGACAGTAAGGGAGGGGAACTTAATAGAGCATTCCTACAGTGGGTCTACATCATAGTAGAGCTGTAGGGATGCGTATCGCTTGTCTTGCAACATCTGCTGCTGAGCAGCCCGTAGATACTGGCGTACGAGTGGCATATCGATGCCCAGCTCAAGTTTCAGCACCAACTTGCGGATGCTGAGCGTCTTCACACGAGCAACGGCAGGCTTGTCGGGTCCTAGCACACGTCCACCGAACCACTGTCGGAGACGTGCTCCCAGATCATAGCCTGCCGACTCGGCAATAGCATCTTTAGGATGTTTGAGGAAGACGTTGATGATATGATAGTATGGCGGGTAGTGGAAAGCCTGCCTCTCGGCAATCTGGTCGTGGTAGAAGGCCAGGTAGTCGTTGTGCACCACCTGGCTGATGAGTTCGAGGTTGGGTTGCCTTGTCTGTAGTACCACCAGTCCACGCTTGCCCTTCCGTCCTGCTCGTCCGCTGACCTGTGCCATCATCATGAAAGCATGTTCGTAGGCTCTGAAGTCGGGATAGTTGAGCATGATGTCTGCATTGAGGATACCCACTACGCTGACCTTGTCGAAATCGAGGCCCTTGGTGACCATCTGCGTGCCGATGAGCAGGTTTGTACGGCCTGCCGAGAAATCGCTGATGAGCCGTTCGTAGGCCAGTCGCGTGCGGGTGGTATCGAGGTCCATGCGTGCGATGCGCGCCATTGGGAAGATGTCGCGTACCTGGTCTTCGATCTTCTCTGTACCATAGCCCCGCCCCTGCAGTTGCTTGCTGCCGCAGGCTGGACATTCGGCAGGTATACGGTAGGTGTTGCCGCAGTAGTGGCATGTCAGCTGGTTCATACTGCGGTGCAGCGTGAGTGATACATCACAGTGTTCACAGCGTGGTACCCATCCGCACTGACGACATTCCATCATGGGTGCCCATCCCCGTCGGTTCTGGAAGAGAATGGCCTGCTGCCCGCTTTCCAGGGCTTCGCGGACGCGTGTGAGCAACAGTGGTGAGAACGGTCCGTTCATCATCTTGCGTCGTTGCAGGTCCTGTGTGTCTACTACTTGTATTTCTGGAAGTTCAATGCCCTGATAGCGCTGGTTGAGCTCTACGTGTCCGTATTTTCCTGTCATCGCATTGTGATAAGTCTCCAGAGACGGTGTGGCAGTGCCGAGAAGCACTTTGGGCATTGCTGGCTCGCTGTCAGCAGCCTGTGTTGCCTTTCTCAGCATCGTAGCCATCATGATGGCAGCCGACCGTGCGTGATACCGTGGGGCAGGATCTTGCTGTTTGAAACTCGTCTCATGCTCTTCGTCCACGATGATGAGTCCCAGGTGCTGGAAGGGGAGGAAGATAGCGGAGCGAACACCAAGGATGATGTCATAGGGATGGGCAGAGAGTTGTTTTTGCCATATCTCCACACGTTCGGCATCGCTGTATTTGGAGTGGTAGATGCCTAGCCGATTACCGAAGACGCGATGCAGACGGTCCATCATTTGTACGGTCAGCGCTATCTCGGGCACCAGGTAGAGAACTTGACGATGCTGGTCTATCTCCCGCTGAATGAGATGTATGTATATCTCTGTCTTACCGCTGCCGGTGACGCCGTGCAGCAGGGTGACCTGCCTTTTCATGAAGGAGAAGAGCAGCTGATTATAGGCGTCGTCCTGCGGGACGCTCATCTGCTTGATGAGCTCGGGATGAGGCTCTCCGCTGCGGTTCAACCGGCTTACCTCCACCTCGTAGGTCTCGAGCATACCCCGTTTTACGAGTAGGTTCAGCGTAGGTAGTGTGGCTCCTGAGGTGTTCATCAGTTCTTCGCGTGTAACTTCAGCACCACGGAACTGTTCGTCATTCCCAGTTATGAGGTCCCAGCCCGATAGTTGCAGATAGGCAACGAAAGCCTCCTGTTGCTTGGGAGCGCGGGTCAGCATGTTGAGGGCCACGTGGAGTGTGGTCTCATTGCGATAGGGTTCGGTAAGGCGGATATAGGTCTCTGTGCGCGGCTTGTAACCCTCTTCAGCTTTCAGTCCGGCTGGCAGTGCTGCCTTCAGTACATCGCCAAGGGGCGACATGTAGTATTCGGCAATCCATTGCCAGAGTCGCAGCTGCTGCTCTAGGAGGATGGGCTTGTCGTCCATGAGTGCTGTCAATGGCTTGATGGTGTAGCCGGTAGGCTTCTGATCGTGAAGCTTTGCCACGATTCCCACATAGCTCTTGTTGCGTCCGAAGGGTACTAGCACACGCATACCCCGCTGTATCTGCTGTTCCATGACCGATGGTACGGAATATGTGAACAGGCCATCGAGGGGTAGGGGGAGTATCACGTCGGCATATATCATTGCAGTATTGTGTGTAGAAGTGAAAAACGAGTGCCGGCAGACGAGCCATGCAAAAGAGGGGGATTCGTGATGTGCGATGTTTCTCAGAAGTAATAGGCCACGGATATGCGCCATGCATTGGTGCGCGACTTGGCGTGATTCCACGTCTCGTCTTTCAGTCCGTCGCCCAGCTGCTGCCAGGTGAAATCGGCCGTCTTACTGATGGGGATATTATAGTACAGCGCACCTTCGAAATGCTTTGCGAAGTTGATGCCGAATCCCAGGTTGACGCTGAGCATCGTCTCTTGAAGCGAGAACTGCTTCAGTGTGCCATCCTTTCCAAACCATTGCTCTACGTCATCACCGATGTTGAAACTGAACTGCGGTCCCGCCAAGATGAAAATCCCCAGCGCATCGCCAATGCCGGCTCCCAGTCGTGCATCGCCCTGTAGTATCAGGCTCTGCTGATGGAATGTGGACTCGTCAACCTTGAGGTCGCGCTGGTCATAGAGACCGCTGACGTTGACGCTGAGTCCTGTTACAGGCAATTCTATCTTCACTGTAGGTCCGACGAAGAATCCCATGCGATTGGATTTGTCCAGGTCGTCGGTGTTGAATTCCATGTTGGCTAACTGGAAGCCCCCCTTGACGCCAATCTTTATCTGTGCTGTGGCGCTGCCGCATGTCAGAAATGCAATGATAAAAGACACGCTGAGCATTTTTGTCCATCTGTTCCTGAAAAAAGAGATGATTTCCTGCATATCGTTGTCGTCTTTATTTGTTGCTTACTTTGTGCTTGTAGCTGCTAGCGATGAGGGTAGGGTGGGATGAGTCTAGTGGCGCTCGCGTCTGACTGATACACGTGCTGGCTGTGTACCTCCCGAGCTGCCGCTGGAACGCTCGCGACGGGTACGCACGCGTTCTTTCTTCTCCTTCTTGCTGGTCTCCTTGGCCAGTTTCGGATCGGCATTGGCGATGCTGTCGAGTGAGTCCTTGCGGGCTTTGTCACCAAAGAGGTTGTTGCGAAAAGCCTCCAGCTCGGCCTCGATGCGCAGCTGCTCGGCAGAATATTTCGCACTGTCGCCCTCTGCCATCTGTGCCAGCGTCTTGCCCAGACGGTTGGCGGTCTTGTAGATCTTTCCCTTGTACTTGTTCAGCGTGAAGTAGTCGTCGAGATTCATGACGGCCGCATCGTTCACATCGCTCGTCTTCACCTCCTGGCGGCTGAGATAGGGCTCCACCTCGCTGTATTTCACCCAGAAGAGAGGGTACTTGGCAGCCTCGCCACCAAAGTCGTCTTCACGCAGCATGACGGGACAGAAGGCGATGGGCTTGATGTGGAACGAGGAGTTGGCCTGGTCGAAATAGGCACACTCCTTGAGGTAGTAGAGTTTCACCTCGGCCGAGGGGATGTCGCTGTTGTCCACGCGCAGCTTGCCCTGCTGTTCCTCGTACATGATATGATAGTTGTCGAGCAGGCTCTTCATGTCGACCTTTGCTGACGGTTCTAGCACCTCGTTGCCATCGAGATTGTACTCATAGACGGGAATATATCCGTTGAGTGCCAGTTTGAAAACGTAGGTAAACAGGTTCAGACGTCGTCCCTGTGGCTCCACAGGGTCATAAAGTCCGGCATTCTCCTCGAGGCTGAGGTCTATCTCGCGATAGATGTCGCGCCGCCACACCACATCCTCAGGCATATCGAGTGCTGTAGGGTATTGTATGCGCATGCGCTGCGTCATACCTCCCTGCTGGGTCTGCTGCGCCTGCTGGGTCTGCTGTTGCGCCTGCTGCGTCTGTTGCGCTCGCTGTGCCTGTTGGTTGCGCCGCTGCTTAGGCTGCGCGAAGGCCGTGATCACAGTCAGCGATATTGTCAATACTAAAGCAAATCTCTTCATATTCATTATTTCGTTTAAATCATTTCAACGTCCCCTGGTGAGTGTCATTGTACCTTGATCTCCATAGCCGTGGGCAGTGTACGCTCGATGCCGTCGGGACCGATAGCGGTGACACGTGAGATGTAGAAGCGTCGGCCGCGTGACAGTCTGCGGAACTGGTCTTTCTGTGCTGACGAGAAGTTGGCACCATCGCTGGCCAGTGGCTTGGCGTTGCCCATATTGTCGAAGAACACCGTCTCGAACGACAGCACGCGGAAACCGATGTCCAGAATGCCGTCATCAATAGCAGCACCAATGGTCTCTGCCGCCATGAGGCTGGCCTTATACATGCCGCCACCTTTGAAACGTGTGGGGTTGCCTGCATCGTCCTTGATGTCGATATAGGGGGTGGGGTCGGGCAGCTTGCGCACACGGAAGGTGAACGATCCCATTGTCTGTGGACGTCCCGTGTTGGTGGAGGTGACGGTGATAACGGCGTCCTGACCAATCTTCGAAGGATGGGCGATGTACTTGCCTGCACCATTGGGAGTCAGTGTGCCGTTGGTCATTGAGGCTGAGATCTTACTCAGGGGAACACCTGGAACGCTGACGCTGATGGGGTTGTTATAGCCGGCATAGAGCATGCGTGTAAGGTCGGCACTGACGGTGGCCGAGGGCTCCACCACGGTGTATTTCTGTTCGAAGTCGCGGCGTATGGGGTCACCATTGCCGTTGATGGTCTGGATATAGCCGCTCAGGGTGAAGTCACCGGTGCGAGAGGTTACTGTTTCATAGACATTGTTGGGCAGGTCCACCTTGCGTCCACCGATATAGATTTCTGGTACCTGTGTGGTGTCGATAGCTGCCATCACGATATGTGCCGAGAAACGATCGCCCTGTACGATGGTCTGTGAATTGGGGATGACGAAGGCGTCGAGTGCGTTCACACGGATATCCTTTACGTCGATGTTCTGCACCAGTGTGTGCAGCACCTCTTTCTCTGCGTTACGCACATCGTTCTGCAGTTTGGTAAGCATGGTGATAGATGCTACTGCAGGCATCGCCTCGAACATGTATTCCTGCCAGTTCTTGCCTAGTATGCCTTGCGGAACAGCGGTAGTCAGGTCGCTGGCTATGTGGGCTTTCTTTGTAGAGTCGGTGACCATTGTCAGGATGCCTTCACGATAGGTGTCGATGGCCTTTTTCAGTTCCTCGCCCCGTCCTCGTCCTGGAGCCAGCATGATCTGGTTGGCGGCTTCCAGGTCTTCCTTGTTCTGCAGACTCTCAGGGTTGCCGTCTTCACCATCAGCCTCTTTCGCGATAGCCATTTTCAGCTCTGTGGCTAGTGAGTAGAGGGCTTCGCTCATCTGCTTCACCTGCATGGCCTTGTCGTACCATTGGCTGACCTTCTGTGGGTTGGCAGCCATCTGGTCTTCAAAGTCCTTGTATATGGCCAGATTCTCCTGTGCTGCGTTCTCTGTAGTGCGGTTAAGGCTTTCCTGTACGATGGCGAAGCCGTTGAGCACTTCGTTCGAGACGTTCAGCGCCAGCATAGCCATCAACACGACATACATCAGGTTGATCATTTTCTGGCGTGGGGATACTGGTCTTTTTCTTATTGCCATTTCTTATGGGGGTTATAGAAAATGAGTAAAAGACGTTAGCTTTTCTCCTTGTTCTGTCGTTTACAATGTTGGAGGGGTCTTGGGCATGTTGACGGTCATAGCTTCGATCATACGGGTGTAGATCTTGTTCAGCTCTGCTATCTGTTCGGCCATACGCTTCGACTGTTCGTTGATCTGGTCGATCGTGCCAATCTGCTGGCTGGCGCCCTTGAGTTGCATCTCGTAGACCTTGCAGATGCCTGTCAGCGTGCGGTTGAGGTTCTCCATCTCCTCGCTGTCGCGTGTCAGACGTTCGCTCTGCTCTGAAACTTTCTTCAGGGTCTCAGTCAGGTTCTTCAGCTGCTCCACATAGTTTTGTGTGGCCTCTTCCATCTCCTCAGGATCGATGTCGGGCAACTCCGGCTGGTTGACGGTTCCGATAATGCCACCAGCTATGACGGGAGTTCCTGCAACAGCTGCAGCCTCTGCATGGCCCTCGACAGCCTCTCCTGCTTCTGTTGATGCTGCTACGCCAGATGAAGCACCACCGCCTCCGATGACGATGGTTCCGCCACCGATACTGCCACCGCCAGTAATGCCGCCACCACCAGTACCTATCACGGCAGCCGCCTGTCCACTGGCAACGCCAGTCTCGTTTTCGTCGTCAACGACGTGTGTAGGAAGTTCCTTACCGTCTTCGGTCTTGTCGAAGGGACGGTCGAAGCCAGCAATGAAGAATACCAGAACCTCGGTTCCCATACCGAGGAACAGCATCAGGTTGGCGCCAGGCAGGTGGGTGAGCTTGAAGAGTGCGCCTAGAATGACGATAGAGGCGCCCCAGCTGTAGGCATAGTTCATAAACGTCTGACCAGGCACGCTATCGAGCCATTTCTGCAGACGGTAGATGGGATTGAATTTGCTATACTTTGTCATTGGGATAGGGTTGTTGAGTTTGGTTGGTAGGGTGTTTTATCGCCTAGACTTCTTGGTGGTCGCCTTAGCGGGTTTAGCCTTCTCGCTGGTGGTATTGGCCAGACTGCGCACACAGCGGAAACCGATGTATGAGCGTGGCTGGTTCTGATATTCACTTGAGCGCCACGCTGAGCGGATATAGCTCTCGGGGTCTTTCCACGATCCTCCCCTCACGGATTTCTTCTTCAGCCGGTAGGGGTCTTCTTTTGCGGCATTGTACTTCAGCTGTGGGTTGATGTCGTTCATGGCATCCACGCCAGCTTCAGTATAGATGGTCGATGTCCATTCAGCCACGTTGCCTGCCATATCGTAGAGCCCGTTGCTATTGGCACTGTAGATGCCTGCCTTCGAGGTAATCAGGTTGCCGTCCTTGGTATAGTTGCCGTCATCAGGCTTGAAGTTGGCAAAGAAACATCCCTTACCGCTGGCCACGTCCTCGTTCTCCCAAGGAAACTCGTTCTGCTGTTTGCCACGTGCGGCATATTCCCATTCGGCTTCTGTAGGCAGACGGTAGCGCTGTACGAAGCGTGCAGCCGGACCCAGCCCCTTGAGCAGGTATTCCGTACGCCAGGCGCAGAAGGCATTGGCCTGTTCCCAGGTGACACCCACCACAGGATAGTCGTTGTAGGCCGAGTTTGAGAAATAGTTGCGCATATACATCTCGTTGTCGGCATTGGGAAAGTCGTTCACCCAGCAGGTCGTGTCGGGATATATATTAATAATGTACGTGTTGAGGAAATCCCACGGGCCTGTCAGCTCGCGGTTGATGGTCTGTCGCACAATCTTTCCTTCATCATCGATATAGGCGGTGTCTTTGGAAATCATCACCTTCTCGTTGGGGTTGATAGCGATATCCGTGTTCAGCTGTCGCTCCTCGGGGTTCAGACGGTTGCGTCGCAGGGCAGCCTCCGTATAGTCGTAGATTTCGTAGCGGTAGTTCATCTGACTGTAGTCGAGCATCCTCTCGCCTGTCACGGGATTGGTCACATAGACGCTTTCAATAGCCCTGAGCTCATCCTCATTGGGCTTTCTTGGCAGCGCCTTTTTCCAGTTCAGGTATGGCTTGATGGGGTCGCCGTTCTTGTCTTCCTCAATTTTGTAGCTTTCGTCGCCGCCGTAGTTGGGATCGGCCAGTCGCTCGCGAATGATGCTGTCGCGTACATAGCTCACAAACTGCCTATACTCCGAATTGGTAATTTCGGTATCGTCCATCCAGAAGCCTTCCACCGATATGTCGCGTGTGGGTGTCTGTCTGCCCCATAGCGTATCGGTACTTTCCATACCCATCTTCAGGTGGCCCCGCTTGATGAGCACCATCCCATAGGGTGCTGGCTCTGAGAACGACCGTCCGCTGGTTCCTGTGAGCTCACCACCAGAGGCCATTGTCTCTTTGCCACCGAAACAGCTTGTCAGCGCAAGCATTGTTACGGTGCAAAGTGCTATTATCAGATTCTTCTTCATATTCATTGGTTATAATATCCTTACGCTTTGATGACGGTTTCGCCCCTTCTTGAAGAGGTTCATGTCCATCTGATAGCCTACATACAGCTCGTGCGAGCCGTTGCCCAGGCTGATACCGTTGGTGAATGCCTCGTAGCTATATCCCAGCGTGATGCCGTGGAAGTTGCCGCCGAGGTATACCGTGACCGAGTTTTCCGGGCTGTAGCCCACGCCCACATACATACGGCGCTGCTCATGAGAATAGGTCAGACGAGTGGTGATATCTGCTCGATAGCCTACACCGTCGGAGCGCCCCAGCACAGAGGGCTGTATTGTTAAGAACGGATTTCTTAGCCGAATATTGCATCCTGCTGTCAAATAATATGCCATAGCCACCTCCAGCTGGTTGGTCTCACCCATCTCGATGGTGGGTGCCGTGAGATGCTGAACAGATGCACCGGCATACCACCAGCGGTGCTGATAATACAGACCGGCACTCAGGTCGACAGCCGTTCCTGTCACCTCGGAAGTGGAGAAGGCAGGGTCGCCCGATTCGTTGAGGTCGACCTTCGAACCGTCGAAATTCTCACTGAGCATACCCGCCTGCACACCGATGTTCAGCGTACCTCCGAACAGTTTCTGCTTGTAGGCATATTGCAGGGCTAGGTTCTTGTGCGAGAACAGACCGATGGCATCGTTGATGAATCTGATGCCTACGCCATGATAGGCACCGAGCAGGAAGAAAGGCATATCGCCCGAGGCATACATCGTCTTAGGGTTGCGCTTGAAGCCTGCCAGCGCCATGCTATAGGCGGCAGTGATGTTGATCTTCTCCTGTTTGCCCACTGCTGCAGGATTATACGCAGTCTCCATCGCCCAGTAGTGACTGAACGATGGGTCGTATTGCGCCTTGCCCTCTAGGAAAGCCACAATCAACAGGGCCAATATCAGCAGATTTCGCCTAAACACGCATAAATAACGTGTTTTATACATATTTTATTATATGGAAAGGAAAAAAACTCGTGTCTCAAGACCACTTTTCCATCAGAAAGAGGACATCATTCGGAAAAATATTCGTATCTTTGCAAATCCATTACTTCGACATCCTAACTCATCCGATTTATGAAGAAGACCATACTCCTAACGACCTGTCTGCTACTCGTGCTTCATCTTCAGGCTTTTACCCATTTGCCTGAACAGCAGATGCAGGATTCGCTGCTGCAGATGCTAGCACGGTTTACTGCCTATATGAAATCTGATTATCAGTCCTGTCAGGAACCCAATAGCGTGGGTGAACTCTGTGGCTGTTTCCGTTCGAACAATACCATGCGGAGCAATGAGGACGGTGTGCGATCCAATGCCGATATGAGTATGATTTGTGCCTTCCTGTCGAAATATGCCAAAGGCAAGGTGACGTTGCCTGCTGATGTCAGCTGGCAGGATGTCGAGCAGATGGCCCGTCGGTCGCTGGTCTTTGCTTATAGCACCCATAAGGCCAACCGTCTGAAGGTATGCTCGGATGGCCGCTACTGGGGATCGCTGTCGCAGGCCAATCATACGTGGGAAAGCTCCTTGTGGGCGATGTCGGTGGCTTACAGTGCCTTGTTCCAGTGGGAGTCGCTCACGTCTCAGCAGCGACAGTACATCTACCAGCTGCTGAGGGCAGAGTGCCAGTATGAACTCGAGCGGGATATTCCTACGGGCTACAAGGGTGACACCAAAGCCGAGGAAAATGGATGGGAGGTCGATGTGCTGGCAGCGGCTCTGGCTTTGTTCCCTGGCGATGAGCAGGCTCCGCAATGGCAGCAGCGTATGTACGAGTTCGCCATCAACAGCTATTCGCACCCCAGCGATGCTGGCGATACCACCTTCCTGGCACCCGCCAGACAGCGTGTCTGCGATCTCTATCGCGGACCGAACCTTTATTCCGACTATACATTGCAGAATCACAACTATTTCCATACCAGCTATCAGAATGTGGTCATCCAGGAACTGGGCGAGGCAGCCCTCATCCTCGGCCTCACTGGTCATGCTGCGCCTGTCGTGCCCCTCCTCCACCACTGCCGCGAGGTGTGCGACAGCGTGCTCTACTGGCTGGCGCTCAGCGATGGCGAGCTCGCAATGCCTAATGGCAACGACTGGAGCCTCTTCCTCTACGACCAGCTGACCAGCTATACCACGATGGCCTGTTTGCTTCGCGACCCTGATGCGCTGATGCTCGAGCAGCGGGCTTATGAGATGATACGTCACCGACAGCTGACCACCCCCGATGGCTCGTGGCTGTTGCGTAGCGACATCGGAGCACGACGCATGGGGGTAGAAGCCCATCGCGTGATGATGACCTGGCTGATGCATCATGTGTGGAGTACGCAGCAGCTAGTGCCCACACGCTGGGAGAACTTCAGGAAGCGCTATGCTGAGGCACGCCTGTTGACCTCACAGCAAGTGGTGCGGGCATCAACGGCTGATCGCTTCACCTGCTTCAGCTGGAGCGAAGGCCTGAAGAGCTATACCGGCTATATTGCTCCTCATCAGAACGATGGACTGCAGCCCGAGGCATCTAATCTCATCGTGCCTTTCAAGCAGCACAATACGGGTAATCTGTTAGGTTGGTACGAGGTGGAAGGCCGCAAGACCAATGCCGTGCCCGCAGCAAAACCTGATTTCCTGCTCGAAGGCGATGCGTGGACGGTGCGGGGACATTTGCTGTGCAACGACTCTGCACTCGACCATCGCTTCCTCATCTATTCAACACCTGGCAATGCCGTAGTCTATATCGATGAGATACGTGCCCTGCGCGACTGTACCATACGCTGTGAGAAAGGTGGCCTGTTGGCTATCAGTGAGGATGAGTCGACCCGCCAGCATCGCCAGTTCTGCTATGGTCCCAACTATGTCAATATCGACAATGCGTTTGGAGTAGTCAACAGTCCTGATAAGCAGATGATGCTCGATCGTCCTCGCAACAACAATTCCGTGCTCACATCGCTACTTTATGCCAGCTATGATGACCGTCCTCGCCGACTGCGTAGCGGACAGTTGGTAGACCGTCGTTATGTGATCTATTTCTCCAATGTGTCGGTAGCAGAGACAGCCCGTCTGGCAAGTCAGGTTCAGACCATCGACGATGGACAGGCTTTTGGTGTCACATTCGTGGATACCGATGGACGTTCCTATAGCACAACGATGTAGTGGCGGGATGGAGATTTTATCCGATATCTCAAATGCTACTGTTTGCTATATCTTCAATCGTTTCTCAGTTTTACCACGACTTTTGTAGGACCCAGTCCTGAATCGTTCACCACTCCAAAAAAGAGTCCAAAATAGTGACCCTAGGGTTCATGTGCCAATGAACATATGTTCGTTGCCCGATGAACATATGTTCGAAGCCCAATGAACATATGTTCGTAGGCCCTTGAACATATGTTCGTAGCCCAATGAACATATGTTCGTTGCCCGATGAACATATGTTCGTTAGTTTATTTAGTTTATTCTGAGAAATTGGTTGTAATCTGCCTTCGTCATTATCGGTGGTTGGGGGATGTCAATCTCGTGCTGATCTTGTAGATGATCAGCTAAATGTTTTGTTCCATTAAAGTTGTCTGCCAGTTGGAATCTTGTCGGAAATATTTACTGTTTTGAAAAGGGAAGCTTTTCTTCTGAAAACTGGTATGTTTTTAGGATTTTATTCCCTAGGCGGGAAAAACAATTTTCCCAGTTAGGGAAATAATTTTTCCTAGGCAGGGAACAAATTTTTCCTAGGCGGGGCATAAATCCTTGTCTATCCAGAAAATATCGTTGAAAAGAAATGTTGAGTTTTTTTTCTTTTTAGCGATAAAAGGTACCAACATAGTGCGGTCTTGGTTGAGGTGTTGGTTGAGGTGTTGATTGAGGTGTTAGTGAGGTGTTAGTGAGGTGTTAGTGAGGTGTTTGAGCAACACCTCACTCTTCAAAACTCCAGTGTTTATCGGTGTTTCCGTAAGATTGAGTGAGGTGTTGGCTTAAAAGCTGCAAAATCAGTATAAATTAGTCAGTCGGAATTTGTTAGTTTTGTTAGCTGAAGAAAAATCCAATCCTTGTTGTCGTGCGATATTTGTGAAAGTTGTGACAGCTGAACATGTCTGCTTACTTCACGACTTTCTTGCCGTTGATGATATAGAGCCCTTTATGAGCCTTGTTCACCTTCTGCCCATAGAGGTTGTAGATCGTCTCGCGTTGGCTATCGGTATGGAGGATGGACTTGATGTTAGTTTCTTTACCCCATCCTGCTGCGAGGTCCTCGAGGGTGATAACACGTTCGTCGCCCATACATTTGGTCCATTCCTCTTTGCTCGTCTTGTCTACGAAAGCACCACTCCATGACTGGTACCAAGGCATCCACCACGACCATACGGCGTCTTCTTCAAATTCCTTGTCGATATCTGGTATGGGACCATTCTCGGACAGCGTGATAATCTTCTTGCCGTTGGTAATGCGTTTCAGTCGTTCGAAGGCAATATAGTTGGAAGAATAGTCGAAGGCATCATTATAGATGTCTATGCCCACCACATCGTAATAGTCCTCGCCAGGATTCCAGTCGCTATCGTCGGCAGTGGCAGGATTCCATACCCAGATGACGTTGTGAACTCCCTTCACGCTAACCATCTCGTCACGTATTAGCCTGTATAGCTTGGTAAAGCTGTCGGCACCGTCGTTTCCCCACCAGAACCAGGCACCGCTGGCCTCATGAAGGGGACGGAAGATACAGGCCACACCCTCGTCTTGCAGTTTCAGGAAATAGTCGGCGATGGTGTGTATATCCTTAATCATGTTCTGGTAGAGCCTGGAAGAGGTGTTCCAGCTGCCGTCGGCATTGAGTGCACTGGAGATCTTTACGGCACAATAGCTGGCTGCCTTGTTGCTGCAATAGAACTCGTCGGTAGAACGGCTGGGGTCGCGCCAGTGCCAGGTGAAAGCCGGCAGACCACCACGCTTGTAGAGGTCCTTGGCCAGCTGGATGCAGGCCGTGGTATAGTCCTTATACCAGCTGTTGTAGTCAGCACTGCGGCCAGTGGCATTCATGAAATCAAAGCCTACGAGTGCTGGGTATTTGCCAGAAGCTCTCAGCACGGCTTTCACGTCTTCGTGCTGGGTGACATTGCCGTTGGCAGTCGTCATATCTCCAGTCATGATGCCCGAGATGGTTTTCTTGCCGAAATTGTCAAAGAGGAATGCATACATCTCCCTGGCACTTTCTGTGGCATTGGCATCGGTTGTCGTAGTGGGGATGTCGAATGCTATGCTGCCCGTGGCATCTGCGATGCGGATATAGTCTATGCGGAACCAGTCCCAGTTGGGGGTAATAATGATGGTGTTCTTGCCTGCGTTCATCATGTATGGGCCGCTTTCTATTTCGCCATATACCCTGTTGCCGGTCTGGAAGGTGCTCGTATTGCCGTTGACCGACAGGTTGACCACCTTGTTGCCGTAGAGCCCGTCACTGCATACGAAGACGGAATACTTGCCGCTAGCAGTGGCGCTGAACGAGAAGGTGATCCTGGCTCTGCTGTCGGTGAGCTCAAGGGCTTTTCCTCCCGAGTACTGATTGTCTGTTATCACTTTGCAGTTGCTGTAGGATGCTTTCTCAGCCTCGATTTTCGTCTCGGCAGCATGTGACGGGCAGAGACCGCAGACCAGCAGGAGAGTAAAAAGTAGAGTGAATCTCATTTGGGTTAGTAATGGTTGTTTGGTGAATGGTTGAGTACATAGAGCTGTGGTTTTTTGCTCTGGTCGCACATTTGTCTGCAAAGTTACTCATTTTTCTGCTTTATCTGCAATGAAGTCATGATAATTTTTCCTAATTGTTAGTGCGTGGTATCCATCTTGCGTTTTCCAGGAAAAAAAGTTCCCCTGTGCGGATGGCACAGGGGAACCGATAGGATTTTTGTAGTAGGTAAGACTACTATTACTTCACAACCTTCTTGCCGTTGATGATGTAGAGACCCTTCTGAGCCTTGTCTACACGCTGTCCGTTGAGGTTGTAGATGGTACCATTGAGGTTGCTGTTGCTAACCTTCACATTGCTGATGCTGGTCAGAACTTCCTGATCCTGCTCAGCGTCGATGAAGTAGATGTGGCAGCCGTTGTTGTTCTTGATAACTACGTCGTGTGCAATGCCAGCAGGAACCTGCCAGGTCTGTACGGTGTAGTTGGTAGGATAAGCAACGTCGTTGCCCTCGGCATCCTTCAGGACCTCGCCATTGACGAGCAGCTGTACGCCACGTGCATCGGTGAACTTGTGTGACTCAACACCCATGGTGATGGTGGTGCCACCCTTCACAGCAGGAATGGTGAAGTACTCAATGTTCTTGCCACCCAGCCAGAGGTAAGCAGGTCCGTTGTAAGGACCGAAGCCAGCACCATTAGCAGATGTGCAGTCGCCATAGTTCACGGCGATAGCCAGTGAGCGAGCCTTGTTGTTCTTGAATATCAGACCCTTCAGCTCGGCAATCTCCTCACCATTAGCGGTCAGGGTCTCGCCAGCTTCGTTGCTTGAGCCAACCTGCCAGAAGCAGTTGCCAGCAGAAATCTCAGCGGTAGTAGCAGAGCCGTCAGACTTCTCACCATCTGACCACAGACCTTCGTTCAGACCCTTGGCGGCCTCAGCCTTCAGGTTCTCAACGGTAGCGGGACTCCAGGCAGTGAAGTTCCAAGTGTGACTCTTCTCGAACTTGACGTTCTTGAATGACAGCCAGCTGATGTTGTTGTCAGCAGCGATGTTGAACTTGATGAGCAGTGTGCCATCCTCGCCAACTTCACCCTGAGCAACAGCCTCCTGCAGGAAGAACTGAGATGAACCGACCTGTGCACCCTCGGTGACGTCGGCAGCAGTGCCGTCGTTAGCCTGGAGAGCGATGCCGGTAGGATTGCTCTCACCATTCTTAACACGTACACGTACCAGAGCGGTAACCTTGTAGGTACCCTTCTCAAGACCAGTCATCGTAGCGGTGAGCGTCTTCTCACCCAGTGATGCATCGTCGCTAGTCCAGTACTCGAAGAATGGAACGCGGAAGTTGCTACCGTCGTTGTCACCCTCAGTACTCCAGGTGTTGATGTAGTAAGGAGCATTGTTGAAGTCAGGATTGGTATCCCAGGCAGAGAGCAGGAAGTTGTCGACAGTGATATCAGCGTGCCATCCAGTCACGACGTCGGGGTTCTGGAGTGTACCAGCCTCAGCCTTGGTCAGTGTACCAGCGGTGTACTTGTTGTTCCACTGTGTGTAGTATGTGTTGAGAGCCTCTTCGGTGTAGACGTTGGTTCCGTCGACGAGAGCCTTCATAGCAGGCAGCACGTTCTTGGCAATCACGTTACCCTCGGCAAGGTCAACGACACCTGCCAGCTTGTTGATGGCATCCTTAACGGCCTCTTCACCAGAAGCGGCGGTAACGTCGGCAGTAGCTGCGATAGCGTCGGCAAGGGCAGACTTGATAGCGTCGTTGTCAACCTGGTCAACCAGATCCTCAGCCTTGTCCTTCAGGTTCTCGAGCTCCTCGATGAAAGCAGCGGCCTTAGCCTGCTCGATGGTAGCATCGGGTCCGTAGTAGGTCAGTTCGAAGTTATCCCAGATACACCATAGGTTGGCGTTGTTCTCCAGTTTGACACCGAGGTCAATCTTACCGTCCTTCACTTCTACATAGATAGGCTCAATGGTGTAGAGGCCGTTGGTGAACGAAGCAGAAGCAGCAGACATGCTGTTCTCAGTGCCTGTGAGTGCTGGGAAGACGGCCTTCTGGTCGTTGATGAAGAAGTAGGGGAGGTTCTCCTCGTCGCTACCATCCTGACGATAGAAGCCCTGAGCGGTCATCTTGTAGACACCGTTGGGAACGTTCTCAAGCAGCTGGTTGATAGTGAACACAGAGTGGTAGCTCTCAGCACAGTTGTTGACATTGTCACCACCAGAGAGATTCTTGTTGGTGCAGTCGTCGCTGACGATCCATGCGCCCACGTTACGGTTGTTGCGGCCGAAGTTCGGGTCGAGGATCAGGAATGTAGCATCGTTAGGATCATCGACGGTAGCATTTTTCAGTGCTGCTAGTGCCTCTTCCTCAGAAGCGATAATCCACTGAGCATAGAACTTGCCTGTTTCTGTGGTGATATCGATATTCTTACCAAGCACGGTTGTGCTGCCATCATATCCAAAGTACTGACCCTCTGCATTAGAGATGTAGTAGGTGTACATGGGATTGTCGTTCATGTCTTGACCGAAAGACTCATCCAGCTTGGTGATGGTCAGAGGAATAGGAGAACCGTCCATGTAGTCACCACCAAAGTAATAGCTGGTACCGCCATTGCTGACCTGCGACTCGAGGAAATATGTTCCGTCGGACTGCTTGAGCAGGGTCACGTATTCCAGATTCTTCACGAGCGAAGCACGTGTGCCCCAATCGTTGCCAGCACCCCAGCACTTGTTAGAAGCAATGTTGACGAGGAAATACTTGCCATCGGTTATTTCCTTCTCAGGAATGATATCATCTGGATCCTCACCCTGGATGATGGTGATAATGCCAGAGTCAGCACCACGCTCGCTGACGATGCGAATCTCTGCCTTACGTCCTTTTACTCCCTCGGGCAGTGGGTCAGCTTCAAGAGCAGCTAGTGTGACATCGTAGTCGGTATAGTAATCGTCGTTGTATTCTGTTATTTTCAGCCAGTCAGGCAGGTCCTCAAATGTGTAGTTGTCTTCGCCTTCCATGCCTTCCCATGTAGAAAGACGTGGCAGTGTGCTCTCATACTGGAGGGTTGTATAGGCAACATTCTCCATTTCGCCGGTTTCTGCATTCTGTTCTTCCATGATGGCAAAAACAGGACCGCCTTCATTTTCAGCATACATTTTCTCGAAACCGTCTAAGACATTTACTACGTCGGTCATAGCGTCGAGGTGGAGAACAGCATTGTAATGACGAGTCCAGTCATAATCATCACCGTCTTCTTTATTGTACTGGTCGCTTTGCTCCTTGGTAATAGCCTGGCAATAGTAGAGTCCGTCAAGAGGCTCACCGTTGTCGGCACGCACGTATGAACGGCAGGTAGGAGTAACCATACCATTGTTCAAGAAGCTGTCGGTTTCAACATCTTTGAGGTCGCCTGTCATATAGATGGAGAAGTTGACACCCTCCTGCTCAAAACCGCTGATGATGACAACGAATTCATCTTCAATCAGAATGGGCACATCATATTCTGTACCAAAGGCATCGGTATCTTTCTTTGAAACAATAAATGCTCCGAAAGTTTTACCTTCATCTTCCTCAATATAGGTTGCATCATCGAGTGAAAATGGCATCTCAGCGATGACATCTGCAATATTGCCTTCTTCGTCAATCTTGCGAATGATCACTTTCATTTCAGTACCCTCGTTCATCAATGCAGTACCATCAAAGTTGACCACTCTGAAGAATACATCGGTGAGATAAAGGGGCTTGATGGGCTTGTTGTAGAACTCGTAGATAGCATCGCTAACGATATCAACCTCTTGTCCGTCAATCTCAGTCTTGCCGGTTCTATTGCCGAATGAGCCACCATTGGAGAATCCGTAATAGTAGCCTGCGCAAAGGTTGACATCGGTTAATGTCATAACACTGTCACCATTGATCAATGCTACATCTGGATTGTTGGGGAAATTCTCACCAAAGGTATACGATGTATTGCCAACGGTCATCTGAGGGATATAGTAAGAGCTAATATATCCAGACGGAATTTTGGGGAATGTCAACTGCAGGTCATTGTCTTCATTGCCTTCTACGGAAGTTGTCTCCTGTGAGCCGACAAGAGTCCATTTTGCTGAAACTTTCTTATCGGCCATGTTCTTGTACAGACCTTCAACAAGACCGGGTATATATACATAGGAATAGTAGTCAGGATCACTACCTCCAGATATGTATAATGAACCTACTGGGCGCTGGTACCAGACACCATCGGTCATCGTCTTTCTTGGTGCACGACTTCTAGACAACGAAGCTTGTGACTGGCTTGTTACCTTTTCCATTTCCATCGGTGCCATTTTTGCAGTAGACACAGAAGCTTTAAAGACCTCAGCCTTCGAACTTCTGGCATCCATAGCCTTTGCCTCATAATGGGCTTTCTTGGCTACTGCTTTTGTTGGCGCCATCTTTTGTGCAAACGTGCCGCTAACAGCAAGCAACATTGCACTCATGAGCAGTAATCTTTTTTTCATAATAGTTTTATTTAATTAAACAAAAAAGTGTTTTTATATTGTTACGATAAACCATAGTTCAGGATCGTTCACAGCAGTAAACTTGAGCTTGCTAAGGTTAAAGTTCGTATTGGCTGGTGTGATGGTAAATTCTTGCGAGAGCAATTCTGTGATAGTAACTACAGAAGGCAGGGCATTACGGATGTTGGTCGTTGCAGCATCTGAGCCCTTTGCGTCAACACCTGGTGCCACGTAGGTAAACTTGACACGATTACCATCCATTTCATAGGTGTAATTATAACCGGCAAGTGTGGCAGAACTCGTTCCTGGCGTATAGCGAAGATTCCATTGGAAAGATTCGTTCTTTGCATTCCATGTAAAACGCAAGCCTAAAAAGCTGTAGGCTTTGTTCTTCTTGCTTTTCATGCTTGAAAAATCATCGACAAGGCTTGTTATGTAAGTCTGGAATTTGTCAGACATCTCATTGTCTACGTTAAAGTCAAATTTGTGATCACCCTTGGCATCAGAATATTCCTGGAAGAACTGCTCAGCAGGGTAGCCTATCATGACGAAATCAGGATTATCTGTTCCGAAGAAGCAGTCCTGGATAGAGTCGTATTTCAGTTCCTGTAGAGTGCCTTCCATGAAGTCGCGCTTGAAAGCATCACGGAAGCGCAGGTAATAATCGTTGCCTCGCTTGGTGATGAGGAAGGGATGGAAACTTTCGTTGGCGATAGAATCGGTTCCCTTGGGATAGATATTGGGCACGCCATCGTTGCCATCTTCCATATTATAGATACTGTCAGGCCCGAAGCAGAGATAGCATCCTGTGGGCGCTGAGGCAGAGAAGATCTTGTTATGGAAGGCGTTCACATCGGTGAGATACTGCTCGTAGTCGACACCCTCTTCAATGGGAGTGAGCAGGTTGTAGGTGTTGCGCTTCTTGCCTTTCAGCATCATGTAGCTGGCATCCTCAGGAGCATCGACGATAATGAACTCGTAGTCGCCACCACAGCCCTCGCTCTGTTCGTTGTCTGCAGTCCAGGTGATATCCTCTGGGTCGGAGAAAGCGTGCATGCAGGTGTTGTAGGAATTGAACGACAATACGGGGCCGTTGTCCTTGATGACTTCCCATACAGAGGTGTCTGTCCAGTATTGGTTGTTGGAGAAACGATTGTTCATGGCCACCTTGACAGAGTTGTCGGGGTTGAAATCCATGAGGATGAGGTATCCGCTGCCCTGTGGCGACATGTCGCTGTAGGTGGGATAGTATTGCATGGCCCATCCGTTGGGCTGTGCCTCCAGACGTGCGCTGTATTTGCTGCTCGACTCGTTGAGTCGCTCTGCGGCGGTCTTGTCGAAGATGTCATCCTCTTCACCAGCACAGCCAGTCAGTGTAAGTGCTGTGACTGCCGATATGATTAGGGGAACATATATCTTTTTCATACGTTGCTTCGTTTAATACATTATTAATATAGGACCTTTTACTATTCGGTGGTCTGTAGACTCTTAAACTGTTCTATCTCCTGATACAGCTGCTCGATGAGTGTGGGCTCATCGGGATTGGCCGGGTCGACATAGGTGAGGCGATTGATGAAGTTGCCCCTCTCATTGCGAAGGAACTTACCCTCGCTGTCGGTCATGTACTGGCGTGTCTGCACTTCCTTGCGGAGCTCGTCGAGGTCTACGCCCCAGTTCTCCTTCAGCCAGGTGCGCACCAGGTCAAGTTTCTCGAGGATGACGTCGCGACCGTTGATGTTGTCGGCATCGGTGCTAATGGTGTAGTTGCCCTCAGCATCTTTGGCCACAAAACCGTCGGCATTGCGGGGAACCACTTTGCGCACTACCTTGTATTCGTAGTTGGCCGTCTGACGCAGATAGCCGATGGTGTCGTAGTCCTGCGTCTTAACGGCGTATCCCGATAGATATTCCTGATAGGCCCGTGGATAGCGCTTTTTGTAGTCATCTTCCATGTAGTCTACCTCTTCCCAATCGTACTGAGCCGAGTTGAGCAGTCCTGCCCAACGGTCTTCGTTATAGGTGACGTAGCACGAGAGCGTTTCTACCCAGTCCTCGCCAGCCTGTGACGAGCCGTAAGGAGTGACGAATCCAAGTGCGCACTGTATGCTGTCGCTCTTCTGTGCCCAGCCCATGGCGTCGTAGAGGCCAGCACTGATGACGTTGAAGGCCTGTGGGCGCAGCGAGGTCTGGTCGAGGATGTGTCCAAACTCGTGGTGCATGGTGTGGAAGTAGAGCTCGTTCAGTCCGCGGCTGCCATCAATCTGGTTCACGTCGAGACGGTTCACTTCCATCAGCGTCACCTTGATACCACCCTCAGCGACACCAAGCTCACGGGAGCCATCACTCAGATAGCCAGGCGAACCGATGACGTGGATGATACGTGGTGAGTATTTCTTGAGGAAGATTTCCTTTTCGCCAGCCAGCTTGGCATAGACATCGAGCCAGAGGTATTTCACCAGCAGTGCCAGATCGGTGCTCTTCTCGTAAGAAGCAGGCACGAGGTTCTTCTGCATGTCGGAACCTACGTCCTCCATCTTGTAGATGTACTTCAGGTTGTAGGCCTCCAGGAAGTTCTTCTTTACGAAAGTATCTAATGGGAAGGTGTAGAGGGAGCGATCGAGCGGATATTCCGTGGTGTCGTAGATCGATGGTCCCAGTTCTTCCTCGCTGCAGGCCGTCAGGGCAGGCATGGTCATGAGAGTTGCAGCAATGCCGCAGAGAACGGAGCAGCAGCTCATTGAAAATTTATTCTTGATAGTTGTCATAATCGTATTCTTCAATGTTCAACGTTCTATTTACTTCATGATCAGTTCGTCAATGGTCATGCTTGCAGGCTTGACGTGAGAGGTCGTGTCGGTGGTGAGTGAAGCGGGCTGTGAGGGCTCCATACCGGCTGCGATGGCATCCTGCGGAATCTCAAGCGCACGCCGTGGGTCGTTCCAGGTCATGCGTATGGTGTCGTTCTGTACGCCTGTGCTGGTATTGGTGCCATATACGTGGTAATATTCCATTCCCCAGCGCTTCAGGTCGAAGAAACGCTTGCCGGTGAAATTGGTCTCGTAACGGCGCCAGTAGTTCACGCAGTTCATATAAGGTACTGCGTCGGCAGAGATTACCCAGTTGGGATCCATATTCTTCAGGAAGTCCCAGTCATCAAAGCAGTTGTAGTTGTCTTTCGTCTCCTTGGCAAACCAGTCTTTGATCATATCGTCCGTGAGGGGTAACATACCATTCTGTGCGGCATAGGTCTCTTTTGATTTCTCCGAGAAATTCATCGTGCTCTCGTGGTAGGTACACAGGTCCTCACTGGCTCCTGCCAGGTCGCCGGTGTTGATCTTGGCCTCGGCACGCTCGAGCAGCAGTTCTGTGGCTGTGAACTCACGGCGGAAGGTGTGTGCATAGCCAATGCCAGCCACTTTGTCGCTATACTGGAACTGCTCTCCGATCCATCCGGGGCAGAAACCATAGTCACGACTGCCGAAGAGTCCGGATACGAAGGCTGCAGGGTTGCCTACCCAGCGGCGCCACATTGGGGCGTTGTGGAAGTAGATGGCACGTGCTCGCATGCCGCCTTGCTCATAGCGGTAGCGTGATTTACGGAAAATGGTGCTGTAGGTGTCTATCAGCATGAGATTGCTCCATTCATTGGGATTCTGCCATACGTTGGCGAAATCATCTAGGTAAGAGCAGTCGTCGAGTGGGGCATAGTCAAAGAGCTTTGGCAGCAACTGTGCCTTGTCGGTACCCAGCACCATGTTGGCCTGCTCGATGGCATCCTGCCACTGGTGGTGGAACAGGTAGACGCGGCAGGCATAGGCATGGGCGGCATTCTCGTTGAAGTGGTATTTGGGCTTCTCGTAGTTGATGTCGCTGATGCATTTCAGACCCTCCTCCAGGTCGGCAATGATTTTCTTGTAGGTGTCAGTGACATTGCTACGGCTGTAGCTATCGTCAACAGTGTTGATTACCTCTGTGATATAAGGTATGCCAATGTCCTGCTTGCTCAGCTCTTCGGTCTTGTAGGCCTGCGAGAATACGTTGACAAGCACGAAATGGCAGTAGGAACGGATGAGCAGTGCCTCACCTTTAGCAGCTGTCAGCTTGTTGGTCATCGCACTGCCTTCAGCAACAAGTTGGTCGATGGCTGCCAGTGCTTCATTCACTGAGTTGATGGTGATGTAGTAGCTGCTCCACAATCCGCCTGGTGTGTCAGACGATGTTGAGGACTTGACGGGCTCGAAGCGGTATGCTTCGTCGTCCTGACGTCCGGAAGAACCGAGATTATAGTGTGTCAGGTTCTGTGCAGCATCACCATCGATGGGGTAGTGCTCGGCATTGAGGTCCATGATATTGTCGCTCGAAAGCTCGCAGAACCATCCGTAGTTGGCATCGGGATAAGAGGCTGTAAGCAGCATCACCACCTGGTCTTCTGTCGACAGCTCCACACGGTCGTCGGGCTCCTTGTCGAGAAAATCACTGCAAGAAGTGAGGGCGACACTGGCCGTCAGGGCTGTGGCGACACCACAGCATGCCAGGCCAAGGGCGGAGAACTTGTTCTTGAAAAATATCTTTGTCATAATAGTCTATCTTCAATTATCAATCATCAATTATCAATCTCTTAGATTCCCAGGCGTACGGTGAATGTGAACTGCTTAGAGAGCGGTGTTGCCACACCACCTGAGTTGACAAATTCTGGATCCTGTCCGTTCAGCTTCTTGTCAGCATAGATGAGGAAGAGGTTGGTAGCATCGAGCTTCAGCGATGCTGTGCTCAGGCCAATCTTGCTGATGAACTGTGGATTGAAATCGTAGGTCAGCGAGATGTCCTTCATACGGATGAAACCACCATCGGCCACGCGTGCCGTAGAATAGTTGTAGGCATTGTAGGCATAGCCCAGATAGTTGTCCTTGTAGTTCTGGCGTACAGAGGCAATAGCTGGAATGTCGGTGAAGTTCTCATCACCAGGCTGTACCCAGCGGTTCTTGAACTCCTTAGGCATAGCGCTCATGTCGCTATAGCTGGCAGAGAACACAGGATCGAGGCGGAGCTTGTTGCCAAATGAATAGGTGATGAACACGTTCAGACGCCAGTTCTTCCAGCGGAACATGTTGTTCAGACCACCAGTGTAGGTAGGCTCGGTAGGACCTTCGTACTTGAGGTGATCGAGACGCTCATACTCCTGGAAGTAGATATCGCTGGTGGTGACATTGCCACTCTCGTTGATAACCTGTGGGATACCTTCGTCGTTGAGACCCTGGAACTGGAAAGAGAACAGGGCACGGTGAGGATAGCCTTCGCGAGCATAACCGCTGGATGATACGAGGTCGATGACACGTGATACTGACATCAGGTCGGTGATCTCGGTATAGTTGTAGGCAAACGTCAGGTCGGTGTTCCACTGGAAATCCTGTGTCTTGATATTGGCAGACGAAATCGTGGCTTCCACACCATGTGACTTCATTGATGCTACATTGGCATACTGACGACCGATGATTTGTCCGTAGTAGTAACCCATCAGGTCGAAGTTGTCGCGCCAGTAGGCATCAGTGACGATGTTGATGCGGTTGTTGAGGAATCCAAGGTCTACACCCACGTTGAACTCATGCTTCTTCTCATAGGTCAGGTCCTTGTTGCCGAGGCTCGACTGGTAGAGTGCCAGCTCCTGCTGGTCGCCCTGTGGTCGCCACATGTTGGTGGAGCGGAAAATAGGCTTGGCGTTTGAGGCGGCTGTCTGTTCACCCACGAGTGAATAGCTCAGACGGAGCGTGGCGTGCGAGAAGGCATTGTTGGTGCTCTCTGCCCAGTTCTTGAAGAAAGGCTCTTCGTGGGCGTTCCACGATGCAGATACGTTCCATGTGGGCAGCCAGCGGCTCTGACGGCTCTTGCCCAGCTGGTTAGAACCATCGTAGCGAGCTGTGAAGTTGGTGGAATAGCGACCCTTATAGCTGTAGTTGACATTACCGAAGTAAGCCAGGCGACGGTTCCACGAGCGTCCGAATGAGGTGAGGTCGGTACCTTCCTCTTTTGCCTGCTTGTAGAAATCGGGAGTGATGGTGACGATGCGGTTCATGTTGTAGTTCACACCATAGTCCTGATGCTCACGGGCATCGTAGTCGGCACGGTTGGCTTCCATACCAGCCAAAGCACTGAAGATGTGGGTCTCGACATCGTTAACCGACCAGACATGGTTGTAGTTGACAGTACCGCGGAAGTCTAGCTGCTTCACCTGGTTCAGGTTCTCGATGAAGATACCACCGCTGGGCATTACGGAGATGGGCAGCGAGTTGGGTTTGTCTGGATCTGTATACAGATAGGGGTTCGAGTACATGATGTTGGGGTTGTCGACACCAGCGCGATAAGCTTCCGCCTGGTTCGAACTGTCCATAATAGAATGGTCGCGAGCCGAGCGGTTGATACGGTAGCTACCCAGCACGTTGATGGAAAGACCACGTAGAGGCTTCCATTCCAGTTCTCCCTGGAACTTCAGGTCCATCACGTTGATATCGATGAAGTTGTTGTCCAGTTCGTGGAAGATGCTGAAGGGAGCATAGTTACGGGTGTACATCTGATAGGGATCCAGTGTGCGGCTGGTGTTCAGTGCATAGCTGAAAGGGTTGATATCGAACGAACGGCTAACGGCTCCACTGACCACGTCGGTGCTCTGGTTCAGTGTGCCAGGAGCTTGCTGGTCGCGATAGCTGCCATTGGTACGCAGAGTGGCAGTCAGATTCTTCGACAGCTTGTAGCTGGCGTTGATGTTGGCAGTATAGCGTTGCACTTTCGAGTCCTTTGTCCATCCTGGGTCTATCATTGCCGAGAGCGAGGCGTACATGCTGCTTCGTTCGGTACCGCTGCTGACGCTGATGGAGTGGGTCTGCATGATGTTGTTGTTGAACAGCAGGTCGAACCAGTCCGTATTGCGGTATTCTGCCTCCTGAAGGTATTTGGCCATGGCTGCCTGCGTGAAGGGCAGCTCGAAGTTCTGCTTGTCGGTATTGTACGAGTCCATCAGGCCATACATCTTACCATACAGGGCAGCTGACGAGGCATTGGCAACCTGCGAGAACTCCAGCCATCCTTTGGCTTCCATTTCCTTGTAGATACCCATCTGCTCTTGTGAGTTGGAGATGTTGTAGTCGTTATAGGAGGGCTTCATACGATAGGTGAACTCACCAGTGTAGTTGATGCTGCTATGTCCGGCACGTCCTTTCTTAGTGGTGATAACGACCACACCCGACATAGCGCGTGCGCCATAGATAGATGTAGCAGAACCGTCTTTCAGCACCTGGAACGACTCGATGTCATCGGCATTCAGGCCAGCAATGGCATTGGAAATCAGCGTTGTCGCATCACCACTCGACAGGTCGTCGGCATCCACATTTACGGCATCCTCCATGATGACGCCATCGACCACCCACAGGGGGCTGCTGGAGCCGTAGATAGAGGTAGCACCACGCACACGGATTTTGGGAGCGGTACCAAAGGTGCTTGATACATTCTGAACAGACACACCAGCGGCACGTCCTTCCAGCGAACGGGTGACATCGGCCACACCATCAAGCTTCGTCTCCTCGGCATCGATTTTCGTGGTAGCACCAGTGAACAGACGTTTGTCCATCTTCTGAATACCTGTGACAACAACCTCATCCACAGTGTGAGCATCGGTCTTCAGCGTGATCTTCATCCCGTTTTTGGGTGTAACGGTCTGGGTCACCATACCGATGTAGCTGATCACAATCTTTTTACCTGAGGGGACGGCAATGTTGAACTTTCCGTTCACATCCGTCTTGGTTCCTTGCCTGGTGCCCTGAATCATAACGGTAGCACCAATACATGGCTCACCGTTGTCTTCGAAGACCGTACCAGAAATGTGATTCTGGGCCAAGGCTGCTCCCAGTGACAGGAAGAAGCCAACCAAAAGCATTGCTAGTCTTTTTTTCATAAAATGTATTTTACTCTAATTTATATTTGCTTTTTAGGGTGCAAAGTTACTGCTAAATTATCAAAAAAGCAAATAATTATCTTAAAATCTTGCATTTTGACCACTTTTTTAGCACTTCGTTACCTATTGCATGAATGAAAATATGCTGAATGCCTGTGCTGTATCATGACAAGTCACCACAGAACAAAAGTAAAAAGGATGTTGATAAAAGTTATCCTTTCTGCAACTGCGGACAGACATAAGATCTGTCCTTACGGTGTGCATGTTTTTGGGCACAGCAAATGAGGCTCCCTATTTCTTATGTTGAGCAAGGCCTCCTATATTACAAACATGTAATTCCCCGTTTTGCTGGGGAGCGTGAGGGCTCCCGTGGTGAAATAAATATTATGTGCACAAGAAAAAGCGTGCTACTCGGTTTGGAAAATACGAATGCTATTTTGGAAAATACTAGCGCCGTTTTCCGCCTACCTCTTTCTACAGACTATGCCTCATGTTACACACGGCATAGTCGCAACCCCGATCTGAAGTAGCGTGTTTGTGCTTCCTATGGCTATCTACAATTTCCTGAAGGTCATTATGTTAATCCCCAAGTGGCGATTCTGGCGACTTTCCCCTTTCTTGGCCATATTAGTATTTATTGCATAACCACCTTGATAGCCCTCGCCGCAAGCGGCAAGGAGCAGGAGCAACACGAAATAAAAAACACCGTAACATCGTCTGCCGTCTATTTGTCCATTTGTTTCTATGTCTGATTGTCCTTTTGTTCTTATGTCAGATGCTGTCACACTGTCCGGTACTCTATCTGGCAGCTGTGGGCGGCAAAGAAGGCTAGACTGATTGCAGGCCAGATTTCCTTTGGTGAACGTTGAGCGTTTAAGGAATCAGCGGCGTGCAGGCCTGGCGCAGCCACTCTGCCTCGTCGGTAGAGAGCTGGGGCGTCAGCAGTTCGCAGACCATTTGATGGTAGTCATCGAGCCATTGAATCTCTTCGCTTGTCATCATGCTGACGATGATGGGCCGTTTGTCGATAGGGCACAATGTGAGTGACTCAAATTGCAGGAATGGTCCGAATTCGCCAACGACAGCCTCTCCCAAAGGGTCTTCTGGCGTGTAAGGCTTGATGAGCAGTGTGTTCTCAATTCTAACGCCAAAGCGTCCTGGTAGGTAGATGCCGGGCTCGTCAGTAACCGTCATTCCTGCCACCAGTGGCGCTGGCTTCCACTCCATGCGTATCTGATGAGGGCCTTCGTGTACATTCAGGTAGGTGCCCACTCCGTGTCCTGTTCCGTGCAGATAGTGCAGCCCTTCCCGCCACATCGCCCTCTTGGCGAGCACGTCGAGCTGGGTGCCGCTGATGCCAGATGGGAATTTTGCCAGTTCTATCTGTATATGCCCTTTCAGCACCAGCGTATAGACATGCTTCATGTAGTCGGAAATGGGACCCAGTGGTATGGTGCGTGTGATGTCTGTCGTCCCGTTCAGGTATTGCGCACCGCTGTCGAGCAACAGCATGCCTTCTGCTTTTAGTGGGATGTCAGTCTCTTCTGTCGGTTCGTAGTGGATGATGGCTCCATGCTCACCATAGCCGGCAATGGTGTCGAACGAGATGTCGCGGTAGAGTGGCTGCTCGGCTCGCAGTGCTGTCAGCTTGCGGTCGATAGACAGTTCTGTCTCCTTGGTCACGTCCGTTTCATCTAGCCATTTCAGGAATCTTACCATTGCGATGCCGTCTTTCAGCATCGCCGACTTAAAACCCGCTATCTCAGTGGCGTTCTTGACGGTTTTCATTCGTTTGACTGGCGATTCTGTCTCTACCACCTCACGGCTTACGGCTTTGTAGAGTGTGTAGTTTACCTCGTCGGGGTCGAGTAGGATATTGTACTCGAAATAGTCTTTGAGGCCACGGGTGACGTTCTCGTAGGCGTCCACCCGTATGTCGTTCTCCCGCAGATAAGCTGTCACTGCCGGTGTCAGCTTCACATTGTTAATATATAGTGTGACATCTTTTGACGAGATGAGCAGGTAGCTCACGAAGACAGGGTTGCAGTGAACATCCGTGCCCCGCAGGTTCAGTGTCCAGGCAATGTCGTCGAGGGCAGCCATCAGCATGCCATCTGCATGCTGGTCTCGCAGTGCCTGACGGATGCGTTGCAGTTTTGATGTATAGCTCTCGCCAGCATATTCGATGGGGAATAGCTCCACGGGCTGCTGAGGTATGACAGGACGGTTTTTCCAGATGAGGCTGAGCGGATCCAGGTTGGTACGAAGCGTGAAACCGCCTTGTCTGCGCAGGTCGCTGATCAGCTCGCGTGCCATGCTGGTCGAGCACACCATGCCGTCGATGCCGATTTCTGTCGATGTGCCTTGGCCAGAGCACTCGCTGCTAATCCATTCAGCGATGGTAGGTGTGCCAGGCATCTTCAGCCGCATCAGCTGGAACTCTGTGCCACTGAGCTGTTCTTCAGCGGCCAGGAAGTAGCGGGAGTCCGTCCAGAGGGCGGCACTGGTCATGGTGACAACGGCGGTTCCTGCCGAGCCGTTGAAACCGCTGATAAACTCACGGCCTTTCCAATGGTCGGCCACATATTCACTCTGGTGAGGGTCGCTGGATGGGAAGATAAATGCTGCGAGATGTTCTCTTTCCATCACCTCGCGCAAATCGTTCAGACGTTGTTCGATGGTATTCATAGCTCTACTTGTTGTGTTTTTGACATTTCTACTTTGCAAAGATACAAAAAAAGTTTGAATTCGCGAGAGGTAAAACTGAAAATTGCTTAAGGGGGATTGAAAAAATAGCGTTTTCCATCTCTTGTATGTGTTTTTTTTGCTATCTTTGCGCACGAAACACATCTTAAACTTAAAAAGTAAATAAAGAATTATGGCATTTTTGACAAATGACAAACTGGTCATTGTTGGCGCAGCCGGCATGATTGGTTCTAACATGGCTCAGAGCGCACTGATGATGGGCCTGACAAGTAATCTGTGTCTATACGACGTGTTCTCGCCCGAGGGTGTGGCTGAGGAAATGCGCCAGAGTGGTTTTGATGAGGCTACCATCACTGCTACTACCGATGCTGAGGAGGCTTTCCGTGATGCCAAGTACATCATTTCCAGTGGTGGTGCTCCTCGTAAGGAGGGCATGACTCGTGAGGACCTGCTTGCCGGCAACTGCAAGATTGCTGAGGAGCTGGGTAAGAATATCAAGAAGTACTGCCCCGATGTGAAGCATGTGGTTATCATCTTCAATCCTGCTGACCTTACTGGTTTGGTGACACTGCTCTATAGTGGTCTGAAGCCTGGTCAGGTGACCACGCTGGCTGGTCTGGACACCACTCGTCTGCAGAGTGCTCTTGCCAAGAAGTTTGGCGTGCTCCAGAGCGAGATCAAGGGTTGTGCCACTTATGGTGGCCACGGTGAGCAGATGGCTGTCTTCGGAAGTCATGTCACCATCAAGGGTCGCAAGCTGACTGATATCATCGGCACTCCTGAGTTCCCAGCTGAGGAATGGGAGCAGATGAAGACCGACGTCACCAAGGGTGGTGCTGCCATCATCAAGCTGCGTGGACGTTCCAGCTTCCAGAGCCCCTCTTATCTGTCTGTTGAGATGATCAGGGCTGCTATGGGTGGTGAGCCTTTCCGCTTCCCCGTAGGTACTTATGTGAAGACTGACAAGTACGATCACATCATGATGGCCATGAAGACCACGATGACTGCTGATGGCGCCAAGTATGAGGTTCCACAGGGACTGCCTGAGGAGAATGCCAAGCTCGATCAGAGCTATGAGCACTTGTGCAAGATGCGTGATGAGCTGGTCACTCTGAACATCGTGCCTCCCATCAGTGAGTGGAGCAAGATCAACGAGAACCTGTAGTCGTGTTCTACGACGAAAGAGCGAATTGCACGCAATTTCCCCTTGGAAATGCGTGTAATTCGTTTTTTATGCTCATTCATCTTTGGGACGAACTGATATCAACGGAGCTCGAGTGGTCTTGGGTAGAGAACATGCGTCATGCGGTACAAATTGCTACGGAAACATGTAATAATAATTATGTACGCGAGAAAAGCTGATAATCTGGATATCAATCAGCCGCAGATTTCCATCTAAACACTTTCGTGTGGTCTGCAATCACCAGATTTCCATTTTTCATTTTAATACTTCGCGACACAGGGAACAGCTTCCTTCTTCTCAAATTCCTTTTCAACAGCCATAAGTTCCGACTAGAGAGCAGCTAGCATCGAACAAATAGCGGACATCGTTTGAGATAAGTAGCTTACTGAGACATGCTAAAGGGCTGCTAAAGTACACCAGAGGAACTAGTGCAGACTCTGGGTGTATGGGTCTATTATGGGAGATTCTTTGTTTTATTGTCTTATCAGGTAAACGCAAAAAAGTCAATAGACAGCTTGTTTCATACTCCAGACTGCTTCTAGCCATACTCTAGCCTCCTTCTAGCCTCCTTCTAGCCTCCTTCTAGCCTCCTTCTAGCCTCCTTCTAGCCTCCTTCTAGGCATACTCGAGAGTATGGCTAGAGTATGGTTAGAGTATGGCTAGGGTATGGCTAGAGTATGGCTAGGGTATGGGTAAGGTGTGGGGTGAACGAGTGTGTGAGAGTGAGATATGAACATTGTGAAAATCTGGACCTAGGGTTCATGTGCCAACGAACATATGTTCGTGAGCCAAGTAACATATGTTCGTGAGCCAAGTAACATATGTTCGTTAAAAATGACCCTCTGCCCTCCCTTGGACTAGTCCTCAGGATATTGGTTGATGTGGGGAAATAGAGGTTGAAAATATTGCGACCTGTGCGGTTGAAATCCTTATGAACAATCTGTAATCTCGCTAAACAAGGATAGTGTCATGGCCGGATGGCGCTCCCCTCCCCTCCTCTTAGGGGAAAGGCTACGGGTAGGCGAGCTTGCTTGGGAATGGGGCAGGGGTGGGTCTGCAGAACTATCTATTACACCTAGCACTGCACACCTACATTGCTTGCCATCACCTGTGGAATCCTGAGCTAGACGCCCTCGTTGTGGGCCCGCCAAGCAGATAGGAAGTTAGTCTTGCAGACCCCACCCCTAGCCCCTCCCCTAAGAGGAGGGAAGGGGAGTGGCTACGCGATGTCCTTCACTCGTGGCTAGCGCACGGCTGGCTAAAGCGATATCTGCCAGTGAGCTTCATGCCAATGGTCATGATAAAAGTCTATTTTTTTCATCAAGTATCAATCTTCAACCGCACAGGTCGAAATATTGCAAGGATAAACATGATTATGAAGAAAATAGTATGCCAGGTCTGACAATGGTAAAAACCCCAAAATGCGTGGTACAACCGACAGGGAAGGTTTTAGATAGTTATAAGACCCATTTCCTTACGCATGAATTAAAGATGCTACTGCATTTTTTAGGGGCTTAATTCTATGTAATTGCCAAATATTTTGTAACTTTGCGTCCAAAATTAAAACGAGTAGAAAGAATGGCTTTGATAAAGAGTTACAAGGGAATGGCTCCCAAGTGGGGAAGAGACTGTTATTTCAGTGAGAATGCCACGATTGTTGGCGATGTGACGATTGGCGACCAGTGTTCGATATGGTTCAATGCTGTGGTGCGTGGCGATGTGGCACCGATTACCATTGGCGATCGTTCCAATGTCCAGGATGGATCATGTGTTCATGTTACTCACGATACAGGTCCCACGCATATTGGCAGCGATGTCACCATTGGGCACAATGTGACTGTTCATGCATGCACTATTCACGATGGTGCCCTCATTGGTATGGGCTCTACATTGCTGGATGGATGCGAGATTGGCGAGGGTGCTATTGTGGCAGCAGGGGCTTTGGTGCTGCAGAATACAAAAATTCCTCCCCACGAGATATGGGGTGGTGTGCCTGCTAAGTATCTCAAGCCTACGCGACCAGGACAGACAGACAATGCTGCCCACTATGTTGAGTATGCAAAGGAGTATATGAAAGATTCTTCAGAAGGATAGGAGTTGCTGGCAACGATGATGGCGGTATTGGCCAGTTACTGAATTGTCTGATACGATGATGGCGGTATTGGCCAGTTACTGAAGTGCCTGGCACGATAATGGCTGTATCGGCCAGGAGCAGAATCGTCTGACACAATGATTGTTTTCTTGTCCTAGGAACTGATTTTTCTGACACAATAATGACTAGGACAAAGACTGTCTGACACGATGAAAAATTTCGACCTGTGTGGTTGAAATCCTTATGAACAATCTGTAATCTCGCTAAACAAGGATAGTGTCATGGCCGGATGGCGATCCCCTCCCCTCCTCTTAGGGGAACTTTTGGAGCAGCGAGAGCCATCAAGCTAGCTTGTTTGGCGCGACTCGGCATAGCTCAAACTAGTTTGGCTCTGCTCTCGCTGCTCCAAAAGTTCCCCTAAGAGGAGGAGAAAGGCTACGGGTAGGCGAGCTTGCTCGGGAATGTGGCTACGCGATGTCCTTCACTCGTGGCTACGCGATGTCCTTCACTCGTGGCTAGCGCACGGCTGGCTAAAGCGATATCTGCCAGTGAGCTTCATGCCAATGGTCATGATAAAAGTCTATTTTTTTTCATCAAGTATCAATCTTCAACCGCACAGGTCGAA
>JAIKWS010000087.1 GCA_024684515.1 Prevotella sp.
AAATACGAATAGGCAAAAAAGGAATAATTTAACAATATTTGATAATCGCTAAAAGGTATTGGGTACACTTTACTTAGATAATGTGTATTTGATACGCGACATGTTGATTCAACGATTCTCTTCCTGTCGCGTAGTCGGTGAAAACTGGGATGCGGTCTTATTGGCTGTCGTCGATGAATCGGCGGGTGATGTCACCATAGGCGTCGATGCGACGGTCGCGCAGGAAGGGCCACCAGCGTCGCACCTGCTCAGAGTGGTGGAGGTCTATCTCCACGATGATGCTCTCCTCGTCGTCGTCCGATGCCTCGTAGATGATTTCTCCTTGTGGTCCACAGACGAAGGAGGTACCCCAGAAGGGCACTCCATCCTCGTCGCCCACACGGTTGACGGCCACCACGGGCAGCCCGTTGGCCACGGCATGTCCGCGCATCACCGTCTGCCATGCCCTGCGCTGTCGCTGCTGCTCGTCTATGGTGTCGTTGGGGTCGTAGCCGATGGCGGTGGGATAGATGAGCAGCTGGGCACCCTGCAAGGCCATCAGTCGTGCGGCCTCGGGATACCACTGGTCCCAGCATACGAGCACACCGAGTGTTCCCACGCTGGTTGTGATGGGATGGAAGCCCATGTCGCCGGGTGTGAAATAGAATTTCTCGTAGTAGCCGGGATCGTCGGGGATATGCATCTTGCGGTACTTGCCGGCTATCGTGCCGTCGCGCTCCAGCACTACGGCTGTGTTGTGGTATAAGCCTGGTGCACGGCGCTCGAAGAGTGATGCTACGATGACGACACCCAGCTCCCTTGCCAGTCCTCCGAAATGCTGTGTCGATGGTCCTGGTATGGGCTCTGCCAGGTCGAAGAGGTCCACGCGTTCCTCCTTGCAGAAGTAGAGTGAGTTGTGGAGCTCCTGTAGTACGATGAGCTCAGCGCCGCGCCTGGCGAGGTCGCGTATGCCTTCCGACAGACGGTTGATATTGTCGTTGACATCAGCGGTATTGTGTTGCTGTAGGAATCCTATTTTCAGTTCTTTCATATCGTTTTCAGTACGTTTGGTGGAAATTGCATGGTGCAGCAGTGCAGGGAGCCGTGCTGTCGGATGAGTGTGCGGCAGTCGATGCCCACGACCTCACGTCCTGCGAAGGCCTCGGCGATGATGTGCAGTGCTTGCTGGTCGCGGTCTGGCTGGTTGTAGGTGGGACAGAGCACGGCTCCGTTCACGACCAGGAAGTTGGCATAGGTGGCAGGCAGCCGCTGTCGTTCCTCGTCGTAGATGGGTCGTGGCATGGGCAGCTTCATCAGACGGTAGTGCCGTCCGTCCATGGTGGTGAGCGTCCGCAGCTGTTCCTCCATCAGTCGCAGCCCGTCGTACTGTTCGTCGTCCTTGTCGTCGCACCCTATGTATAATAATGTGTTGTTGGGGGCGATGCGTACCAGCGTGTCTATGTGTCCGTCCGTATCGTCGCCCGTCAGTTGTCCGTGGTCAATCCATATCACGCGCTCGGTATAGAGATAGTCCTTCAGTCGTTGTTCTATCTGCTCTTTTGTCAGTGGCTGGTTGCGGTGTGGTGCCAGCAGACAGGCGGTGGTGGTGAAGATAGTGCCCTGTCCGTCGCTCTCTATCGAACCGCCTTCCAGCACGAAGTCCAGATGGCTGACATAGCGTCCTGCCACCGTGCCCTCGTCGTAGAGTCGGCGGTTGATGGCGTTGTCGAGTTCGGCAGGGAATTTCTCTCCCCATCCGTTGAACTTGAAGTCCAGCAGCAGGCATTCGTCATTCTGATCAGCTGACTGTAGACAGATGAAGCCATGATCGCGAGCCCAGGTGTCGTTGGTTGGTGGTCCTACGATGAGCAATGGTTCGCGCTTGCGTATCTCGCTGGCCATCGCCTGGTAGGTCGCTGTCACCTCGTGGAGCATGGGTGCCCAGTCTGTAGCCTCATGTGGCCACGTCAGCTGTACGCCGCTCTGTGGTTCCCATTCTGCGGGTAGTCGGTATGTCCTGCTTGTTTTCATGTTGCAAAGTTACGATTATTTTCGGAAAATCAGATGAAAAGTCGTAAAAAAGTAGCTACAAAAAATCCCCCGGCAAGCTTCCGTGTACTTGCCGAGGGTTTTCTTCATGGATAAGAGGTCTGCCAGTGACCGCGTGTCGCGGGGTGGGGGAGACGACGGCTAATTCATGTCGCCGTTCTCGCCGGGCTCATCAGAACCGCCTGTGTTGTCCGAGCCGCCAGTGCCAGTGCCGCTACCCGTGCCGCTGCCGCTGTTCTGGTTGCTGTCCGATGTGCTGTCGCTCTCGTCGCTGCCGTTGGTGAGCAGCTTCTTGACGTTGACGAACTCAGCCTTCTTGATGAACTCGCGGCTGGAGAGGCTCTCCTCCTGTGCCTGGTCGGGCAGGAAGCGGATGTGGAGTGCGCTCAGGTGCTGGTTCACGTTGAACTCCTCCTCGCTGCTGGCACCGCCCTTGGTGCACTCGCAGGTCAGGTAGAACGTGCCGAGGCCGGCCACCTTCACCTTCTTCGACTCCAGGAGCATCTCGAGCAGGCAGCTCTTGAATTTCTTCATCACGCCCTCCACGACGTCCTCGGTGAACACCGAACCGTGCTCGGAGATGTGCTTGGCCAGCTTGGTCATGTTCATGGTCTCGACGCTCTTCAGGCGTGCGTACCACTTGCCATACATCACGGACTCTGAGTCCTTGATGTCGTTCTGGTAAACTTCGTAAAGAATTTTACTCATGATATTAGATTATTAAGTGAAACGTTTTCAAGGTCAGGACTTTCCTGCCTTATTTCTACCTACAAAGGTACGAAAAAAATTCGACATGACCAAATAATCCGGCATCTTTTTTTGCCGATTCGGAAGAAAATGACTATCTTTGCGGCAGAAATGACGGGAATGGCGCCATCGAAATAACGACATAACGTGATAACGTTATAACGCCATCGAAATAACGACATAACGTCATAACGAAATAACGACAATAACCAAAAAAGAAAGGAAGAAAACCATGATGAAAATCTCTCGCTTTGGCTTTTACTGGCTTGACACCTGGGTGATGGCCAATGTGATTCAGCTGGGCACGCAAGACTTCTGTGCCCGTTTTCTGAACCACAAGAATGACCCCTGCGGCCGCCAGTACGACCAGATGACCATGGCGGCACGGTCGGCTCCCGCCAATATCGCCGAAGGGAACTCGCGCCACTCTACGTCGAAGGAGACCGAGATGCGACTGACTGACGTGGCACGTGCCACACTTGCCGAGCTGGCCAACGACTATATGAACTGGCTGCTGCGCCACGAACAGCTGCCCTGGTCTGTCCACTCCCCTGAATATGCCCAGGTGGCAGGCACACGTCTGGACAGGCCCAGCTATCAGGACGACGTGCTCCATCAGAGCAGCCAGCATATCCTCAACCAGAAGCACCACTTCGACCGGTGGCTGCTGTCGGACGATTCCTTTGTGGTGGCCAACTGCATGCTGGTGCTCTGCAACCGTCTCATCCAGATGATCAGCAAGCAGATAGAGACGCAGCTGTCCACATTCCGCGAAGAGGGAGGCTTCACCGAGGCACTCACTGCCGAGCGCCTGTCGCACCGTACGGAGAAAAGCAGTCAGGAGCAGGCGCCTCTGTGTCCCATCTGCGGCAAGCCCATGATCAGGCGTGTGGCAAAGAAGGGCATCAACTCTGGCCGTGAGTTCTGGAGCTGCAGTGCCTATCCCCAGTGCAACGGCACGAGAAACCTGTAAAAGGGACGGTCCCCATGCGTGTGTGGAACCGCCCCTCTTTTTTCTTAGTGTGTGATAGAAAACTACATTGCGTGCAATTTTGCAATTTAGATTACCCCCTACATTACTGTGTGATAGAAAACTACATTGCGTGCAATCTTGCAATTTACATGGTCTTCTGATATTTCTTCTTGTTGCCTGTACGATCTATAATCTTGGCCATGCTGTCGTCCACGAGACGTTTCAGGCGGCTGTTGATGCTGTTGGCATTGCCGCCATAGCCATAGCAAGCGTCCACATCGTCAGAGGTGAAGATGTTTGGCAGGCGCTGATAGGCTATCCACGTCTTCTGTGGATGCGTTTTTCCTGATGCCAGATAGGCCTCCTGGTCGTCGTAATACTGTTCGCCGATAGCCAGGAAGAAGTGCTGCTGGAAGGCAAAGTGTGCATTGACGATGAGCAGTGCCAGCTGTCGGTCGTACTTGTCGGTCTTGAAGTCAGGGCCGCACTTGAAGCGTCCGCCATCCTCTACCATCTGATCCCAGTGGCGTGCTACGATGAAGGGTAGGACGTAGTTCATGCCGTGCCAGTAGGGGCGCTTCACCATGTCCTCGAGGGCATAGGAACGGTTGTTCTCCTCGGCATCGGCCATACGGCGTGCTGTCCACTGGCACAATGTCAGGTCGATATCGTCGCATGGTATTTCCCCCTTGGTGCTGTCGAGCTTGTATGCCCAGTCGAGCAGTTCCTTGTCGCGCTGGCGGTCTTTCTCGTCGTATATATGGCGCTGGCGTGGCTTGAAGTCAGAGTCGGCCATCGGTACTGCTGTGATGCGGAACAGACGTCCCTTGACGAAGTTCTCCTTGGTGGTCTGCTTGCGCAGTGCGTCAGGGGTGCCGGAATAGACAGCGTTGAAATGAACGTCATACTCACCTACCATAGACGAAGAGGTCTTCAGGTATGCGCCGTCCGGCTCGTTGTGAAAGCCCTTGAGGAACAGCTTTTCGATGTTCATGTAGCCTTTTTTCATCTGGTCGATGAGGTCGTCAAGCTCCGAGTTGAAATGGCTGACGTGGAGTGGCCATTCCTCGCCATCTATTTGCTCCTTAGCATTGAACTGTGCTTCGCGGATGGCTGCGGCCGACGTCTCGGAGGGCATGCAACGGAAGATACCCTTGGGGCGTGGTGTCTTGTTTTTTTCACTACTGTTCTTCATGTCGCGCTCTTCGTTCCAGCGGTTCAGCGCTGCCTCCTGTGCGGCATCAGCCTGCTTGATGGGTGCCATCAGCAGTTTGTATAGGTTGACTGCGATGTGCTTGCCGCCGCCAGAGCGCCCTATCAGTTCCAGCACGCTGTTCAGGCGACAGTGGCGTCCAGGCTCCATGCCCGACAAGTACCAGCAGCGCGTCATCAGCGTCATGGCGAAGGCTCCACCGGCGAACATGGCCACGGCATAGTATTTACGCTCCAGGCGGTGGCACAGCAGTTTCAGCAGGGGATATTTGGGAAAGAGATTCGCTATCTCGCTGCCTATGCGTTCCAGCATGGCCGTGACGTCGCTGTCGTCGCTATCGTTGCCTGCCATCTGTTTTTGAGCATTCTTCACCAGTGCAGCGTAGCGACAGCCCGCCACCTGTTCGATGGCACGGCGCATAGCCTTCGAGGGCTGCAGCTCGTAGAAGTTCTCACACTCGCGCTTGTGCTTCAGGTTCTGGGCAGCTGCCATGATGTTGTCAATCTCCTTCTGTCCGCGCTCTGTCACAATGTCCTTCACCCACGACAGCTGTGACATCATGCTGAGCACCTTCTGTGCATCGCCATCGCAGATGATGAGCAGGTCGTAGGCCAGCTTGATGGCCGACTGGTGGCGCGATCCTACCGGCACGCCGCCGGGGAATAGGGCATTGCAGTAGTCGATGAGCGGATAGCCGAGCGCCGTCAGCTTGAGAAGGGATGCCGTGGCTTGCACGCCTGTGGTAGCCGCAGACGGTCCTGCCACCTGTTGTGCCGGCGCCTTGGCAGCGTCCTCCTGCGTGTTCATCACCTGACCATCACTGGCTGTAGCCTCGCTGTCGAACTGATGGTCCTTTTTTGTCGGGGCGCTCAGTTGCTGCTGATACGCCCCCAGGAATTTCTCGTTGAATTCCTTACTTGATGCTGTATTCGTCATATGTTTAATAATTAAATAGTTTTTCTTCGTCGATAAAGTAGATGTCACGCATGCGTGGTGCATAGCTGATGCGGCTGGCATCGATGCACGAGTCGTCGGTGATGGGCTTGCCGGTGGTTCCCGTCTTCCCCAGCAGTCCCAGCTCGCGGGCCAGCTCAATCTGGTTGTCGGCGATGTTGCCCACGTCGGGATTGGCTTCGCATACCAGTCGCAGTCCGTGTCCTGATGATGTGGCATGGGCCAGTCGTACCTGCCAGGGGAAGAAGAGCTGTAGCGTGCGCTCGTAGACCTCACGAGGGTCGCAGGGCAGATGGTCGGCATCGAACATGAACAGTCCGCTCAGCTCCGTGATGTTGCTCTGCTTGCGACGACGGAACAGCACGGGTTTGCCCTCGGCATCGAGCACTGGGGTGCCCTGCTTGTCGGTCTTGGGGACCGCCTCAAACGCGCGAACGCCGAAGATGAAGCATGGCAGGGCCGTCTTCTGCGCGTTGGTCCATTGCGTCAGCTTGCTCTCTGCGGATAGTGCCGCAAAGGCAGCACCGCCACGGGGAGAGGCCGACTCTTTCTCGCAGTAGCGGAGGAAGGAGGCATCGTTCAGATACGTGTCAAGCGACATCCCCTCTTCGATGGCTTTCTCCACAGCCTGGCGCAACGTTATCTTGCGGTCGACGTCGGCACTGGCGACGATGGTTTTGAACTGGGCAAGCGTGCATGGCAGGCACTCGCCGTAGAATTGATTTTCCTGAAAGACAAATCGATAATTTGTGTTCATATACATTATTTATTATTAGAGTTGACGATTTCCTGACGATAGCGTCCGATGGTGACGTTCATCGTAGCCTGTGCCTGGAGCAGCATGCGGTCGATGTTGAGGTCGCAGTTCAGTTCTGTGAGGATGCTCACCTTTCCGCGTTCACGGTCGTGCCAGATCTTGAGTCCCTGCCCGTTGTCGAGCAGCATGCGTCCCTCGCTACCGTCAGGCAGCTGTGGTACCGACTTGCGCTCGCCCTCGGTGAGGTGAAGGAACTGCTCGAGCAGCTCTGCTACAGGGTCCTCGGACTTCGCGTCACAGTTCAGGTGTACACTATACGACGATTCTTTCTTGCCCTTCGTCATATAGAAAGATGAATCGCCCAGATGCTTGATGATCTCGCGCTGATTCTCGCGCGTACCTTGTGGGATAAACTCGCAATACCCATTGCTCCATTCGTTCATTTTCCCCTTTCTCGTCGAGTCTGGTTTGCGTCTCGGACGAGTCACGTAGTTGTTTTCGTTTTCTGATGCCATATCTTTTGCATTTAAAAATTTGTCAATGCAAAGATACGGCTATGTTTTTAGAATAAACACAGCCAGCAATAGACTTAAATTAAGAGCCTATTTTAAGTCTATTAAAGTCTATTTAAGTCTATTCCTCTCCCCCTTTTTCCTTGTTCAGTTCCTCTTCGAATGCTTCGCGCAAGCGCTCCAGTTCTTTTTCTGCGATTGGAACTTTGCACCCATAATAACCATTAAATCCGAAATGCTTATCTCTCGCTTTCAGATATGCTGTTTTCTTTACACTTGGGAATCTGTTTAATACACTTTTAATAGGTGGTTCGGAAATAAAGTAGTCATTTATCGCCAATATAATAGTGAAAGCTGCCTTTCCTGTTTTTCCCTCGAGCATTCTCTCCAGCGCCTTCATGAAACCTTTGGGTGCATCAGGTTTTATATAGGTTTCAAAAGGCGGGGCTTCCGTGCGTCCCCTTTTTCCAGGTACGGGGGCAGGAGGAGCGGTGTGTGGTATGTCCGTTTCCTTATAGGCTGGTATGCATTCAATATGGAAAGTCCCCGACATTCTGTTATTGAAGGCTGTAGCAAATGCGCTGCTATTTAACTTGTCAACGAGCGGTCGCAAGCTCTCCTCTTCCGTCTCATAGGTCATCCGCCAAAGTCGTGTGCTGGTAAGGGGAGACAAGATAGCCAGATACTCAGTCAATTCGTTTTCAAAACTCCCCATCAACACATACAAATCATCAGTCCACACAATATTGATAGCAAAAACATCTTTCTCGTTTGAACGCACCACTTTCGTCGTATCTTCCAACGACACCGTGTGGAGATGAATCGTATAATGGCCAGGAGCGGGGATGTTGTACCCATGATTATACATTGCTAACTTCCTTGCGATATGATTCTTCTCAATTCTCTCGGCAGCACCCATACGCTTGTGGTCGTGCCACAGTATTTTTATAAAATCCTCCCACGACAGCGGTTTTCCAGCCTGACATAGCTCGGAAACATACTTGCACTCCACATCGCCCCACACCTCGCCGTCACGAGAGGCATTTAAGTGGATGCTGTCATTTCCCAGCGCACTGATCTTGTTCTCCACGAGCACAACAGGGTATTCGTATGTCTCTATCTTGTGCGTCACGGGGTCGGAATAAATCATCCTTTCCTTGCCTATCTGCACTCCTATCTTTTTCATGTGCTTGATGATCATGTACGGTGCATCAAAAGAGATGTATTCGGGACTGACAATCTTATTGTTCATAGCATTTCTGATTTTTGCCTACAAATATACAACAATTTTTTCTATCCACAAACAAACTACATTGCAAAATTGCACGCAATTTACTTTTTTGTCGGAATCGAAAAGGGGAAATTGAGTTAAGTTTTGTTAAAAGGTAAACTTTTATACATAAGTATATATTATATAAGTTATTAATATATATATTATTATAATGTATCTATATACATTATTTTTACTTCGCGGCTCCGTTTCTTAGCCCCTCTCTGGCAAAAAAGTAAATTGCGTGCAATTTTGCAATGTAGTTGTAAGTGACATCATCAGTGGTAGAAGCTAAACGGCTAAATATTAGTGTTTTATATCATAATGAGAGTGGGGCTGCCTCCCGCTCTGAGTGGCATTACGGCTCACTATCAGTGAGATTACGGCTCACTATGAGTGAGATTACGGCTCGCATTTCCTTACAAAAACGCGGGTTTATACCTGAATTTTTGCCCTTACCCCCCAAAAAACGTCAGCGCAAGGTGGCAAAACGGCCTGTCAGCACCGGAAAAACGGCAGTCCTCGAAAAATGACTGTCGTGAAAAACAAGAAAAAGTTGATGTTTTCCTTTCATTTCTCTTACTATTTTTGTAACTTTGCAGGCAAAAATCATAGAAAAAGAAGATGAAAATAGGTTTCGACAACGAGAAATACTTAAAAATTCAGAGTGAACATATACGCGAGCGCATCGCACAGTTTGACGGCAAGCTCTATCTCGAGCTGGGAGGGAAGCTCTTTGACGACCACCACGCCTCGCGCGTGTTGCCAGGCTTCAAGCCCGATTCCAAGCTGCGCATGCTCGGACAGCTGCGCGACAGCATAGAGATTGTCATCGTCGTCTCGGCCGAGGACATGGAGAAGAACAAGGTGCGTGCCGACCTGGGCATCACCTACGACGAGGACGTGCTGCGGCTGCGCGAGGAGTTCATGTCGCGCGACTTCATGGTGGGCAGCGTCGTCATCACCCACTATAGCGGCCAGCGTGCTGCCGACCAGTTCCGCCATCGCCTGGAGCGCATGGGCATCAAGTCATATATCCACTATCCCATCGACGGCTATCCGCACAACGTGGAGCTCATAGCCAGCGACGAGGGCTTCGGCAAGAACGACTATGTGGAGACCTCGCGCGAGCTCGTCATCGTCACAGCACCGGGACCGGGCAGCGGCAAGATGGCTACCTGCCTGTCGCAGCTATACAACGAGAACAAGCGCGGCATCAGGGCGGGATATGCCAAGTTCGAGACCTTCCCCGTGTGGAACCTGCCACTGAAGCATCCCGTCAATATAGCCTACGAGGCAGCCACTGCCGACCTGAACGATGTCAACATGATAGACCCCTTCCATCTGGAGGCCTATGGCAAGATTGCCGTCAACTACAACCGCGACATCGAGATATTCCCCGTGCTCAACGCGCTCTTCGAGGGCATCTACGGCGGCAGCCCCTACAAGTCGCCTACGGATATGGGTGTCAACATGATCGGCTTCTGCATCAGCGACGACGAGGTGTGCTGTCAGGCCAGTCGCGACGAGATTATCCGCCGCTACTATGCCGCTACCAACAAGCTCGCCGACGGTGCCGACAACGAGCGGGAGGTGAGCAAGATACAGCTGCTCTTCAACCAGGCCAAGATCAATACCGCCTACCGTCGCGTCACGGTGGCAGCAGCAGCCAAGCAGGAGCTGACAGGACACACGTCGGCAGCGATGGAACTGTCCGACGGTACGATTATCACCGCCAAGTCCAGCCCCCTGCTCGGATGTTCGGCTGCGTTGCTGCTCAACGTCACCAAGCACCTGGCAGGCATCGACCACGAGGCGAAGCTCATTCCGCAGAGTCTGATAGAACCCGTGCAGAAGACCAAGACCGAATACCTGGGGGCGCGCAACCCACGACTGCATACCGACGAGGTGCTGGTGGCACTGAGCGTGGTGTCGGAGAGTGACGAGCGCTGCCGCAAGGCGCTGGAGCAGCTGCCCCTGCTGCGCGACTGTCAGGTACACAGCACGGTGATGCTATCGGAGGTAGACAGGAAGATATTCAAGAAACTGGGATGTCAGCTGACCTGCGACCCGGTGAAAAAGAAATAGCCATTTACAACTAAAAGACTTGCAACTATGAAAAAGATGTTACTAACGCTTGGTTTGCTGGTCGTGTGCCAGACAGCCATCCGCGCAGAAGTCGATCCCAACTTCTACGTCTATCTGTGCTTCGGACAGTCGAACATGGAGGGACAGGCACAGCCGGAGAGTATGGACAAGACCGTCGACGCCCGCTTCCAGATGCTGGCAGCACAGAATTTCAGCAATCCCAACAGGAAGATGGGGCAGTGGTATTCCGCCACACCGCCTATCGTCAGGATGTGGGCAGGCGTAGGCATGGCCGACTATTTCGGACGTACCATGGTGGCTGCGCTGCCTGCCAATATCACCATCGGCGTGGTTGACGTGGCCGTGGGAGGTATCGCCATCGAGGGCTTCATGGCCGACAAGGTGGAAGCCTATCTGAAGACCACCGAGAGCTGGCTCCAGGACCTGGCTGCCGCCTACGACAACAACCCCTATCAGCGACTGGTGGACATGGGCAGGATAGCCCAGCAGAAAGGTGTCATCAAGGGCATCCTGATGCATCAGGGCGAGACCAACAACGGACAGCAGGACTGGCCACAGAAGGTGAAGCAGGTCTACGAGTCGCTGCTGAGCGACCTCGGACTGAATGCTGCCGACGTGCCCCTGTTTGCCGGTGAGACTGTCAACGCCGATGTAGGAGGCACCTGCTCGCTCCATAACTCCATCATCGCCAAGCTGCCACAGGTCATACCCACTGCACACGTCATCCCCAGCAATGGCTGTCCCTGCGCATCCGACAATATCCATTTCACCATCGACGGCTATCGCACCATGGGTAAGCGCTATGCCTACGAAGTGCTGCGCACCATGGGACGTCAGACCGTGGTCGATGCCGACTATCAGCTGAGCGATGCCCTGAAGAAGCTGTACACCATGAAGAGCCTCGATGCCATCGACGATATCACCATCAGGGTAGGGGGGAGCAAGCGTCTTACGGTATGGGGAACATTCGGCGACGGACATCGTGAGAACCTGAGCAACGAGTGCACTTTCACCAGCAATGACTTCACTATCGAAGGAAGCACCATCAAGGCCGACAAGGCCGTCAAGGGCACCGTCACCATAGCCTATACCGACTTCACGGGCAAGACATCCACCATGACCGTCAATGTCGAGGCCTCGGACATGGGACCCAACCATCTGCTGATGGTCGACAACGGCACGGCAGGCTCCAACCAGTGGGACAAGGAAGCCATCTGCACGCTCACATCGTCGATGCAGAAAGGCAAGACATACGTCGTCACGGCACAGATGAGAGCCGACAATCCCAACGGATGCGCCCTGTGGCCTATCTTCAGCACCAGCACCAACCGCAACCAGTGGGACGGCAGCAACGACGTACAGTATCTCGCATCCTACAACCTCACCAAAACGCTCGAGGAGTATAAGTGGGAGTTCAGCGCCACCTTTCCCCACGACAAGCTACAGTTCGCCTTCGGACTGATAGGCGGCAAGGTGTACTTCGACAACGTGTCGTGCATCGAGAAGGAGACAGGCAAGGAAATGGTAGCCAATGGCACCTTCGAGGCCGACGATATCAGCAACTGGGAGGTGCTCGGATGGGCAGGACAGAAGATCAGCATCGTCGAGGAGACAGATGGTGCCAACATCGATGCACCCACCTTGTTCCCCGCAACAGGCAACTACTACGACCTGAACGGACGGCAGGTGGAACAGCCATCCAGGGGCATCTATATCCTTAGCGGGAAGAAGGTCGTCAAGTAGGCAGACCACAGACCACAGACACGATGTCAGACAAAATGAGCAACCGTACGTGCGGCTGCTCATTTGCTATTTATAAAATATGTGAGAAGAACTGCGCTATGAGCGGGATGGTGACCACGGAGAGCAGCGTGGAGATGAAGGTGACCTCGGTGATGAGCGTCGTGTCGCGCTCGTATTTCAGACAGAGGATGGTGCCATAGGTAGCTACGGGCATGGCGATGACCACGGTGTTGATGCATACCACCAGCGACGAGAACCCCAGCAACAGACCGAGGTAGTAGATGGCGATGGGGATGATGGCCAGACGCAGCAGGGTGGTGACATAGACGGAGCGCGTGCCCAGCAGCGAACGCAGCGACAGATGCGACATCGACGAACCGATGATGAGCAGCGCAGCAGGTACCGTGATATTGCCGATCATGGTCAGCGGCTGACTGATGAAGGCGGGGATGTCACGAATCTCAAGGGCTACGATGAGCATCGTCAGATAGGCAGCTATCATCGGCGAACTATACAGCACCTTCTTCTGAAAACGGCCACCCTCGACCTCGTTCCTGCCCGTGATGAGGATGGTGCCTACGGTGAACACCGCGAACGTGTTGACAACATTGAGCACAGCAGCATAGAACACAGCCTCGTGGCCGAAGATGGAGGCCACAACGGGATAGCCCATGAAACCGACGTTGCCGAACATCAGCGCAAAGCCAATGACACCCTGGTCAGCACGACGCGACGTGAGATAGCGGGGCAGCAGAAAGGCAACACCCGTGAGCACGGCATAGGTGATGACGCTGATGAGCAGCAGCGGCAGAATCATATCCCGAGAGGGTAGGGTGCCACCCATGGCCGACGACAGGATGAGGGCAGGACACGTGAAGTTGATGACAAGACTGGAGAGACGCTTGTCGAAGTCGCCACCCATATAGCCGAGCTTGCCGGCAACATATCCCACGATGACGATGATGAACAGCGTCATCATGATTTCAAGGTTTTCCACTATCAGTAGTAGTTTTTATTCATGACGGATGGCCTCGATGGGGTCCATGTTGGCAGCCTTCTGGGCAGGGATATATCCGAACAGGATGCCGATGCACACACACACGAAGAACGACAGGTAGATGCTCCATGCCGGCACGCTGCTGGGCATGTCAAAGGCAGGCACTATCCACTCGCTGGCCGAACATCCCACGATGATGCCGATGAGACCACCCGTGAGCGAGATGAGCACCGACTCGATGAGGAACTGCAGCGAGATGATGGGACCTGTGGCACCAACAGCCATACGGAGGCCTATCTCCTTGGTGCGCTCGGTAACGGAGACAAGCATGATGTTCATGATGCCGATGCCTGCCACCAGCAGCGAGAAGGCTGCTGCCACGACGAGAATCAGCGTCACGGTGTCCATCGTCGTCGACATCGTCTCCATCATCTCGGCCTGAGAGCGGATGGTGAAGTCGTCGGCAGCATCATCTTTCAGCTTATGGTTGCTGCGCAAGATATGGGTGAGCTCGGCTATGGCATCGTCGCTCATCTCCTCGGTAATGGCAGAGCAGACAATGCTCGAGAACCAGGTCTGGGCGGCTATACGCTTCATCACCGTGGTGTAGGGCGCTATCATCACGTTGTCCTGATCCATACCCCAGTTGTTGTAGCCCTTCGACTTCAGCACGCCGATGATGGTCATGGGGATGCTCTTGAAGCGGATGGTCTTGCCGATGGGGTCCACACCCTCGCCGAACAGCTCCTTGACCACAGTGGTACCCACTACCACCTTCTTGGCTGCCTTCTTGATATCCTCTTCGTTGAAACACTCACCCTTCTCGACGTCCCAGAGCTTGATTTCGAGATATTCGGTCGACTCACCGTAGATGGTGGTGGTGGTATTGTTGTTGCCGTAGATGACCTGTCCGCTGGAGGTCACCTCGGGAGATACATTGGTCACGAACTTCTTCTCGCGCATGATACGCTCGTAGTCAGCCATCTTCAGCGTCTGCATGGCAGAGGGGTCCTGGCGCACGCCACCACGCATGTCGGCACCGGGACGTATGGTGAGCAGGTTGGTGCCCATGGTGGAGAGCTCGGCACGGATGCTGTCTTTAGACCCCTGACCGATAGACATCATGATGATGACGGCAGCAACGCCGATGATGATGCCGAGCATGGAGAGGAACGAGCGCATCTTGTTGTTGGCTACGGCTCGGAGACTCACTTTGAATAGATTGAGGAGATTCATTAGCTATATGTTGTTATTCCGTTGAATAATAGTGGTTTATCAGTCGTCGACAGGACGGGGGAGCGATGCCAGCACCTCGGCCGCAGACCGGATGTTGGTGTTGACGGTATCCTCGCGTATCTTGCCGTCACGCAGGTTGATATTACGACTGGCAAACTCGGCAATCTCGGGGTTGTGGGTCACGAAGATGATGGTATGTCCCTGACGGTAGAGGTCCTGGAAGAGGACGAGCATCTCGAACGAGGTGCGGGTGTCGAGGTTACCTGTAGCCTCGTCGGCAAGCAGCACGGCAGGGTCGTTGACCAGGGCACGGGCGATGGCCACACGCTGCATCTGACCACCCGACATCTGATTGGACTTGTGGTACATACGGTCGCCAAGACCTACGGCCTCGAGGGCTTTCCTGGCGGCCTCACGGCGCTGCTCGGCGTTGTACTTCGAGTTGTACATCAGTGGCAGCTCCACGTTCTCAAGGGCAGTGGTCTTCGCCAGCAGGTTGTAGTTCTGGAAGACGAAGCCTATCTTGGAGTTGCGCAGGTGTGCACGCTGGGTCTTCGACATGGTGCTCACGGGGACGCCGTCGAGGAAGTACTCACCGCTGGTGGGGGTGTCGAGACATCCCAGCTGGTTGAGCAACGTGGATTTTCCCGAACCCGAGGTACCCTGTATGGTGACAAACTCACCCTCGTAGATCTTGAACGACACGCCGCGCAGGGCTTTCACCGTCTCGCTGCCCACCTGGAAGTAGCGCTTCACGTTCTGCAGCTCAATGACGCATTTTCTGTTGTCTGGCATTATCGTGACTGTTGCTTGTTGTTATTGTTGTTGTTGCGGTTGTTCCTGGGTCTTGGCATGAAGGGGTTCTGCGCCTGTCCCTCGGCGGGCTCCTCCACGCTGCTCATGCTGAAGCCTGTGAACACCTCGGTACCGGCGGCGATGCCACCAGTAATCTCGGTCAGCATGCCGTTGGTGATGCCTGTCTGTACGGCATGAGCCGTGAAGGTGTTGCCCTCGAGCGTCCATACCTTGGTGGGGGCATCCACATCGGCAATCTGCTGTCCCTCGCTGAGGATGGCTTCCACGGGCGTAAAGCGCAGGGCCTTGGACTGTACGGCCAGCACATCGTTCTTCTCAAGGGTGTAGATGGTGACGTTGGCGGTGAGGCCGGGCTTCAGCTTCAGGTCGTTGTTGGGAGCAGATATCACCACCTCGTAGGTCACGACATTGCTCTCGGTGGTGGCCTGCTGGCGTACCTGTGTCACCTGTCCGTTGAACTGGTCGTCGGGGAAGGCATCGACGGTGAACGATACGCGCTGTCCCTCCTGTACACCACCGATGTCAGCCTCGTCGATGTCGGCAATCACACGCATGTCGGTCAGGTCCTGGGCAATGGTGAACAGCTCCGGGGTATTGAACGAGGCGGCCACCGTCTGTCCCTCCTCCACACTCTTCGAGAGCACCACACCGTCGATGGGACTCGTGATGGTGGCATAGCCGAGGTTGGTCTGTGCACGCTGTACGCTCTGTCGCGAGGTGACGACCTGATCCTTGGCCCTGAGATAGCTCAGACGTGCTGACTCATAGTCGTTGGCACTTACCAGGCCCTTGTCATAGAGCGTCTTGTAGCGGTTGTAGTTGGCCTGCTCGTAGTTGAGCGAGCTCTGTGCCGACGAGAGGTTGGCCTGTGCCGTACGCAGCTCGCTGGTGAGGTTGGTCTTGTCGAGCTCGGCAATGACCTGCCCTTTCTTTACCACAGAATTGTAGTCGACGTAGAGGTGGCTGACGATGCCGCTGACCTGTGTACCCACGGTGACGCTGGTCACAGGTTCTATGGTGCCGGTAGCAGTGATGCTGTTCTGGATGGTGGTCTTCTCGACGGTGGCCTTCTCAAATTCCACGGTTGGTTTCTGCTCTCCTCCCGTGAGCAGGATAAATGCTGCCACTACAATGGCAATCAGGACGATGCCGATGATAATCTTCTTTTTCATTTCTATTTGATGGGATTATGTTGCAATATCTGTTTGTGGTTCTCTTAGCGTTGCTCTCCGGCATAGAAGCGCAGCATCTGCAGGTTGAGCAGGGTGAGGTATTTGGCCTGTAGCTGGTTCTGCTGTGCCTGTAGCAGGTTGTTCTTGCCTGTCATCAGTTCTACGATGTTCTTCAGGCCGACGTTGAACTGCTCCTGCAACAGTTCGTAGCTGCTCTCCTGACTGGCTACGGTGGTGGCGGCGGCACGGAACTTCTGCTGGTTGGTAGTGGCGTCGAGCCAGTATCCCTCTATGGTCTGATAGAGCTGTTTCTGCAGGTCCAGGAGGTCGAGCTCGGCCTGCTGCTGCTGTATGCGTGCCCTTGCCACATTGGTCTTGGTCTGCTTGCCGTCGAAGATGGGAATGCTGAGCGAGAGACCTCCCGACATGTTGACATTGGTCTTCATCTGGTTGCTCCATCCATTGTTTGAGAGGGAATTCGTACTCGTCGACAGACCACCGCTGACGCTTACCGTGGGCAGCCATCCGGCCTTGGCAATCTTGAGACCAATCTTCGAACTCTCGATATTCAGCTTGCCACTTTCCACTTCGGGACGTGTAGCCAGTGCCTGTTCGTAGACCGTCTGCAGGGCAGGAATGTCGGCCAGTGCCTGTTCGTCGGTAGTAGTCGGCACGGCAATGTCGAAGTCGTCATCAGCCTTCAGTTCCAGCAACTGCCGCAGCTGCAGTTTGTAGTTGGCCAGCTGGCTCTCGGCTTCCACGATGCTGTATTCGTCGTTGGCCCGCTGGGCAGTAAGCTGTGCAAGGTCAGCCTTCGACATCATGCCCACCTCGACCATCTCCTGTCCTCGCTGTTCGTTCTTCTTGCTTGTCTCAAGCGATGCCTTGTTGACATTGATGGCCTCATCGAGATAGAGACATTGTACGTAGAGTTGGCTGATACGCTCCTCGATGCTGTTGGCCTGCTCTGTGACGTTGAGCTCGGCCTGTTGCTCCGATAGCTGGCTCTGACGTACGTTGTTGCGGTTGCGACCGCCATTCCACACCGTCCACTGTGCATTCAGGTTATAGCTGCCGTTGTAGTAGGCCTTGTCTACTTTCGAGTTCACCTGACCGTTCGTCACGGTTGCCACACCGCTGTCTTGCCAGGGACGGTATCCTACGCTCTGGTTGGTGTTGGCACTCAGGGTGGGGAGTAGGGCACCTTTCTGCCCTTTCACATCCTCTGCGGCCGACTGCAACTGCAGGCGTGCTTTCTGCAGGGTGATGTTGTGCTGCCGCGCATAGCTTAGACAGTCGTCGAGCGACCATTGTTTCTGTGCCAGCGAAGGCAAAACAGCCAACGCCATCATAGCAGCAAAGATTCTTTTCTTCATATGGTTTCTTGGTTTATATTCGTGTTGTTGACGGAAAAAGCATAGTCTCGTTTATTTTACGGGGGCAAAGTTAACAAAAAAATGTAGAAAAGAGTTCCAATTTAAGCTTTTTTTTGTAACTTTGCCATCTAATATCATTATAGACCAAAGAATGAACATTGTCGTATCTCAGGAGATAGCCGCTGTATGCCCAGAATTTGTCGGGGCATGCCTGGAGGCTACCGTTGTCAATAGTCGCTATTGTGAACGCTTGTGGGAGGATATCCACCGGGCAGAAGAACGCTTCCGCCAGGAGCTGACAACGGAGAGCCTGAAACAACTGCCGTCGATAGCTGCCACGCGTACCATTTATAAAAAATGCGGCAAGGACCCCTCACGCTATCGCCCTGCCTCCGAGCAACTCATACGGAGGATGCTGCAAGGGAAGGAACTCTATCAGATTGATACCCTCGTGGACCTCATCAACCTTGCCTCGGTCATGTATGGCTATAGCATTGGAGGCTTTGATGCTTCGAAGTTCGAAGGTGACACGCTGACGCTGGGCGTTGGGCGTGAAGGAGAGCCCTACGAGGGCATCGGACGGGGTATGCTCAACATAGCGGGACTGCCTGTCTATCGCGATGCCAAAGGGGGAGTAGGGACGCCTACCAGCGATAATGAGCGGACGAAAATCACCCTGCAGACAACACATCTCGTAGTATTGATCAATGGCTACGACGGCAACGAGCAGAGAGTATGTGAGAATGCACAGTATATTCAGCAGTTGCTGAAGAAATATGCCCATAGTGACGGTGGGACGATAAGTATTTACCGATACATGAACAAAAATTTATAACACAATGAAAAAGAAGTACTTAGTAATTGTAATTGCCACAGCATTTATGCTGGGAACAATGGGAGCCTGCGGTGACAAGGGCAAGAAAGAGAGTAAGGAAAACGAAGTGGAAGAAACGGACGACAGCAAAGGAGACGACAGTCATGCCACTATCCACATGGAAGACCTGGAGAATGACAGTCAGAATGAGGTCACTGACCAGCACGCCAAGGATTTCATAAAAGACATGTACGAGCATCAGCGCTACAACGACTATGACTATCTGGAAAAGCACTGTACCACGCAGATGCTGAAACAACTGAAGGACAATTACGACTACGATGGTGAGGGCTATGCCGTGTGGCTCTTCCGTACATCGGGACAGGATGGCAATCCTGATGCGGCCAGTCCCGAGAGCAAGATTCTCGACATCAGTCGTTCGGACAAGGGGGATGGCTGGTACTCTTACAAGTTCCTGGATGCCGGATGGCGTGGCGAGAACCTTATCAAACTCATCGAGAAGGGTGATGGCTTCATGATTGACGCCCTGGAACGTGTCTATGATGAGCCAGCGGAAAACCTGGAATAAACGATACTGTTCTTATATACAAACGCCGTTCGAGTTAATTCGGACGGCGTTTGCTTGTTGTAATAGGCATGCTTGTTCCTTTGATTGAAATATAGCCTTATACCTATTTCATTGACAGTGAGATACGGTTCCTTCTTCTGTCTACTTCCAGGACTCGTACCGTGATGTGCTGGTGTAGCTTCACTACGTCGGTGGGATGAGCAATGCGACGGTTGGCCATCTGCGAGATATGCACGAGGCCGTCCTGATGAACGCCAATATCGACAAAGGCTCCGAAGTTGGTGATATTGGTCACGATGCCTGGCAGAATCATACCCTCTTCCAGGTCGTCGATGGTCTGTACACGGCTATCGAACTCAAACTCCTCCAGTTGTTCGCGTGGGTCACGACCAGGCTTTTCCAGTTCGTTCATGATATCTGTCAGCGTAGGCAGCCCTACATCGGCAGTAACATATTTTCTGATATCGATACGTGTGCGCAATTCCTTCTGGTCTATCAGGTCTTTCACGCTGCACCGCTGGTCACGGGCCATCTGCTCCACCAACGTGTAGCATTCGGGATGTACAGCACTATTGTCGAGGGGATTCTTGGCTCCTGGTATGCGCAGGAAACCAGCACACTGCTGGTAGGCGGCAGGTCCCAGACGCGGCACTTTCTTCAGTTGGGAGCGACTACTGAAGGCACCGTGCTCACGGCGATAGTCAACGATGTTCTTTGCAAGGGCAGGGCCAAGACCGCTGACGTACTGTAGCAGGTGACTGCTGGCGGTGTTGAGGTTGACGCCAACCTGGTTGACACAGCTCTCTACCGTCTGGTCGAGCTGGTGCTTCAGCTTATTCTGGTCTACATCATGCTGATACTGTCCTACGCCGATGCTCTTAGGATCGATTTTCACAAGCTCCGCCAGAGGGTCCATCAGTCGGCGGCCTATGGAGACGGCACCACGTACGGTGACATCTTCGTCGGGAAATTCGTCGCGAGCCACCTTCGATGCCGAGTAGACCGAGGCACCGTCTTCACTGACCACGAATACCGATGGCGTCACAGTTGCCGATTTGAAGGCATCCTTGATAGTCTCTTCAACAAAAGCCCTCGTCTCACGACTCGCCGTTCCGTTTCCAATGGCAATGGCTTCGATGTGGTACTGGCTTATCATCTGCTGTACGTGTACAGAGGCTTGCATACGCCTGTTCACCGGTGGGTGTGGGAAGATGGCCTCGTGATGAAGTAGGTTACCCTGTGCGTCGAGACATACTACCTTGCAGCCAGTTCTGAAGCCTGGGTCGATGCCCATGACACGCTTCTGTCCCAGCGGAGCTCCCAGCAGCAGCTGTCGCAAGTTCTCGGCAAAGACGCTGATGGCCTCGTCGTCGGCTTGTTCCTTGCTGATATTGTTGAACTCCGTCTCTATGGAAGGCTTCAGCAGACGCTTGTAGCTGTCTTCGGCGGCCTCGGCAATGAGTCTTCCGCACATGTTATTGCTACGCACCCACTGGTGCTGTAGCCGGTCTATGCACTCCTGGTCGTCGACAGGGTCTATGCTCAGTCGGAGTATGCCTTCGGCCTCTCCCCGTCGCATGGCCAGCAGCCGGTGGCTGGAGCATCGCTTCAGCGGCTCATGCCAGTCAAAGTAGTCACTATATTTGGCTGCCTCGTCTGTGTCGGCCTTTGACTTGACTACCTTCGAGGTGATGATGGCAGTACGCCGGTAGCTGCCACGAAGCTGTTGCCGTGAGCGTTCGTCTTCGCTGATGTTCTCGGCAATGATGTCCTGTGCACCCTTGATAGCGTCGGCAGCGCTGGCTACATCGCCCGCCACAAAGCGTTTCACCACGCTTTCAAGACTATTTTCCCGCTGCATGAGAATGAGCTGTGCCAATGGCTCGAGTCCCTGCTCGCGTGCCACCTGGGCGCGGGTGCGTCGGCGTGGTTTATAGGGAAGGTAGATGTCCTCCAGTTCGGTGGCGTCCCAGCAGAGGTCTATGCGCTGCTGCAGTTCGGGAGTCATCTTTTGCAGGTCGGTGATGGTCTTAACGATGGTCTCCTTGCGCTTCTGGATGTCCCTAAGCCGCTCGTTCTCGTCGTTGATAGCGGCAATCTGTACCTCGTCGAGCGCTCCTGTACGCTCCTTACGATAGCGTGAGATGAAGGGAATAGTACATCCCTCCTCGAGCAGTGCCAGCGTGTTGCCAACGGACACCTCGCTCAGGTTCAGTGCTTGCGCTATTAGTTTGGTGATGGTATTATTCTGCATAGGTTTTCACAATGTTTTCTACATCTTCAAGTGTGGCGTCGAAAGGTCCTGTGTGCTGCAGTTTCAACGTACACATAGCAGCTGCCAGCTTGCCTGCCTCATAACAGTTGGCACCCTGTGCGCGGGCGTAGAGATATCCTGCGGCATAGGTGTCGCCACATCCGGTAGCATCAACGACACGCTGGGGTGGATAGCCGGGTATCTCGTAGAAACGGTCGTCAGCATAGATCACGCTACCATAGCTGCCCAGTGTGATGAGCACTTCGCGTACCCCCCATCCCGCTATAATCCGTGCCGCACGATAGAGGTCCTTCTCGCCGTCGGTGAGCACATCGATCTCGTGTTCGTTTACCTTGAGGATGTCTGTCGATTTCAGTACGCGCAACTTATCTCGCCAGTCCACGGCATATACGTGCTGATTGCGCACCTCACGCAGATAGCCCTGTACGTCAACGCATACACGTCCCTTTTGTGCGAGATACTCCACTACCTCGGGCGAGAAGTCGTCAACGAGCAGGGTACCCAGGTGGAAGACGTCTGCCTCGCAGTCTTTCAGCGCGTCGATGGTGAAGGGGTCGGCCTTCGACAGGACGCGCTGTTTACGGTTGTTCATATTGGCTCCGTATTTGTTTTCAAAAAACACGCTGGTGGTGCTGCCAAGATCGTGGATGTCTATACCTGCCTGTTGGAGCTTGTCAATCTCGGGTTTTAGTTCACTGCCCACAGCTGTTACCACACCAAAGCTAACGTTGCGTGGCAAATGCTGCATGGCCCATGCTACATAATAAGCCGTACCCCCTGCACAGTCGATACCATTCGGCATGTCGGGGGTGATGATGCGGTCGTGGGTGATATGTCCGATGCAAAGGATATCTTTCTTCATAGTCTATCAATATAAGGTTTCGGAGATCAAACCACAGAGGCGTTCCAGCTGTACGCGGTCAGTGTCGTCGAAAGTTTCTAACTCCGTACTGTCGATGTCGAGCACACCCACTGGCACATGCTCGCTATTGAAGATAGGTATGACGATTTCCGATCGCGACAGCGACGAACATGCGATGTGCCCGGGAAACAGTTCCACGTCGGGTACTACAATGCTCTGTTGCTGCGCAAACGAGGTGCCACACACTCCCCGCCCATGTGCGATGTGCATACATGCCACCGTACCCTGAAAGGGACCTAAACGCAGTTCGCCGTCGCGCTCAAGATAGAAGCCCACCCAGAACCATCCGAAGGACTCTTTCAAGGCCGCACTAACATTAGCAAGTACGCTCATCTCCTCGTGCTCGCCATCGATGAGTGCTCTCACCTGTGGAAACAGCTCATCGTATTTCTTTTGTTTATTTTCCATAATTAGTTTGCAAAGTTACAAAATAATTGCGAATGCGGATGTTGATTTCCCAATTATTTTATTTCTCAATTACTTTTTGAACTAAAATGCAGACAATATTAACATGACAGCAAAAGTCCCACTTCCACCTCCGATGCTTTCTCCCACGCAGCCTCCGTCTTTCTGATGTCTTTCATCACATCTTTATGCTGCCCGAGTACTACAGTTCCTTGTCTGGGCGAATATTGCAAAATTGCATTGCACTTGTTTTTATGACTACTCCTCTGAACGTCACTCCCCACCTATAAGTCAGCCGATGTGCGAGAAATAGTTAGAAAATGTACAAATAATGGTGGAAATGTTTATGTTACTAATATGTGTTTAAGGAAAGGCAATAGACTCGTCTCTTTCTTTCTCGTCATTCTGGCCATGCTGAAAAGACTCTGTCTGTGCAAAAAAAAGAATAAAACTCTTTGTTTTGCACTCAACTTTTTGTAATTTTGCAGCATGATACAGGAATTACAGCTACGAGTGCTGCCTCAGGTGGCTGCTCAGTCAGATTTGCTCCGTAGCTTTATCGTCAATGAGAAGGGTATTGCTGCCAGTGCCCTGAAAGGAGTGCGTGTGCTGAAACGTTCTATCGATGCCCGGCAACGAACCATTTTCGTCAATCTGAAGGTGCGGCTATATATCAATGAGATGCCAGCTGACGAGGGGTATGTGACTACCCATTATCCCTATGTCGGCGACAAACCGCAGGCCATCGTCGTAGGTGCTGGTCCAGGTGGCTTTTTTGCCGCTCTCCGTCTCATTGAGTTAGGCTTTCGACCTGTTGTGCTCGAGAGGGGAAAGGATGTGCACTCAAGGAAGAAAGACCTGGCCATGATAGCTCGCACGCAACAGGTGGATGGCGAGAGTAACTACTGTTTTGGCGAGGGTGGGGCAGGTGCATATTCTGACGGAAAGCTCTATACACGCAGCAAGAAACGTGGCAATACCGACAAAATCCTCAACGTGTTTTGTCAGCATGGGGCGTCAACGGCAATCCTTGCAGATGCCCACCCGCATATAGGTACCGACAGGCTGCCGCAGGTCATCGAAGCCATGCGGGGCACCATAGTTCGTTGTGGTGGCGAAGTCCATTTCCAGACACGCATGGACAGACTGTTGCTTGAGGGTGACAAGGTGACGGGATGCATGGCAGGTAATCAACGCTTCGCAGGCCCAGTGATATTAGCTACAGGTCATTCAGCGAGAGACGTTTACGAATATCTCTCTAAAGAAAAGATAGAAATCGAGGCAAAGGGTATTGCCGTTGGAGTACGACTGGAGCATCCTTCGAAGCTGATCGACCAGATTCAGTATCATCGTAAGGAGGGCAGGGGACCGTGGTTGCCAGCTGCCGAGTATTCGTTTGTGACCCAGGTCGATGGTCGTGGCGTCTACTCCTTCTGCATGTGTCCAGGTGGCTTTGTCATCCCTGCCGCCACGGGTGCTGAACAGGTGGTGGTCAATGGCATGAGCCCTGCCAGTCGCGGCACGCAATGGAGTAACAGTGGCATGGTTGTGGAGCTGCGGGCAGAAGATGTAGAGGGTGATGACGCGCTGCGAGTGATGCGCTATCAGCAGCAGCTGGAACGCTCCTGCTGGCAGCAAGCCAATATGAAGCAAACGGCACCTGCGCAGCGAATGGCTGACTTTGTGAGTGGCAGGCTTAGCTACGACCTTCCGCGTTCGTCGTATGCCCCAGGACTGGTGTCGTCACCATTGCATTTCTGGTTGCCCAAAGCCATCTCCCATCGACTGCAGAAAGGTTTTGAGGAGTTTGGCCGTCATGCTCATGGCTTCCTGACCAATGATGCCGTACTGATAGGCGTGGAGACACGCACCTCGTCACCTGTCCGCATTGTTCGTGATGTGACCACCCTCCAACATGTCCGCATAAAGGGACTGTTCCCTTGTGGTGAGGGAGCAGGCTATGCCGGTGGCATTGTCTCGGCAGGTGTAGATGGCGAGCGGTGTGCTGAGATGTGTGCGGCATATATATCAGGCATTTAGACTTTGCTGTCCCCTCTGATAATAACCGTCTTTTCATTGTTTTTTCCTCGCATATTCGTACCTTTGACCTTTGGTCTTAGGTACTCCCGCTCGAAAAAACTCAAATTTATTTGGTTTTTTCCTCGCTTATTCGTACCTTTGCAGCCGTTTAAACTTAAACATATATTGTAAATATGATCAACATTACCTTTCCCGACGGATCTGTTCGCTCGTATGAGCAGGGCGTGACGGGACTTGAGATTGCCGAGAGCATATCGCCGGCTCTGGCACGCAGCGTTCTCAGCTGTGGCGTGAATGGCGAGACAGTAGAGTTGAACCGTCCCATCATGGACGATGCGAAAATAGAACTCTACAAGTGGGACGACGAGCAGGGTAAGCATACCTTCTGGCACACCAGTGCCCACCTGCTGGCTGAGGCGCTCCAGGAGTTGTATCCTGGCGTTCAGTTCGGCTTCGGACCTGCCGTCGAGAGTGGTTTCTTCTATGATGTGCTGCTTCCTGACGGTGAGATGGTCAAGGAGAGCGACTTCCCCACGATAGAAGCAAAGATGAAGGAGCTGGCGTCGAAGAAAGAGCCCGTGGTGCGTCGCGAGGTGGCCAAGGCCGAAGCCCTGAAGGAGTTTGCTGCCGATGGACAGACCTACAAGTGCGAGCACATTGAGCAGGACCTGGAAGACGGCACCATCACCACCTATACGCAGGGACGTTTCACAGACCTCTGCCGTGGTCCGCACCTTGTGGATACGGGAGAGATCAAGGCTATCAAGCTGACTTCCGTGGCAGGAGCCTTCTGGCGTGGTGATGCCAGCAAGCAGCAGTTGCAACGTCTCTATGGCATCACCTTCCCCAAGAAGAAGATGCTGGACGAATACCTCGTCATGCTCGAGGAAGCTAAAAAGCGCGACCATCGTAAGATCGGCAAGGAGATGGAACTCTTTATGTTCTCCGACAAGGTAGGCAAGGGTCTTCCCATCTGGCTGCCCAAGGGTACGGAGCTTCGCCTTCGCTTGCAGGATCACTTGCGCAAAGTGCAGAAGCGTTTTGGCTATCAGGAGGTTATCACCCCTCATATTGGTTCTAAGAATCTGTATGTCACCAGTGGCCACTGGGATCACTACGGCAAGGATTCCTTCCAGCCTATCAACACACCTGAGGAAGGTGAGGAGTACTTGCTGAAACCCATGAACTGTCCTCACCACTGTGAGATCTTCGCATGGAAACCCCGTTCCTATAAGGACCTGCCACTGCGCATTGCCGAGTTTGGAACCGTCTATCGCTATGAGCAGTCTGGCGAGTTGCATGGCCTGACACGCGTACGTTCGTTTACTCAGGACGATGCACATCTGTTCTGCCGTCAGGACCAGGTGAAGCAGGAGTTCCTCAATGTGATGGACATTATTAATATTGTGCTCTCTGCCTTTGGCTTTAATTTCGAGGCCCAGATATCGCTTCGCGATCCCAATAACCACGAGAAATATGTCGGAACAGACGAAGATTGGGCACTGGCCGAGCGTGCCATTCAGGAGGCTTGTGCAGAGAAGGGCCTTCCCGCCAAGGTTGAATATGGCGAGGCAGCCTTCTATGGTCCTAAACTCGACTTCATGATCAAGGATGCCATTGGACGTCGTTGGCAGCTGGGTACCATTCAGGTCGACTACAATCTGCCCAAGCGTTTCCAGTTGGAATATACCGATGAGGACAACCAGAAGAAGACCCCCGTGATGATCCATCGTGCCCCCTTCGGCTCTATGGAGCGATTCACGGCTGTGCTTATCGAGCACACCAGTGGTCACTTCCCCTTGTGGCTCACACCCGATCAGGTGGCCATACTGCCACTGTCGGAGAAGTATAACGACTATGCTGCCAAGGTGCTTAAGAAGTTTGACCTGCAGGGTGTTCGTGGCACTATAGACCTGCGCAACGAGAAACTGGGACGAAAGATTCGTGACAATGAGTTGAAGCGTATCCCATATATGGTCATCGTTGGTGAGAAGGAAGAAGCCGAAGGTCTTGTGTCTATGCGCCAGCAGGGTGGTGGCGAGCAGCGTACGATGCCCATTCAGGAGTTCATCGACAAGATCAATGCAGAGGTAGCTGAGCAGACCAAGAACTTCTGAGCAGGTTAAGGCTACTGAATAGCTCCTATAACTGCAGGAATAAGGAACTTGACAGGTCTGAGCTGATTTCAAATAACGACCTATAACATTATATTTTGCGACAAATTGAGGTTCTCAAGCCTCAGTTTGTCGCAAATTATTGTTCTGCCGTCGATGTAAGAAGAAAGGATGTCAGCTGCGCTTTTCTTTGATAATGCCATGCCTGTAGGCATAGAGCAGGTCTTTCAGGTCGCTGATCTGTGTCCGCAACTCCGCCCCCTTGTCGGTATCAGCCACCAACATGCGGTGGGTGCTCATTTCCACAATCTGAGTGGTCGACTTGATGTCAGTACCACGGATAATGGCATCCTGGGCACTTGTGAACGGCTCGTGCTGCACCAGCTGGAAGCCGCGGCTATGGTAAACCAGCGTGTAGCCTGCAATGCCCGTTTCCTTATGATAGGCTTCAGAGAATCCGCCATCGATGACCATCAGCCGTCCACCGGCCTTGATGGGGTTCTCGCCAGAGCCGGCATGTACTGGCACGTGTCCGTTAATGATGTGTCGTGTCTCCCCCTTGACGCCAAAGGCATCGAGTATTCGTTCGCAGATCTCTGCATTGTCGCGCAACCGGAAATAATTGCCCTTCTCCTCGTGGTATGTCTCTTTGTCAACGAGGAAATAGCGCTCGAAGGTAGCCATTTTCGATTTGTCGAAGAGCGGTGAGTCCTTACCGCACCAGAGGTAGAGGAAATAGTCTCTGGCATATTCTTTCAGCTCCCGGGGTGTGTCATTCTGGAAAGCGGAACGTATGAACTGCCCGATGAACTCCATCAGCTGTCGGCCGGCATATTGCTTTCCCAGGATAGAGACCTCTTTTAGCGTGCCATCGTCATTCAGGGGAACGGAGGCATGGAATAGGAGGTTCTGGTTACATATATTATACATGCACCCGTGGGAGAGGATAGTACGGATATGTTTTCGCAGCTTCTCGCAGACACGGAAAGAGTGGTGAAGCTTTCTCATCAGCTCCCGCTCGGCAGGCGTGAGCGGGTCGTCAGTCCTCATCGCAGAGGGGTCTAGGGTGGGGAAGTTGCAGTCTTTCATGGCATACTCCTTTCCGTCGATGGTGCATATCTGTCTGTCGAGGTCGATGTTTTCCAGCAGACAACGATCTTCCATCTGCCACTCAGGACGACGGTGGAAGATGCGGGCTTCTTCCTTGAACTGTATGATGCTGATGGCCTTGTGCATCTTTGCCGTCAGTTGCAAGGTCTTCTCATCCATCTTGTTCTGTGTTTTCAGTTCCTTAGGTATGAACTCCTCGCAGGGGTCTTCACCATATGTTTCAAGAGCAAAGGTGGCCAGAGGTACCAGGTTGATGCCATAACCATCTTCCAGGGTGGCAAGATTGGCATAGCGGAGAGAGAGACGGAGCACGTTGCAGATGCAGGCATCATTGCCCACGGCAGCCCCCATCCAGAGGATGTCGTGATTGCCCCACTGGATATCCCACGAATGGTACTGGCGTAGGGTGTCCATGATAATATGTGCACCAGGACCGCGGTCGTAGATATCGCCCAGGATATGCAGTTGGTCAATAGCAAGCCGCTGTATAACATTGGAGATGGCAACAATAAAGTCGTCGGCCCTTCCTGTCGAAATGATAGTATCGACAATGACGGCTACATAAGCAGCCTTGTCCTGATCGTCACTACGCTCGTGAAGCAGTTCCTCGATGATATAGCTGAATTCTTCAGGCAGGCTTTTGCGTACCTTTGAGCGTGTGTATTTCGAGGATACATCGCGACAGACTCTCACCAGCTGGTGAATGGTGATGCGATACCAGTCGTTAATGTCTTCCTCCTGTGCCTTGATCAGTTCCAGTTTCTGTTCCGGATAGTAGATGAGCGTACATAGCTCTTTCTTCTCGCTTTCGCGAATGGTGTTGCCAAAGATTTCCCCCACTTTGCGTTTGATATTGCCAGAAGCATTCTTGAGCACGTGCTGAAAGGCCTCATGCTCACCATGCAGGTCGGCCAGAAAATGTTCCGTACCCTTAGGAAGGTTCAGAATGGCTTCCAGATTGATGATTTCACTAGCTGCATCGGCTACGGTGGGGTAGGTTGTGGAAAGCAAGTGAAGATATTTTTCGTCGGTATTCATCCTAATTGTTTTTTGATTATGTAGGTTGGAGGGGTTGCCCCCTCTTTCCCCATTAAGAACCGTACGTGCGACTTTCACCGCATACGGCTCAAGTTATTACTAAGTTATCGTCTCATGGACTCTAACCGGTACATGTACGGACTCCATGTCCGCACTGAATCCGATAAAGGGTCTCTTAGGCAGCTCGGGCATCACGTGCCCCCTTTGCCTTTCTTTGGCGGTTTGCCTTGTCGGCACGCTTCGCGAAGTATTCGTCCCATGTGGGGTCGAAAGGATTCGCATCTGCTTTCACCTTGACGTAGCGCACGATGGGAACGTCTGCTAGCCGTAGGAGGCTGTAGGTCTTTTCCTTCCCGTCCTCCGTATATTTGAAGCCGAACGTCCATCGGTTACGCCCGTCGTTGATGAAGTATCTGCGGTTAGTCCAGTACCTCTTTTTCCTCGGGTGTCTGCGGTAACCCCATCTCATGAGTTGGTTCGTGAGGATGTGGTCTATCCTGCTGAACACCTCCTTGGAGCTTCACACCCGAGGGTCGCCCCTCACGCATGTCCGCCTAGTCTACTGCTGACG
>JAIKWS010000084.1 GCA_024684515.1 Prevotella sp.
GGTGTTCAATCAGATAAACAGAGACCGGCAACCAAATCCAGTCCTCTTTTGGGGTAGTCATACCCGATGCTTTCAGCAGGTTGCAGTTGTCGCCGCCAAACGGCAGATAAGGTGATACACGGACTTCGCCAGTGTGCAAAACATGAATTTTCATCATAACCATTACATTTTAATTATTCGAACTATTTTTGTTTTCTGAGTGCAAAGATAGTACAAAAATCCGATAGTGTAGTGTTCTGAATGCCTATACAAGTTGTCGATTTTCTACCTAAAGTCAAAATATAGGACTTATGGAGGATTTTGGAACACTAATAATGTTTGAATTTTCCTTAACTTTGCATCCAGAATTAAAAAAGCAATCAAATATGAACAAGAAAAAAGTATTTTTAGGACTGCTGCTCATGACCCAGCTTCCACTCTCTGCCCAAACTGCAGAGCGCGGAATAAAGGAATGTATCCGTATAGGCATTGAGCGAAACTTAGGACTGAGGAATGCCCGTGTCAGCATAGATGCCGGACAGACCGCCGTATCGCAGGCACGAGCCAACCTGTTGCCACAGGTAAATGGAACACTACAGGCGGGCGACTACCTGAAACGACCAGTGAATGTGACAACAAGTACGCTGCTTGATGCTGATTTCCCCGATAATCCGACTTGGGGTAAGGTGCGCAGCATGCCACTGACAGCACAGGGAGCCATACAGGTGGGCGTACCTTTATATAATGCCACCATCTATGCGGCCATCTATGCGGCAAAGGTCGTGGAGAGCCTGAACCGCACGGCCTACGAGAAGGCACGGCTTGACTTGGCGGTGCAGATTGCCCAAGTATATTTCATGGCACAGGCCACCCTTGAAAACCGGTACCTGTTGGACGAGAACATTGAACGCATGGACTCTCTTTGCCGGATTACAGAAGCCCTCTATCATTCGGGGGTGGTACTGGAGATTGACTATACCCGTGTGGACATCAATCGCAAGAACCTCATCGCACAGCGCGATCAGGTGGAGATGCTCTATGGTCAGCAGATGAACCTCATGCGCTTCCTTCTGAACTTCGATGCTCATGATCCGATAGATGTGGTTCGTATGCCGCAGGACATCACAAAACTGCCCATTGACGGTCTGAATGAGCAGTTGCCTGAACTTCAGATGGTAGAGCAGAAACTGACCTTGCTTGAGAAGCAGATACGCCAGACGAAAGCCGGTTATCTGCCGTCAGTCACATTGGCTGGCCAAGTAGGATACATGGGATTCCAAGAGCGTGCAGGCGACTTCTTCGGTTCGAAGAGCAACTGGTTTGGCAATGCTTACCTGGGGCTGAACGTAAGTATTCCTATTTTCGATACCAACAAGAAGCGCCTGCAGATAAGACAATATCACTATCAGCAAGAGCAGACCCGCAACAGCCGTTTGCTACAACGTGCCCAGCTCCAGGAGCAATACGACAATGCCCTGCTTCAGATAGATCAGACCGAGCGTATGTTCAACACCCAGCGCGAGAATCTGCGCCAGTCAACCGATGTCTATGGCGTGACTGAAATCAAGTATAAGGAGGGCGTTTCCTCGATGACCGAGCTGTTGCAGGATGAAATGCGCCTGCGCGAGGCTCAGGGAAATCTGGTCTCAGCTCACTATCTGTTCAATAAGTCGCAGGTTGATTTACTGCGCCTGTCGGGAAACTTAGATGAATTTATAAACGAATAAAACAAACTACAGATATGAATAAAACAAGTAAAATCGTGGGAAATGTGGTGGCTGTCGTACTGGTGATGGCTGCCGTGGCAGTGGTGTGGTATATGCTTCGCAGCAAGGATTACGAGGCTACTGACGATGCACAAATAGAACAGTATATGGCTCCTGTCAATGTGCGGTCGGCTGGCTATATCAAGGAAATCCGCTTCAAGGAGCACCAGTATGTGAAGAAAGGCGACACGCTGGTCGTTATAGATCCGCGCGAATACCAGATTGCCGTGAAAGTAGCCGAGGCTACGCTGATGGAGGCACGCAACGGATTAGGCTCTCTGTCTGCCAGTCAGCAGACCGTTTCGAGCAGTGCCGGAGCCATCGATGCGCAGATTGAGGAGGCCCGTATCCGTGTGAGAAAGTTAACGGAGGACTATGCCCGTTTCTCGAAGCTCTTAGAGCAGAAGGCCACCACGCCGATGGTGGTCGAGGAATACCGAACGAATCTGGAGATGGCCAAGGTTAGGGTGCAGGCGTTGGAGAGTCAGCGCAGTGCTGCCCGCTCGCAAGTACAAGAGGTCGGACAGAAGCGTACCAACGTGGAAGCTGCCATCCTGAAAGCCGAGGCTGCTCTGGAGAAGGCACAACTCGACCTGTCGTACTGTGTCATCACCGCTCCCAATGACGGCTATTTAGGCCGTCGTACGATTGAGGAAGGACAGCTGGTGGGGACTGGTCAGACCGTGACAACCATTATCAGCGGTACATCGAAATGGGTGGTGGCCAACTTCAAGGAGACACAGGTGGAATGTCTGCGCGTAGGTCAGCAGGTCAATATCAAGGTTGATGCCTTCAAGGACAAGGCGTTTACAGGTACCTTTTCGGCCATCAGCAGCGCCACAGGCTCTAAATATTCGATGGTGCCTACCGACAACTCTGCAGGCAACTTTGTAAAGATTCAGCAGCGCGTTCCCGTCCGCATCGACTTCGAAGGTCTGACCGATGATGACAACCAGAAGTTGGCTGCAGGCATGATGTGCGAGATTAAAGTAAAGGTGGAGGAATGAAGGAGAATTATCCTTTTTACGACTGGATGCCAAAGCCGCTGGGCTGCCTGGTGCTGTTCCTGATGTTCTTCCCAGTCACGTTTTCAGGCGGTGCCTACATGAACAACTTGGCAGAGATGGCGGGCGGCATGGGTGTGCAGAACGAAGGCATCCAACTGGCCAGCTATGCAACAAGCATCGGTATGGCGCTGTTTGCCCCGTTCATGGCCGGGTTCATGACCGTGCGCCGAGTGAAACACGTCTTTATGCGGGCCATGCTGTTGCTCTTGGCACTGAATGCTGTTATCGCCACGACTGACAATGTGGTAGTGACCATCGCAGCATGCCTTTTTATCGGATTCTTCCGTGTGATGCTGATGATGAATATTACCTTCACGCTCGTCAAGTACGGCATGGGTATTGACGCGCTGAGCCAGTTCGTACAGACTGAAGAGCCGAGCCAGGATGACCGCGAGAAGGCTGAACATGCACGCTCGTGGCAGATGGCTGGCTATTATGGCGTGATGCTGATGATTGCACAGTTGGGTAATGTGCTGACAGCTTATTATGCCTGGTACGCTACGTGGCGACATGTCTATTATGTAGTGATGGTGATGTTGCTCGTGGCACTGATTCTGGTAAAATTCACCATGCCCAACGAGGAGAAGTCTGTGGCCTATCAATGGGAATGGAAGAAGATTCCCGTGGTCGTGTGTCTCGGTGTAATGATGGTGTCGTTGTGCTACGTATTGGTATGTGGTAAGACGCTTGACTGGTTTTCTTCACCCCGTATTGTCTATACAACAGCCATCTTTTGGGTCTCAACGGCGGGCTACTTCTTTCTGTCGACCAATCATTTGGGCGAGGATAGCATGCGCTGGCAGATTATGGGTCTCAAGAATGTCTGGCTGTCGGCTCTGCTGTTCACGGTATTGATGATACTCTTCTCGTGTAGCATGTTTGTCTCAACCTTTGCCAAACTGTCAACACAGGCAGGCAACTTCGATGCCGGCATGCTCGCCTCGTGGGCCATCCTGGGCTGCTTTATCGGCTTGCTCATAGCGGCGGCTATGGCTTTTGCAAGGATACATTTCAGATGGATTCTCGCCGTGGGCTTCGGACTGCTGCTTGTAGCTGACGTTTACCTCTATTTCCAGTACCAGACGGAGGGCAGCTTCGACCACATGGTCGTGGTGACTGTCATCAACTATGCCGGACTGTTCATCCCATACGCCATGCTGGTACCACTGGGCATGAAGCATCTGCCTGTGCGCTACATGACCACCTACATATTCGTGATGCTCCTGTTCCGTAATGCTCTGGCTCCCGTAGCGGGCATGTCGCTCTACACCAATTGGCTGCAAGAGCGGCAACAGCATTACATCCATCGCCTGGCACAGAATGTGGACTACGAGAATCAGCAGGCTGCCACCTATGATTATGGTATGCGTCGCATGGGGCAGGCCAAAGGTGGTAGTTCCCTCGAAGCCCAGCAGCTGTCGGCTACAGCCATGCGCGGAAAGATTACCGTCCAGGCCACCCTTGTTGCCATGCGCGACATCACAGGCACCACCATCTGGCTGCTTGTCGGCACCATCGCGTTTGTGCTCTTTTTTCCGTATCATCGTGATGAATTTGCATAATTTTCACTACCTTTGTACGCAAATTATAGGTAATATGCGACATATAGACTTTGACGACCTTTGGAAGTAGGGTGTCCAATTTGATGTACCCGTTATGCGACAAGTAAATTTCTCCTTTTACTCATAGGATTAGTCTTGAGGTGCTCAGTCTTCCATTGTTTCACCTCATTGACCGTTCTTCTTTCCATGATGGTCTTGATGTCTA
>JAIKWS010000130.1 GCA_024684515.1 Prevotella sp.
ATGTGGCTGGCAGGAGGGTGGGCTACTTCTCAACAGTAATCTCAGCTCACCCTCCGTTTATTATGCGCTGAAGGAAAACAGTATATAGAGGTGTTGGCACACCTCCTCCATTATATATTAGAATGAGAAAATCAATCAAAAATAAACGCTTGTGCTATGGGGGTTCAATTAGGTTTCAGAGGTCGGGGTTCCAAGGTATTCCAAACTATTTTCAATGAACCCCTTTGGCACCCTTGAAGAAACCCCTCAAAAGAAAGACGGACACCCTCATTGGGCACCCATCCTTCAGTATAGTTAGTGTTTGAGACTTGCTTCATACTCCAGGACGAGCCGCCTTACAGTTGACCTTGGCATCCCTGATAGTTCAGCAAGTTTGTCCCAGCCGTTCAAACATTGCCCTTTTTCGTCCTTCTCATCGTGAAGAGCTTTCAGGGTAGCAATGTCGGTTATCAGTTCCTTCTTCTCATGCCTTGGGGCTGCTTCAACTGCTGCTTTCGGCTCATTATCCACCAGTTCTGCTTCCTGGTTGAGTTTGCGCTGAATGTTCTGATCCTTGCCGAATTTGTGAAGGAATCGCTCGATGCAGTAGTCAGCAATGAACAGAGTAAGGTCAACAACCTGCTTACGCTTCTGCCAGTTTGCAGGTGCTGGGTTATCGTAGAGCATGTGCAGGACTATTGCGCAATGAAAGGCAATAGCGGCCATTCTCATGCGCACATCCTTACGGGCTGGATTGTTCTCTGCAACGGACAACTCATATTGGCGGTCATTCCAAGCGTCCAACTCCTTGCAGACATAATCGAGGTCAATGAGCGTTTCGTCAACTGCCTCGTCACCATCATCAGGGTCGTGATAATAGCAGTAAGTTCTAGTCCAATTATCAATCTGTGCCTTTAGGGTTGCCATTTCTTTCCCTTCAGGCAGACGAAGGACACCAGGATAACGCCCTGCTTCGGGTATGCAAGTCCAAGCTATGCGTGAGAGAGTGCCACCTTCAAGCTCTTTCTTAAATGATGTATTAATGTCGTGAGGTGTTCCAGTAAAGGTGTAGTTTAAGAAGATGGGGAAGATACCATTCTTGCTGTTCTTAGCCTTGTTGTTGCGGCAGACATCACCGTTCTCGAAAGCCTTGCGCAAGAAGTCGAAGTTCAGACCATTGCCTTTTTTGAGGTCGTAGAACAATGCCCTTACCTCGCTGTTGAATATATACATGTGGCAGTCTTGATTCTCTGCGAGAATGTCTACATACTTGGCCATCGACGTGCCAATACCAGTTGTCTGAACAATGAAGTGGTCATCGTTCTCTGGGTCGCCCATAATGTCAATCTTTTCGATGCTGCGTTCAATAATACGACTAAAGAGAGCCTTGAACAGTTGCTCAAACTTAGCCTTTCCTGTACCCCAGTTGCCCTCGACAACCACTTGTAAGTTGGCAGCATGAACGATTCCATCAGAGTATAAAGCCCTGACCTTGGAAAAGCACATGGCACCAAGCATTGAGCATAGATGAAGCAACATGGCCTCTTCATACCCTGCTGGAACACCTTGCATGATACGATCCATGAACGGCGGTAGTGTAGGCATGGTGAAGTTAGCCTTGAATTTCTCCAACCAGGTAGTTCTGTCCTCTTCCGTTCCATCGTCATCATCCTCAGAGCCGTCATCAGAACCTGACTCTGCATCGTCCTCAAACTTCGGCTTACGGTACATTCCAACAGCGGCCTTGACTTGGATTTCTCTCATATCAGCCTGTTTCTGAATAGTGTAAAGTTCACCATCTGCGCGACGCTGCCTTTCATACAAATCTCCGTCTACGTCACGTCCGTCTCTGTATGCCTTGCTCTCATTACGCTTCTTGCACCAGTTGAAGATACCAATGGCTGCACTCACTATAGCAGCTAGCCCCAGTGCAATCCAACCACTCTTCCGAATGGATTTGGAGTCTTTGTCACCCGCTTTTGAAATCGAATCAATTACTTTCGAGGCTCCATAGCCAGCACCTGCTACTACGGCAGCACTACGCCCTGATTCAATCAACTTGTCAATCGTTGTCTTTTTCATTTTATTTTCTTGTTTTGTGGGAGAGGACAGTCAAGCCCCCTCCCAAGTTAGTAATTAAAGTGCCTTGATACTGTTTATGATACGGCAGACCATAACTGCGTTCATGTTGTACTCGTCGGCGATAGCAGTAGGAAGAACACCATCCTCATATTTCTGCTTGACATCGAACACGTCTTGCTCTGTGAGGGTTACAGGTTTGCTATCAGTTGAGAAGAACACATACTTCACCTCTCGTACAATGGAGGGTTTCTGTGTTTGTGGCTTTTTGTGCTTTACGACATACAGCACACCAGCCGTGCATACCAAGCCAATGATAGTGAAGCCAATGGCCTTCTTAGGGGTTAAGAACTTGCCCGTGGTTGTGGGCGTTTTGGAAAGTTTTTGTTCCATAATTAAATTTGGTTTTATGAAAGTGCCGCCTGTGTTAGAGACAGCACCCTCTGGTTAGTAATTATGCTGCTTTCATCATTTTGTCGAGGTTGTCTTTGATAATCTGGTCTCGCGTCTCATGCTTCTTGTTATTTGTCCTGGCAGTGATGATAGGAGAGTAAATGCTATCATCAATGGCCTGTACCTTATCACAAATAGTCGCAGCAACATCCACCTTGTTTTCTGCCTGGTTTATCTGATTAGCACACCATTGAGCGGCTGACACACCACGATACACTGCCTCTGAACCCTTGAAAGAGAAGCGTGCTTTGAAACTCTCATAGCACAAAGTAAGTGCTTCTATCAAGTTGGGGTCGAATGTGGGAGCATCTGGAGTGTCGTTAATCAACTTCTTCACTTCCTCTTTGGTCAGTTCCTTGCCAAAAGTCCAGAAATATGAAGCCTTGGCAATAGTGGAATCGTTCTTAATCTTACTAAGATATGACTTCACGAGTGGATTCTTGGAACGTGCGCCAGCAATGTTGAGTTGGTCCTTGGTAGTTGTTCGGGTCATGTCAGCGTTGGTAGAGACATAAGCCTTGCCGAAGTCTTCTGGGGTAGCATACTCTTTGTAGACGAAATGGAAGTCAAACGGCTCACCACCATGCTTCGAGGTGTAGACGAGAGAGTTCACCCATCCATCGAGACGACCATGTCCCTCCATCACGCAGTAGTACCCATCCAGTTCTTCGGGCGTGAGTTCCCTGCCAGATGTCGGATCTATGAGGGGAAGCCCCCAATCATAGACCAGCTTGGCCAGAACCAGAATTGCAGGTGTGGTCATTCCGTTAACCATGCAAGCCAACATCATCTTCACACCACGTTTCCATGTCCGGCGGTTGTCTTTGATGATGGCCACCTTCAGACCAGCCAGTTTCTTCAAATGATACACCATGTCCTCAACAAGAGGTTGGCCATCCCATTCCTTCTGAGCGAACTGACGGACAACATCATCAAAAGGACGATTGTCGATAAACTGTTTAACCTCTGCCTCGTTAATGAGGACGTTCTTTTTCTCTGCCTTGGCTACTTTCTTCACCTCGGCTGTTTTTTTCTGATTCTTATTCATATATATAATATTGGAAATTGTTTGTAATCTGTTTGTTGGGGAGAGGTCAGGACTATTTACTCTATGTCTGCTCTTTCGTCATCTACATAGTCCTCCAAGTGTGACTGAATGAGAATGCGGTCTGTCAGGAAGTCAAAGAGGGCACCAGGAATACAGTTGATAGCTCCAAAGTTATGTACGCTGACAATATCATTTTCCTTGTCGTAGTGACCAACCCCAACCTCTGAATCAATGAAGTAGTCCTCAACGACGTTATTATAGTCGTACTGCTCCAAGAATTCCTCTGGTGTGTACCATTCAGCCGTGCTTCGTGAAATTGTGAAGAGAGTATCACGCTCAACGCTGTAGATGATGTAAGCTATGCACTCGTCATACTTGCGGGAACTGAAATAACGCTGTTGTGCAACAAGGTTTATCTTGTTCTTGGCACACAGGTCTCGGAGTGTCTGAAGGTCTCTCTCGTACTGTTTACGAATCTTGATGGAGTCAACACCCAAAAATCTGTATGTCTTTTCAGCATACTCGATTTGAGCTTGATAGATGTTGGTTACTAAGTCGCTTATTCCAAAGGTATCTGCGACAACATTGTTTCCCTCGTTACGAACCTCAATGGAGGTTGGGTTCTTTAAGTTCTTCATAATCCTTCAATTTTGATGTTATACTTACTTGTTAATCTTTACTTCCCAACAGAAACAGACCAAGTCCTATCCCTGCAAAGATGGCTGCATACTTCCAGAACGTCCATTCAGCTTCGGGATTGACACCGTTGTTAATGGTTTCGACATATACGCTCTGTTCCTTCTCAGTCATGGTCTCTTCGCCGATGACCTCAATGACAGTCTCGATAGGTGCTTCCTCAACAACCTCATAGGGCTTTACCTCAACATTCCACTTGTTGTTGTAGTGGTTGACATACTGACGGCTGCGATAGTTGCTAACCCGACGCGACCTTTTATTGCCTACTTTACACATAGTTTTATGAGTTTATAATTCCATTTTTCTTTTTGACAATGCAAAGGTACAATGAATATTTAGGGTGCAGTTTTTCCGCTAAACACACTAAATAAAGTTTTCAAAACACTAAATAAAAATGGCTCTTTCACTAAAGATAGTCACAAGACAGCACTAAAAAACGATAAAAAATGATGGCAAATAGAATAAATACGAGAGATTTGATATATTTTTTGTAATTTTGTAGCCAAATTCAGAAAGTATGGCTTCAAGTATTCAGAATCATATTATTCCTGGCGATCCCGAACTTTTGAAAGCTCTGGATTTAATGTCTGAATTGTTTACTGTAGAATACTTGGAAACGATATGTGACCATATTACTTTTTTCGTTGATAAGCAGAAGAAAAGCGGCAAGCCCGTTGTCTTTGAAACCAATGAAGAAAGAATATTTATGATGATTGAGGCCGTTACTGCTATAATCGGGAGACCAGATCCATTAAGAACAGCCATCGAACAAGTAGAAAAGATGGATATTGGTATGCTAGTCATGCTTGCAACCAATTCCATGATGATGAAAGATGGGAAATCTCCTATGCCTGAAGGCTCTTTATACGAAGATCTTGCTGAGAGTGAGAATTACTTGGCTCAATTCCTGACAGCATATACAAGTTCTGAGGAAGAGAAAGTGGCAGCAATAGAACTTTTGAAGGATAATAAGAAGTTTGATGAACTGATTAAACAATATCCTCAAAAAGAGAAAGAAATAAAGCTGATTCTGTCATACTCTATAGCAGCGAAAATTGAGAAGCAGTATAAAGATTACGATAAGAAGTCTCTGGAGGATGTGTCATCCTTGGTTCTATTCCATTCGTTTAAGCAAGTGGTAGAGGAATTTAAGGGGGACTATGATTTATGGCAAAGTTGCTATAAAGACATGGGGGATGCTCTTTCACTTATTATGATACTTCATGCTCGTTATCTTGACAACAAGGACGAGAGCATAAAGGTGAAAGCAATGGTTCTCTGTTGCTTTCTTACCTATTGGGCATTATATTCAGTCCATAGGAACGATTATTTATTTGGCGAGAGATTGAGCAAGATATGTTCAAGCCCGGTCAATATCGCTAAACTCATCAAATACTTGCAAGCACACGAATATGGAGGAATGTTCGCCGACAAGTACAAAGAGTATTGTGACAATAAAGGCATTATCCCTCTGTTTGATACTACTCAAATATCATCTGCTTGGCCAGAACCGAAAGAAGATACAGAAATCTCACATAAAGATTGGTATAGGAAAATACCTGCAACAAAGGTTGCGACAGGTACTAAAAAACGGCTTGATTATTCTCTGAGACAATTATATAAGAAACTTATTGAGTATGGGCTTATTGACAAGTTGACCCCTGAGAATTTGTTTGTTTATAGGTTTTCTGGTTTCCTACCATCATTTGAAATGGGAAGCGACTTGAATGTCATAGGTTGGTTAGGCTCTAACTATGAATATGCTATTCTGTTGGATATGCTCTATAGAACACACAAAGATGCACCCAGCCCAAAGACATTAAACAAGTTCTTCTTCCCAGGTATAAAAAATGACGCGAACAAGACTTATGTCAATAAATGCCCCAAGGATGTGAGTGACAAGATCCGGGACTTGTTACTCGAATGTGGCTTTGTGAATGTTGATTCATCTAAGACAAAATAGCTGCCTATATATGTTTTCTCCCTATAGAACGATTTTTCTTTTTGTTCAGTTTTGCAAGTTCTAATGCCTTTGCTTCATCAACGACAAATGTTCTGCCAATTTGGGATATAGCAGGGTCTATTATGCCACTCTTTTTTATTCTGGAAGCAGTGGCTATAGAGCAACTGAAAATTTCAGCAATACCCGCCAACCCTTTGAGCTGCCGATTCTCGTTCAGTTTAACCATTGCCATTTCTTGTTTTGGAGAATTATCTTCATCCTCATACAACACTTCGAGTGCTTCTGCGATTCTTGCATTGCAGTTTAAAAGTTGTTCTATTACCAACTTAACGATTTCTTTTTTCTTACTCATTGCTCTGCTATTTTTTTGCAAAATTACATTGAGTACGAATGATAAGGAAGTCTCGCTAAAACGACTAAACAAAAAGGACTCGTCAATAAACAAATATATAAAAATGACTAAACCGAATAATGCAATTCCAACATTACTCGGTTCGTTTCGGTGGAAGTGCGGAGAATCGAACTCCGGTCCGCACAAGGAAACCATACGTTTTCTACATGCTTATCTCAGCCTTCATTTTCGTGATGCAGCAAGACCTGAGCCACCAACTGCATCCTTATCCTCTAAAATTTCACCAGATTGTCGAGGATCAACCTGACTATTTCCGATTTTACCTGCGCCGCTTAATCTTTGGATTCGGAACAACATCCTCGGAGCGACGTCTCGTCCTGTCACCTTGTGACGGAATTGAGCCTCAATCTACTGTACTTCGATTAGGCAGCGAGAGCATACTCATTGTTGCCAATTAATTTTTCGACCGACTTGATTTAAGAGAACACAGTCTTCACTCCACATGCTTGCGTACCATTTCGGCTTGCCGTCAAATCCAGTCACCCCCATGATAACGAGTGCAAAGGTAAGAAATAAATTTGAATTATGAAAGTTCTCATGTAATTATATAACGATTTTTAAGAGCATATCAAAAACCCTCATAAAAACAATAGTTCATTCTAACAAAAACAAGACCTCCCCCACAACCGAATTGTTAGGGGGAGGTTTTGGGGGAGGTCTTTCTGTAAAATACTAAAAATCAGTATATATCAGTGGAGCTGGAGGGAGTCGAACCCTCGTCCGCACGAGGAAACCATACGCTTTCTACACGCTTATTCCTGACTTCATTTTCGTGCACTAGCAAGACCAGGACCACCAACCAGTGCCTTATCCTCTAAAGTTTCATTACAGCATCGAGGCCTACTGCAACTATTTCCGATTTTCCTGCGCCGCTAGTTCCTCAGATTCGGAACAACATCCTTGGAGCGACGTCTCGTTCTCCTACCTAGTAAGAGAATTAAGCTAGTAATCTACTGTACTTCGATTAAGCAGCGAGAGCATACTCATTGTTGCCAATTAAATTTCCTACAGAAGAGATTTAGGAGCCTCCCATAGCCCAGCTCCTCGTGCTTACATACCATCTCGTCTCGCCGTCAAATCCAGTCAACCCCAGATGTAGCAAAAGACCGATTTCCGGTATTGCGGTGCAAAGTTAGTAACTTTTTTCTCTCTAACAAAAGATAATCCAAGTTTTTTTCGTACCTTTGCCCAATCTTTTGCAATAATTTGCATAAAATAGAGTTTAATAAGTATTATCAACAACCAATCATGAATATGAAAAGAGGTTTATTGTCAATTGCTTTTGTGCTGCTGTCAGCAACATTGTCATTGGCACAATCGGGAATGACCGACCAGCAGATAGCTTCATTCATCATGCAGGAGAACGAGAAAGGAACTCCTCAGAACGAGATCGTGACCAAACTCATGCAACGTGGCGTAGACATACAGCAGTTGCAGCGCGTAAGACGCAAGTATGAGCGCCAGACCAACCAGACAGGGCTAGGAACCCTGCAGGAGGAGAACACGCGAGCCGGCGACAACCGTATCAGAAGGAACAACGGGCAGCAGCGCCGTACCACGACGGGTACGACCAGGAACAACAGATACAACAGGAACAACCAGGGCACTGGCCAGGGCAACTTTATGATCCGACAGAACATGGACGGGCAGACCTATGATGAGAACGACCCGGAATTCCTGCAGATGCAAGCAGAGCTAGGCGGCATCCTGCCTGTCGACTCCATCGCCTGGCTGGAACAGCTGCTGGAAGAGCAGATGAAGGAGAAGAGCAAGATATTCGGCCATGACATCTTCAACAACGAGGCGATGAGCTTTGAGCCCAACATGAACATCGCCACTCCCGCCGACTACCGTCTCGGTCCCGGCGATGCCGTGGTCATCGAGATCTATGGCGCCTCTCAGCAGAGTATAGATGCCACCATCTCTCCCGACGGCTATGTCACCATCGAGGGCTTCGGTCCCGTACAGCTGAGCGGTCTGACCGTAGACCAGGCCAATGCCCGTCTGCGCTCGCAGCTGGCAACACGCTATAGCGACAGCAGCATACGCCTGTCGGTAGGGCAGACACGCACCATCCTGGTGAACGTGATGGGCGAGGTGAACTACCCCGGCACCTACACGCTGTCGGCTTTCTCTACTGCCTTCAATGCCCTATACATGGCAGGTGGCGTCAACGATATCGGCACCCTGCGCAACATACAGGTGTTTCGCAACAACCGGCTCATCTCTACCGTCGACATCTACGACTATATCCTAAACGGCAAGGCAACCGGCAATGTAAAGCTGACCGACAACGACGTGATTATCGTCGGGGCATACGACTGTCTGGTAAATGCCGCCGGCAGAGTGAAGCGTCCGATGTTGTACGAGATGAAGAACGGCGAGAGCCTGGCAGCCCTACTGAAATACACTGGTGGCTTCGCCAGCGATGCCCATAAGGAGTCGGTCCGCGTGACCCGCAAGTCGGGGGTCCTGTATTCCGTACATACCGTTGACGAGTTCAACTTCTCAACGTTCGGCATGATGGATGGCGACTCCATATTCGTAGACTCGATCATGGAGCGCTTCCAGAACATGGCAGAAGTCAAAGGAGCCGTGTTCCATGCCGGTCAGTATGAGATTGGCGACAAGATCAACTCCATCCGCTCGCTTATCAACGCGGCAGGAGGCATCACCGAGGAAGCCTTCACAGGACGTGGCGTGATGCACCGCATGAAGCACGACCGTACCCTGGAGGTGCTGTCGGTAGACATAGCAGGCATCATGAAAGACAGTATCGCCGACATCCCCCTACGCAACGAGGACGTGCTCTTTATCCCGAGCCGTAAGGAATCCATCGAGCTGCCCACGCTGACCATCCATGGCGAGGTGCAGTATCCCGGCCTCTACCGCTATGCTTCCAACGAGACCATTGAGGACTTCGTCATGCAGGCCGGTGGTCCTACCGATGCCGCCTCGATGGTCAAGGTTGACGTGTCGCGACGTATCTCCAACCCCTATGCCTCGACCTCGCAGGACACAATAGCTCAGTATTTCAGCTTCGCCATGAAGGAAGGCTTTGTCGTCGATGGCGACGAGAGCTTCAAGCTGCAGCCCTACGACGAGGTATATGTCCGCAAGAGCCCTGGCTACTCACCACAGCAGAACGTGACGGTAGAAGGCGAGGTATTGTTTGACGGTACCTACACGCTGACCAAGAAGAGCGAGCGCCTGAGCGAAATCATCAAGAAGGCCGGAGGCCTGACCAAGACGGCCTACTCTCCCGGTGCCCGTCTGCTGCGTCAGCGTACCGCAGAGGAGCTGGCCCGACAGGAAGCACTACGCGAAGCCGCCAAGCGCTCGAGCTCCAAGGACTCTATCGACCTGACGAAGCTCGACATGGGCTCCACCTATCCCGTGGGCATCGAGCTGGACAAGGCCATGGCCAATCCCGGTAGCGATGCCGACATCGTGCTTCGCGAGGGTGACCGCATCATCGTGCCAGAGTATTCGGGAACGGTGAAGATCAACGGTGAGGTGATGTATCCCAACACGACCAGCTTTGTAGAAGGTAAGAGTCTGCACTACTATATCAACCAGGCAGGTGGATTCAGCGACAACGCCCGCAAGAGCCAGACCTACATTATATATATGAACGGCAATGTGGCCAAGGCCGACAGGAAGAACAAGCCGATGCCAGGCTGCGAGATTGTGGTGCCCACGAAGATGAGGGGCAAGAAGATGTCGACGGCCGAGGTGCTGACTATCGGCTCTACGACAGCCTCTATCGCCACGATGATAGCCACGCTGGTCAATCTGCTAAAATAAGAGTAACGGTCAATTACGATTCAGAAGCAACATGAAAGAAGAAAAGACAAACGAAACCATAGACCTAGGACGGATGTTCCACAAGCTGTGGGCCAGGAAGAAGACCTTCCTCAAGGTATGGGTCATCACCTTCATCGTAGCCAGTGCCTATATCGTCAGCCTGCCCCGCTACTACACGTCAGAGATCAAACTAGCCCCCGAGATTGACAACGGCATGAGCGAAGGGTCGCTGGGCAGCCTGGCATCATCGTTCGGCATCGACCTCGGCACCATGGCCACCAGCGATGCCATCTCGCCAGAGCTATACCCCGAGCTGCTAGGTACCAACGACTTCATCTCCCTGCTGTTTCCCATGACTGTCGAGACACAGGACAAGACGCTGAAGACCAGCTACTACAACTATCTGGACAAGCATCAGAAAAGCGCATGGTGGGGAGGCATCATCGAGGGTATCAAGTCCATCTTCCCCAAGGACGACGACACGGGCGGCAGCAGCGACAGCATCGTCAACCCGCTGAACCTGTCGAAACGCCAGAGCAAGATTGCCGATTTCATCAAAGACAGGATTGGCTGTGCCATAGACCGCAAGACCAGCCTGATAACGATAACGGTAACGGATCAGGATCCCCGCATCTGCGCCACGATAGCCGACTCCATCCGCATCAAGCTCCAGGACTTCATCATCGAATACCGCACACGTAAGGCCCGCATCGACGTGGACTATTACCGTCAACTGGTGGCAGAGTCGAAACAGGAGTACGACCAGGCCCGCATCCGCTTTGCCGACTACTCCGACTCGCATGCCTATAGCGTTCTGGAGAATGTCAACTCGAAGAAGACCGACCTGGAGAACGACATGCAGCTGAAATACAGCAACTACACCGCCTATAACACCCAGCTGCAGGCATCGATGGCCAAACTGCAGCAACGCACCCCGTCGTTCACACTACTGCAAGGAGCCTCCATCCCGGTGAAGCCTGCCGGTCCGAAGCGAATGATTTTCGTAGCTGTGATGCTGATCCTGGCCAGTCTAGTCACGGCAGGCAGGATCATCATGAAGGACGATAAGACGAAAGAATGAAAATATCGACCTCCCTTGCCGTACGCCTCTTCTTCCTAAGCATGCTGTTCATACTGGCTGTTACAGCATGCTTTGATATGCGCATGATGGAGGCTACCGACCTGGGAGCGACAGGCCGCTATATGCTGGCACTGGCCTATGTAGCATGGCTGGGGTCGCTGTTGAAGCTCAACCTGCCGGGATACAATATCTACAAGCCCTCGGCTCCTATCATCTTCTATGCCATCTTCTTCCTGTGGACGGTCTTCCCAACGGTGATGTCGGAACAGGAGAGCATGGCCTACAACCTGATGCTGATAACACTCCCGCTACTGGTGCTGCTCTCCACCTACAACACGGTGCGCTATGGCGGCAGCCACAAGTGGCATCACATCATGTTCTGCGTGATGCTGGCCATGCTGGTCATACAATATGTCATGGTATTCAGCTTCGTCAACCTGTTTGCCGACGACAACTTCGGACTTACCGCCTCGTACTTCACCCTCTACATGCTGCCTCTGGTCTTCCTCTGCAAGTCGAAGACCGTACGCATCGTAGCCACGCTGGTAGTGGCCATCGTCATCATCTCGTCGCTGAAACGCTCGGGTGTCGTGGCATTCGTGCTGGCCTTCATGGCATATATCATAGTCAACCAATATGTGAAGAAGAAGCTAAGTCCTGCTGCCATACTGGGTGTCATCGCGATTCTCGTCCTCTTCATAACGCTGTTCGTGGTCTTTGCATCGATGGGTGAGAACAGTGTGATGGAACGTTTCGAGAACATAGGCAACGACAACGGCAGTGGCCGTCTGGTGGTATGGGAGATGACAGGCAAGCTCATCTCACGTCTGGATGCCGGCAGCCTGCTTGTCGGGCAGGGCTATAACATGGTATTGCCCAACTCGCCCATGAGCCTCTCTGCCCACAACGACTTTCTAGAAATCTTATACGACTATGGCCTGATAGGACTGGGGCTCTATGTGTGTGCCTTCCTCTCGGTATGCTACTACACCCTGAAGATGCTTGCAGCCAAGTCTGCCTATGCCCCCGCCATGACCATGCTCATGGTGATCTACGTCATCCAGTCGATGATCTCGCATATCATCATCTACTTCTGGGGCAGTCTCTTCATGCTATCGTTCGCATACATTATCGGCAACTATCAACGCGAGGATGCAGGCTACGAATAGGATCATATTCAACACGGTGGTACTCTATGCAAAGATCATCATTTGCATGGCCATCTCGCTGTATACCATCCCCCTGGTACTACATGCCCTGGGAGAAAGAGACTACGGTCTGTACAATCTCATAGCCGGCATCATCGCCCTGCTGGCATTCATGAACGGAGCCATGACGTTGTCTACCCAGCGTTATCTGTCGGTGACCATTGGCGAGCATAGCCCCGAGAAGCTCCTGCAGGTCTATAACCAAAGCATCCTGCTGCATGTGCTGCTTGGAGCTGGCGTTGTCATTCTGATAGAGTTGCTATCACCCCTGCTATTCTCGCTCCACATCCTGAATATCCCACCCGAACAAGTAGGCACCGCCTACCTGCTGCTCCATTGTATGGCAGCCAGCATGTTCTTCACCATCATGACCGTCCCCCTGGATGCCGTGCTGAACGCCTATGAGAACATGCTGTTCTTCTCCCTGATGGGTATAGCCGAGGCCGTGCTGAAGCTCGCACTTGCCCTGTCGCTGGCCCTGCTGGCCACAGGACGTCTGCCCGTCTACGGCATGGGCATGGCCCTCATCGCCGTCCTGCTGTTTCTGGGCAAGCTATACTATTGCCACCGTAGCTATCCGCAACTGCATATCAGCCTCAGGTCGTGCCGCAACAAGGCCCTCTTCTCCGAGATCTTCGGCTTTGCCGGCTGGAACATGCTCTCTGCCCTGGCGGTAGTAGGCAGGATACAAGGACTCGCCATTATCCTCAACCACTTTCTCGGTACCATCATCAATGCTGCCTATGGCATCGCCATCCAGGTGAATGGTGTGATGGGCTACTTCTCCACCACCATCCAGAAGAGCATCAACCCCCAACTGATGGAGAGTGAGGGCACTCATGATGCCAGCCGGCAGATGGACCTGACGTATGCACTGACGAAATACTCCATGCTCACCCTGAGCGTGATAGCCCTGCCCCTGTACCTTGAACTGCCATACATCTACCACCTCTGGCTTGGCGACATCCCCGAGCACAGCATTGCCTTCACACGGGCCGTCATCATCCTCTCGCTCATCACCCAGGCATCGGCAGGTCTGATGTCGCTGGTACAGTCGACAGGACACATCAAATGGTACGCCATTACCGTCAGCATCGCCCTGCTCAGCACCCTACCCCTCGCCTATGTCATCATGAGCCGCCACGGGTCACCGGAATGGGTGCTCTGGGTGGCATGTATCACCGAAGTGGTGGCTGTGGCAATACGATTCATCTTTGCCCGGCAGATGAAGGCCATCCCCCTGATGCTCTACCTGAAACGCACCATACTGCCCAACCTGCTGCTGATAGCCATCATAGGCATCGTGCTCTGGGGATGTACACTACTGATGGAGCCATCGCTGGGCAGGCTACTGGTGGTCCTGACCCTCGATGCGGTGCTGTTTGTACCGCTATCCTACTATCTTGTCTGCACCCACGGTGAACGGACATATCTGAAGAACATGATTCAAAAGGCAAGGAAGAAATGAAAGAAAAGCTCAAGGAGATATACTACTCGTGGAAGCTGTCGCTAGGCTATCTCATACCCGCCATCATCAGACACCTACCCTCTCACACACTTAGAAAGGCATGCTACAGGATGATGGGAGCACGGATAGCACCTAAGGTGTCGATGTTTGCCTCTGTCGACATCCGCCAGCCCAGCCTGCTCACCATAGGACGGGGATGCAGCATTGGTCCCAGGGTGCTGCTCGATGCCCGCAAGGGACTGGAGATACACGACAATGTGACCATTGCCTACGAAGCCATTATCTGGACCCTGCACCACGACATGAACAGCAAGGATTTCAGGGGGAAGGGAGCACCAACGGTCATAGACGACTATGCCTGGGTATGCTCTCGCGCCATCATCATGCCTGGCGTGAAAATAGGCAGGGGAGCCGTGGTGGCTTCCGGAGCCGTCGTAACAAAAGATGTAGAGCCGTTCACCGTGGTAGGAGGAATACCTGCCAGGAAGATTGGCGAACGTAAGGAAAAAGACCTGCAATACATGCCGTACAGTAGAATACATATCGTATGAAACTCCTGCACCTCCTCCTACCGATACTCTTCCTGACAGCATGCATCAACGACAGTTTTGACGATGCACTGAACGAAGAGCCCATGGCACCATGGGAGGAGAGGGACATCCACGACACGATAGGCAGCCGCTACGGGGTGAGATGGCAGATTGACAATCCGAATGATCTGGGCGAGCGATGCTTTGATGCCGTAGGACTGAGGGCACGCTTCGGGGTGGGGAAGTCGGCAGGACACTCGGACTTCGACCAGATATACCCCTGGAGCCAGATACGCAGATGCAACATCAAGTGCCACGACGGAACGACAACCATCACCTACGACGACAGTCCGAATTTCAGAATCGACGGCACCAACGGTGATGTCTTTGTGCGAATACCACGATTCTATGTAGAGAGATACCAGGAAGACGGCTACGAATACAGGGTCGTCAGCAAAGAGGGCAAGACCCCCCACCCTGCTTTCGTGGAGAACGGACAGCTGCTGGATGCTGTCTATGTCTCTGCCTTCGAGGGATATATGGATTCCGATAGCCTGCTCTACTCCAAAGCCAATGTCATCCCCACCTCCAACCTGACGGCACAGCGATTCCTCGATGGTGCCCGCAGACGTGGACCGCAATACACCCTCTACGACATGCGAACCGTCGACATGCTCTTCACTCTCATCGCAGTAGAGTTCGGATGCAGGAATACAGGAGTCGTGTTCGGACATGGCATCGCCGACTACCGACAGCCCATCGAGAAGGTCTGGGACAAGGAACGCTTCTTCTATTCACAATGGTATCAGAAGAATACCAACAGCATCACCTGCCGACGACAGCCCTACGAGATGATTACGGAGGGTAGTGCCATTTGTATCTGTGACAGCAACCAGCGGAACATCCTCACCTTTGCCCATGTGACGATGATCAAGAACAGGAACGGCACTACCGTCTATACCTTCGACGGACCACCCATCGACATCACGACCGACTGCTTCATCGGCAACTGCGGACAGACCACCAACTGGACAGAGACCTGCTCAGCACCCCATCTCAGCTATATGGGACGGGCCAACATGCTGGAAAGGGAGTTCCTGCCCAGAGAGCGAAACCCCATGCGCTACAGATGGATGGAAAACATCGTGGGCAATCTGTGGCACTTCCTGCCCGATGTCACCTTGTACAACCGCCAGCTCTATGTCTGCAGCGACATGAGCCACTATCAGTTTGCCACACACGACGGCATGTACAAGCCATACGGCAAGCCACTTGACGTCAATACCGACAACGGCAGGATGGAGGATGAGAAGGGTGTGAACTGCTGGGTATCGGCACTCATGCCCGACAGCGACACACGGGGCATCTCCCTGGGCTGTGGCTACGACAGGTCGATGACGAGCAGAAATGCTTTCGGGGCTTACTATTATATCGGTGAGGGGCTCTGCATACTCGTCAATGGCGGAGGATTTGACCATCGCAACCGCTGCAACCTACTGACGACACGGGCCTGGGACAGTCCGGCCACACAATGGCACCTCTATGGGGCACGACTGCTTTTTAAGGAGATAAAGACACAATAATCATCCACATTCCTTCGTTATCTCTATATGAAAGTAGGACTACTGGCTTATCATTCTGCCTGCAACTTCGGAGCTACCCTGCAGTTGCTGTCAACGTATATGTATCTCAAGAACCATCATCACCAGCCAGTTGTCATCAACTGGATTCCTGATGACCTGGAAGAGCTCTATCGTGCCACCACACCTGCCCCCCAGTACCAGCTGCAGCAGAAGCTGAGACAGCACATCTGGGAAGAGACAGCCCTCTGCCGTACTACCGACGATGTTGCCACCGCCATTAGCAACGATGGCATTGAAGCCGTCATCATCGGCAGCGATGCAGTAGCACAGCATCACCCCTGGCTGGAAGGGCTCGTATTCCCTTGCAAGACGATGATCGGCTTCCGCCACTATACCAGCGATACACTATTCCCCAATCCGTTCTGGGCCGACTGGCTGACAAAGCTCAGGAAGCCTATCCCCGTAGCGATGATGTCTGCCGCCAACCAAGACTCTGCCTTCAGGCTCATCCCACGGAAGACACGCATGGCTATGCGTGAGAACATGTCCCGCTTTTCATACGTCTCCGTACGTGACGAATGGACACAGCAGATGTTCTGCCATATCACCAAGGGCAGCTGCAATCCTCCGGTTACTCCCGACCCCGTCTTTGCCTTCAACCAGAACGGGGCAACGCTATTGCCCAGCAAAGGGGATATTATGAGAAGATACAGCCTCCCCGACGATTATATCCTCATCAGCTTCCACCCTGCCGTCGTACAGTCGGCAAAGGCTGCAGAGGCCATGCAGCATTGGATGGACGAGCTCGCGGCACTGGCAGGAAACATCGGATGGGCAACCGTGTCGCTGCCGTTCTCGCAATGCAACTGTTTCGGCAGATGCTCCTTGGCCATCCAACATCCGTTGAGTCCCATCGACTGGTACGCTTTGATCAAGTACTCCAAGGGGTATGTGGGGAACAATATGCACCCCATCGTCGTATCGCTACACAATAGCAATCCCTTCTACAGCTTCGACAACTACGGCACGCCACATCTGAATGGTCTCTATGTCGACGACAGCACAAGCAAGATCAAGCATCTGCTGACTGCTGCCGGCTACGAGACCCATTGCACGGCCTGTGCCTCACGCCACTTCCCGATGCCCTCGCCAGCCACGGTGATGGAGAGCCTCCAGAAGTTCGACTCCGGGCAATGCCAGCTCTTTGCCGACAGACAACTGCAACGATACAACCAGATGATGGACGACATCATGCAAACCATCTGCCCATGAGAACGATTGCCTATCTGTCTTATCCCCACTTTGCCGACTGCGACCTGCCCCTGCTCCACTATCTCCAGCAGCGGGAGCCTGGTCTCATCTATATCCTTCAGCTTACGCAGAAAGACAAGTGCAGGACCCTCATCCACGTAGAGCAGCTGAAAGACAAGGGTGGTGTCTATCCGGCTACGGACTATCCCGGACTAGGCCATCTGTCGTCCTATCTCGACCTCACGAGGGTCTATGTGCTTAACATGCCCGGCCTGCACGACTTCTCTTTCCAGAACCTCCATGCCGTAGGCAAGCTCAAGTCGTTCCTGCGCAAGAGACAATGCAGCCTCATTCATTTCACCTGGCCCTTGCGCTATGGGGCCTTCCCTCTCTATGCCCTGCACAAGAAGATGCTGCTCACCGTCCACGACCCTCTCCCCCACTCTAGCGAGCAGGACTTCATGAATCGTCTGCACCGAAAGGTTGCCTTCCGTCTGGTGCCTCATTTCATGCTGCTCAACCAGGCTCAGCGTGCTGCCTTCATCGAGCAGAACAAGCTCCAGGAGACCTGTGTGTTCGATTCACGACTCAGCATCTACCTGCACCTGAAGGATACCACTCCCGTCCTGCCCCACTCGTCAGGCTATGTGCTCTTCTTCGGTGGCATCAACAGTCACAAGGGGGTTGACGTTCTCTGCGAAGCCATGCAGCAGGTACACCGGTCGCTGCCACAACTGAGCCTGGTCATTGCCGGCAGCGGGAGACTCTATTTCGACATCACTCCCTATACCAGTGCAGGCTTTGTCGTTCTCCACAACCGCTATCTGAGCGACGAAGAGCTAAAGGGATTCATCCTGCAGTCGCTATTTGTGGTATGCCCCTATATTGATGCCACCCAGAGTGGGGTCATCATGTCGGCATTTGCTCTGGCCAAACCGGTCATTGCCACTAGTGTGGGGGCACTGCCGGAAATGGTGGAAGACCGTCGCCACGGGCTGATAGTACCACCCCGGGATAGTGGCTCGCTGGCTCATGCCATCATAAGACTGGCTGAAGACCAGATGCTGAGAGAGCAGATGCAGCAGCATATCCTGCACGACTTCCACAGCGGCTGTCGATCGTGGGAACATATCGCCAATGGCATCTGCAATATCTACAATCAACTGACAAACGCAAGCAAGTAATCCGACATGAGCATCAAGTTTCTCGATCTGAAAGCCATCAACGGCCAATATGCCAGCGAGCTCAGCAAGGCTGCCAATAGCGTCATTGAGGGGGGATGGTACCTACTGGGCAAGGCCACCAAAACCTTCGAGAACCACTATGCCGACTACATCGGTACCGACTACTGCATAGGGGTGGCCAATGGACTGGATGCCCTGACATTAATATACAGGGCCTATATAGAGATGGGGGTCATGGAGGCTGGCGACGAGGTCATCGTACCCGCCAACACCTTTATCGCATCTATGCTTGCTCTGACCGAAAACGGACTGAAGCCCGTACTTGTAGAACCCAGGGAGGAGACGCTCGAGATCGACGACACGATGATAGAATCCCACATCACGGCCAGAACGAAGTCCATACTCCTGGTGCATCTCTATGGACGGTGTGCCTATACGGAACGCATAGCCTGTCTCTGCAGGAAATATCAGCTGATACTGGTCGAGGACAATGCGCAGGCACACGGATGCAGATATGGACACAAGCGTACTGGTTCTCTCGGTGATGCTGCCGCACACAGCTTCTATCCGGGCAAGAACCTCGGGGCACTTGGCGATGGTGGAGCGGTGACGACCTGCGACTCCCAGCTACAGGAAACCATCAGAAGCATCGCCAACTACGGTTCGGAAAGGAAATACCATTTCCGGTTCAAGGGCAGGAACAGCAGACTGGACGAGCTGCAGGCTGCCATGCTCGATGTCAAGCTGCAGCACCTGGATAGCGACAATGCCAGACGACAACAGATTGCCAACGACTATTACGACAACATCAGCAATCCTCTCATCACCCTGCCTTGCCGATTGCCCGACGACAACAACGTCTATCACATCTTCCCCATGCTGTGCCGTCATCGCAACCAGCTGCAGCAGCATCTTGGCCTACACGGTATAGAGACACTTATCCACTACCCCATACCGCCACATCAGCAGCCTTGCTACCATAAGTGGCACCATCTCTCACTACCCATCACCGAGCATATCCACCAGTCAGAACTGAGCATCCCCATCAGCCCTGTTCTGAGCGATGGGGATGTATCCCTGATCGTTGACGCACTCAACGCATTCCGCATATAGTCGTTTCCTCCGGTGCCATGCCGTTTCTCCCGCATGGCCTCCCTCCGGTGCCATGCCGTTTCCCCCCGCATGGCCCTCGTCCCTCCTACAGGTCGTCGTAGTTTGTGATCTGGAAGGTCGACGTTCTCATGTCTCCCGTCTGGAAGCCCTTGTTCAGCCAGCGTTTACGCTGGGCACTGGTGCCATGGGTGAACGACTCCTCAACGGCCCGTCCTGTTGCCTGCTTCTGCAGCCAGTCGTCGCCAATCTTCTGTGCCAGCTCCAGACCTCGCTCCAGGTCGCCATACTCCATCGAGTGGTGGTTCTTATCCTCATAGTGGGCCCACACACCGGCATAGTAGTCGGCCAGCAGCTCCAGACGCACACTCACCTGATTGGCCTTTGCCTTGCTGAGCTGGCTCATCTGCTGATGGGCTTTCTGCAGGGTGCCCGTCAGATATTCCACATGATGACCTATCTCATGGGCTATCACATAGGCATAGGCAAAGTCGTTGCCTTCCACACCCAGCTGCCGCTTCATATCCGTGAAGAACGACAGGTCGATATACAGCTTCTGGTCGCCAGAGCAGTAGAAAGGACCTACCGAGGCAGTAGCACTACCACAGGCCGACTGCACGCTATTGGTAAAGAGCACCAGTGTGGGATTGGTATAGGTGCCGAGGTTGTTCTCCTTGAACACCTGCTTCCACACGTCCTCCGTGCTGCCCAGGATGATACGGCATATCGTATCCAGATGCTGCTCTTCCGGCGAGAACTTCGTAGGATCGGTCTCACCCTCGTAAGAGGCTTCTGCCTTCTTGCCACCGAGGATGTCACCAAGGCCACCACCCTGCGTCACCGCTCCTATCACCTGGCCCAGGTCGATGCCACCGCCACTGCCGCCGCCACCCATGAGCGACATCACAATACCTATAATCACAGCAAGGATGCCACCACCGGCGGCTGCCTTGGTACCACTGCTCATGCCACGACGATCGTCGACATTCGAGCTCATTCTTCTTCCGCTTAGTTTCATAGATTCGCTGTTTTTTTATTTCTATGCTGCAAAGGTACATAATTATTTTCAAATACGAAGCAAAATATTACCATCAATTTTAGGTATTATCGGAAAAATGTTGTAATTTTGCACACGCGAAATCAAAACAAACATTTTTTGTAACGATAGAACGATTATGATTTATTCAAAAGAAGTTGAAAACATGTGCGTTGTGGCCAAAGGTCCCAACCACGGTCCTGCTCCCATCCCTGAAGAGGGAAAGTGGATCCAGGCAAAGGAAATCAAGGACATCTCAGGTTATACCCATGGTATCGGTTGGTGTGCTCCTCAGCAGGGTGCATGCAAACTGAGCCTGAATGTCAAGGATGGCGTCATTCAGGAGGCTCTTGTCGAGACCATTGGCTGCCCGGGTATGACTCACTCGGCTGCCATGGCCAGCGAGATCCTGCCTGGAAAGACCATCCTCGAGGCTCTCAACACCGACCTGGTGTGCGATGCCATCAACACGGCCATGCGTGAGCTCTTCCTGCAGATCGTCTACGGTCGTACTCAGAGTGCCTTCAGCGAGGGTGGTCTAGTCATCGGTGCTGGACTGGAAGACCTCGGCAAGGGACTACGTTCGCAGACAGGTACCCTCTATGGCACCGTGGCCAAGGGGACACGCTATCTGGAGCTCACCGAGGGATACATCACCAAGCAGTTCCTCGACAAGGACGATCAGGTCTGTGGATACGAGTATGTACACCTGGGCAAGATGATGGAAGCCATCAAGGGAGGCATGGATGCCAACGAGGCTGTGAAGAAGTTCACGGGCTCCTACGGACGGACTACTGCCGAGCAGGGAATTGTGAAAGTTATTGACCCACGTAAAGAGTAAAGGAGGAACCGAACTATGATTAGAAAAGTATCATTCGAAAGTTATGAGCGTCGTATCAACCAGGTACTGGCTGCTCTGAAAGAGAACGGGATCAATAGCATCGAAGAGGCTAACGAGATTTGCGACAAGGCTGGTGTCGATCCTTACAAGATGTGTGAAGAGACACAGGGCATCTGCTTCGAGAATGCCAAGTGGGCTTATGTCTGTGGTGCTGCCATCGCCATCAAGAAGGGTGTGAAGAGTGCTGCCGAGGCTGCCGAGGCTATCGGTATCGGACTGCAGAGCTTCTGCATTCCTGGTTCGGTGGCCGACGACCGTAAGGTGGGTATCGGACATGGTAACCTCGCTGCTCGTCTGCTCCGCGAGGAGACCGAGTGCTTCGCTTTCCTGGCCGGACACGAGAGCTTCGCTGCTGCCGAGGGTGCCATTAAGATTGCCGAGAAGGCCAACAAGGTGCGTCAGAAGCCACTGCGTGTCATCCTCAACGGACTGGGCAAGGATGCCGCTATGATCATCAGCCGTATCAATGGCTTCACCTATGTACAGACACAGTTCGACTACTACACCGGCGAGGTGAAGGTTGTCAAGGAGACTCCTTACAGCGATGGTCCTCGTGCCAAGGTGAAGTGCTATGGTGCTGACGACGTCCGCGAGGGTGTGGCCATCCTGTGGATGGAGAATGTTGACGTCTCCATCACGGGCAACTCTACCAACCCCACTCGCTTCCAGCATCCCGTGGCCGGTACCTACAAGAAGGAACGTGTGCTCGCTGGCAAGCCTTACTTCTCTGTAGCATCGGGTGGCGGCACCGGTCGCACCCTGCATCCCGACAACATGGCTGCCGGTCCTGCCAGCTACGGCATGACCGACACACTGGGACGCATGCACTCCGATGCTCAGTTCGCTGGTAGCTCGTCTGTTCCTGCTCACGTGGAGATGATGGGCTTCCTTGGCATTGGCAACAACCCCATGGTGGGTGCTACCGTTTCCATCGCCGTCGAGATCGACCTCGCTCTGAACAGAAAGTAATACTCACGACAACCAACTACTAATGATGGGCAGCAACATTTTGTTACTGCCCATCGTTTTTGCTTTCCTGTCTCGGGGGGACGACCCGCGGTAGCTGTCTCACCCCTCACCATACTTCCCTTTCAGGTAGTTGGCGAAGATACGTGCGGCACTCTCCACCTTTGCGGCACAGGGACGACTCTTGTAGTATTCTGCTGTACGTTCTGAGGCGACATAGCTGGAGTGGGCCTTCGCATGACCTTTCACCCCCAGTATCTCAGCACATATCAGACTGCCATTCTCCTGCTGCGACTGTGCCAGCAGTTCCTGTACCACCTTATAACAGGCCGACTTGCCCTCGCGGTCACTGCCCTCTGTCTGTCCACAGTCCAGGCCTACGAGCATCACGATGCCCGAGACGGCACCGCACATCATGCGCAGCCTGCCGACACCACCTCCGAAGCCTGCGGCCAGCTTCTTGGCCTGCGTGTCGTCAAGACCATAGATATCGGCAAAGGCAGCCACCACACTCTGGCAACAGCCATAGCCAGCCATGAAGTTCTCTACCGACTGAGCCACTCGCTCCTCCAGTCTCAGAATATCTTTCGTCATACTATCACTATCCTTACAGAGTTTGCTTAATAAAATGGCAGTCCCTCTCGCTGCCGTCCCATCCATCATCCATCCTGAGTCCACCTGCAGCGGGATGACGGCTCACCTGTAGTGGCATGATGGCTCACATCCTTTCCTACTCCCACTGATCCGTGCGGAAGGGGAAGAGGGGCAGGTTGGCGGCATTCTTCACGTTGCCCAGCTGGAAGTTCCTGAAGCAGTAGCGCACGGCCACAGGATGAGGCACCTGCGGAGAGCTGATCATGATGGCCTCGTCCCAGTAGCCACCACCGGGCTGCCAGAAGTGCCGGGCCGTGGCGGGATAGAACTGGCGGTCGTCGCCTGCCACCTCGAAGCCCTCGATCATCTCAAAGGGGGCATCGGCATGATAGTTGTCCTGCAGATGGATGAACACCTTGCCGTCTTTCACCATCATATCCTTGTACGACGAACTCTTGTAGAGCACCTGCTCAAAGCCGTAGTCACGGTTCAGGGCCGTAAAAGCCAGCCGCTCTCCCACCTGCTGCTTCTGTGCAGGATGTATCTGTGTCGTCTCGTAGGGATAGACCAGGTCGTTGGTGCATACCAGCGAGCTGTTGGGGATGATCTGCGAGGCACGGAACTGCTGTTCCCTGAGCAGGGCACCATTCACGGCATTCACATCGTCATAGTGGTAGGGAGCTATCTCCACGAGATAGAAGGGTATCTCTCCCAGTCCGAACTGTCCACGCCACTGCTCCACCAGCAGTTTCAGACGGTCGGAATACTGGTTGCCGGGGTCGCCGACGTTCGAGCATCCCTGATAGAACAGGATGCCCTTCACGGTGTAGTTCAATATGGGATTAAACGTACCGTTGCCCCAGAGCATAGCCCGATGATAGTCCTGTTCTGGTTTGAAGTTCACAATGCCCATCGAATCGGTAGGTTCCTTGGTATATTTCTGCAGGTTCTCCTTCGTCAGCCAGCTCTCCACACGCGAGCCACCCTTGTTGGCCTCGATAAGACCAATGGGGATGTCGAGGGCCTCATGCATCGTACGGGCGAAGAAATAGCCTGTGGCGGAGAACTCGCTCACCGTCGAGGGACTGCACACCCGCCATTCGCACTGGGCATCCTCCTGGGGCTCCATGCGCATGATGCTCGGAATCTTCACCGAGTGGACACCGGCATGCTGCCTGGCATCGATCACCACCTGGTTGTAGTTGTTCACCGGACAGCCCCAGAAGCCCTTCACCGGCATCTCCATGTTCGACTGTCCTGCACATACCCATACCTCACCGGCGAGCACATCCTTGATGGTCGTCTGCTCGCCATCGTCAAAGGTGATGGTCAGCGGGTCGTACGATGCCTTCGGGCTCCTGACCTTCGCCAGCCACTTGCCGTCCTTGCCGGTCTTCACCGTCACCACGTCATTATTCCACGAGGTGGTCACCGTCACCGACTTGCCAGGCTCGTCCCAGCCCCATAGCCGTACGTCCGTCTGCTGTTGTATCACCATGTTGTCACCAATCAGATGGGGCAACCGCACCTTGGCCTGCACGCTCATGCCGAGCAGAGCCATTGAACACATGAATAGAATCTTTTTCATTGTTTTATATCGCATGTTTTTAGTCGTCATGCAAAGGTAAGCAAAAAAGATGGAAGTGCAAGCATTTTCCAGCTTATTTTTTAACCTAACTGCCCGAATTGGGAAAAAACAGGTGCAAAACCTCATCCTACGACGGCTATCATCCTTTTGGTGTAGCACCATCGGCACCCTATCGCAGGGATAGCGAAGCCTTTTTGAATACAACATGTAAGCATCCGTCGGGAGACTTTACAGACTACTGGTGAGGCCGCAATGCCGCATGGCGGCTGCCGTTCCTTATGTTGCTGTGCAGCACCTCCGTCATCTTTCATCGTCTTTTTTGCACCTTCGGATTATTGACCATCATTCAAGTGTCACGCACCCTTGGCTTTAACACTTTTGCAAAATGCCAAAATCTTGCAGTTGCAAACACGTCATATTTCCCCTTTTCCCCTTTTCCCTTTTTCCTCTTTCTTTTTCACAAAGCAAAGCCCCTCGACAAGTTTTTTTTTAATTCCGAAAAAAATCCGAAAAACCGAAAAGCCCGAAAATTTTCGACCTGTGTGGTTGAAATCCTTATGAACAATCTGTAATCTCGCTAAACAAGGATAGTGTCAGGCCGGATGGCGCTCCCCTCCCCTCCCCTTAGGGGAACTTTTGGAGCAGCGAGAGCCATCAAGCTAGCTTGTTTGGCCGAGTCGCGACAAAAGTCAATAAAATTAACTTTTGGAGCAGCGAAAGGCAACGGGTA
>JAIKWS010000132.1 GCA_024684515.1 Prevotella sp.
CCGAATCATAGGAAAGAAGTGTGTAGGCTGTCATCTCTGCCGTCTGGTATGTCCCACAGGAGCCATCAGTACAACCCGACGTGTCGTCAATCCTAAATACAAGTAGCCGTAATCTCACTTGGAGTGAGCCGTAATCTCACTTGGAGTGAGCCGTAATCTCACTATGAGTGAGCCGTAATCCCACTTGGAGCGAGCCGTAATGCCACTATGAGTGAGCCGTAATCTCACTATGAGTGAGCCGTAATCTCACTATGAGTGAGCCGTCATCCCGCTATGAGTGAGCCGTCATCCCGCTATGAGCACAGACCTTTGCAAAAAAAAGAGACATCTTGCGTGCATTTTTTGAAATTTTTGTGTACCTTTGCAATTCCTAAGAAGTCATTATCCTTAGGCGACAGACACTAATTGTTGAACAATGCATTATTACTGAGATGGTTAAGAAATTTGCAGTCGTTTCCAGTTTGCTGGTAATCTTAATACTCATTGGCTGTGGGAAGAAAGGCAAATCCCCCAGGCAGTATGCCGATATTGGCAACACCCCCTATCAGGAGGATACGATACTCCTTACCTATGGCACCCATCCTGAACGTGCACTTGTCTTGCTCGACTCAGCCTTCCTCCTCGGCAATATCGACGAATTTCATGAGCAGCTCTGTCGGGCTACTATCTATAGCAGGTCGCTAGAGGGACAGCGTCAGGACTCTGCCCTGGCCATCAGCGAGGCTTTGCTTCAACACGACTCTGTCAAGAACAATCCTGCCAATCTTGAGTCTGTGATCAACCTGCTTATTACCGCCAGCCGTTCCAAAGCCGACGACAACGAATACCTGCGGTGGTCATTGGAGAAGGCTGCCCTCTGCAGAAAACAAGGCAATGAGGTGGAATTGCTCCGCACCGAGGCTGAGATAGGACTGGTATTGACCCATCTGGGACAAGCGAGTGAGGGTATAGCGAAGCTCGACAATTGTATCGAACAGCTGGACGAGCCGGGTAGTATAGACCGTATGGATGCCTTCGTCATCGCTGTAAAACGCAAGATGGATGTCCTCATCGATATGGGGCACTATGACGAGATACCCCCTCTGGCACAACGCGTTCTGGACCGTCTGGAGCACTATGAGCAGCATCAGCAGGAATATGCCGAGGATAGCTACCGTCTGTCGTGGAACGAACATCCCAGCGATCGCGATCGCTATCTCGACTTCTGTCGTGCACAGGCAAACGGCTTCATGGCTATCGCATACGCCACGATGGGAGATGCACAGAAGGGACGCGAGCACCTGGCGCTGTTCGATCAGAGTGGCTACGGACAGACGTTCAGTGCCCGTCGCATGATTCTCCCTGCCCAGATGGCACTAGGGCTGTATGATGAGGCTATGAGCACCTATTACCGGCTGGCACAGGGTATGGGTACTGACACCATGAATATGAATTATGCCATGATGCTTCGCGACAGCGCTATCGTCATGCGCTACAAAGGCCACAATGCCGAAGCCTATGAGCTGATGAGAAGAAATGCCCAGCTGTGCAAGCTGCTCAGCGACAGCCTGCACAAAAGCGAGGCACACAACAACGCTGCTCGTTATCATGCCAAGGAGCAGCAGCTGATGATACAGAAGGTGGAAGGCGAAAGCCAGCGGAAGACAATTCTCGCGGTGGCTATTGCGCTACTATTGGTTGCCACAACGATAGTATCGGTCTATTACCGACACCAGCGGCAGCGCATAGCAGAAAAGAACCGCGTCCTGGTCAGGATGATTAATGAAAACAGCCTCCTGAACGTAAATGCTGATACCTCAGCAAGACCGGTAAGGGATGATAGTGCCGAGAAGTCAGCTGACGACACTTCGCTTCAGCAACCTGATGAGGAGCAGCAGGCAGCAGAAAGCGATGCCGAGAGTTTCGAGACCATCGATGCCATCATCAGGCAAGAGCGCATCTATGCAAACGCCAATCTGCAGCGGCAGAACATCTGTGACCGTTTCGGCATCAACCGGTTCACGCTCAACAATATGCTGTTTCAGCATCGAGGCGAACCTTCCCTACCACAATACATCAACTCCATCCGACTGGAGGAGGCTGTCAAGCTATTGCGCCAACGCCAGGATATGTCCATCTCCGCCATCGCTGAGACTGTGGGCTTCTCGCCTGCCAATTTCAGGAAACAGTTCCTCCGAAGATATGGTATGACGCCAACGGAATACAGGCAGAATCAATAGGCGAGCAATCGGCAATAACCATTAGTGATGCGTACATTTGGTCGGAAACCAAAAGTGCGCATCTTTTTGTTGCAAATATGCAATTTTTCTCTTAATTTTGCAGAAATTATAATCATGATGGATAATATTACGCTTAATGAAAACGAAGACTATCGTGACTTCGTATGCAGGACTCTTAAGGGGAAGGTAGAGGAAGACTTTCAAGAATTCTTCATTTTCCTCTTGGGGATGATCATCACAGAAGTCGGCACTCCCGCATATTCCGTGTCGCTAACGGTCAGGTCAAAGGAGATAACCCTCAGCATCAGCCATCGTGGCAACCCCATCAGGGACAATATCATCAGCATCATTAACAACCAGGTGGACAGCCTGCGATACCGCTACTTGTCAAAGACTGGCTATATGCTTAAAATACGAAAGAAGATAAAGGAGAACCAAAAGGTGAATTGTCTGATATTCAGCCAACTCTGAAGGCGGTTGTGGAAAATCGGCCCTTTTCAGTTAGGATGTTTAAATCATATATAACCATGAGCAGTAAGATAGTCAAGCCACGCAGTTTGGAGCCAGGCGACAAGATTGCCCTTGTATCCCCAGCCTATTGGATACCTGAAGAGATTATTATGCAGACAGCGAAGATAATCCGCGAATGGGGATTCCGCCCTGTCATCGCCCCTCACACTTCGTGTCTCAACGTGGAGGCATATTCAGGAACGGCCGATGAACGTGCTGCCGATCTGATGTGGGCTGTTCAGGATAGCACTATCAAGGCCATATTATGTACGAGGGGAGGTTATGGCACCATACATCTTCTAGGTAGGATTCCGCAGGAAACCTTTCTCGACAATCCCAAGTGGGTGATAGGACATGGAGACATCACCATGCTCCTCTATACCCTTGCTTCCACAGGGGTGGCATGTATACACGGGCCTATGGCCTTGCAGATTTCAAGCATGCAAGAACCTGCCAGCACCATCACACGCAATATTCTGATGGGAGTAATGCCACAATACCACTTGCCAGACAATCGGTATAACCGCTATGGGCATGCACAGGGGATACTGATAGGTGGAAATCTTTCTAGTTTCGCAACTATTTCAGGCACGAAATTCCAGCTGTCAGACAATCAGGACATCATTCTCTTCATCGAAGAGGTAGAGGAATCGCTGCATGTCATCGACAGGCTGTTCTATATGCTACGCTTGCAGGACAACTTCAATAGGGTACGGGGCATCATCTTCGGGGATTTCTATTCTATCAAGTTCGATCTGCAGTTTGGTAGTGTCGAACAAATGCTGACGGCACATCTGCATGATATGGAGATTCCTGTCTGCTGTGGCTTCCCTGGAAATAGTTGCCTTCCATTCATAGAGGGAGCACCGTGCACACTCGACGTAACCCCAGAGGGCTCTCTTCTGACATTCGATATCGAAGGTCCTCATCATACTTATCAGTTAGGCAGGGCTGAGGCTCCCATTATGCGGGAAGAAGAGGCCTCGGAGTAATGGGAGGAGGACGGGGGATTTTTTCGTCATTTCTCCCAGATGGCAAATAGCGACTCGACGTTTGAAGGTCTTCGCCAGAGGCCGTCTGACGGGCGTTCAGAACCGCAACCTAGTACATCTACCCTGCCCCGTTTTCGCTTCCCCAGCGGCTCGCTATGCAGCATCTACGACCTGCCTGTGACCAGCATGCTGCGCCAGGGTGAGCCGCTCTTTATCACCGAGGGCAGCTCCGACTGCTGGGCCATGCTCTCAGCCGGCCATAAGACCGAACTTCAAGCCAGTAGTGATTACCGACGGATTCGATTTCGTCAGCTATGCTACCCGAGTAGGCAACGAAATTCTCTGGGGGCTGGAGGGCCTGGTAGAGAAAGCGTGAGGCTACAGTGTTTCAGTTGTTTCAGTTTCAGTTCGGTTTCAATGGGTCAGTTATTGTTCAATTCCCTTTATATATAATATATAACTAATTAATAATCAATAAGTTATATAATGGAGTTGAAATATGATACCCCCCTTGAAATCAACTGAAACAACTGAAACAACTGAAACTGAAACACTATCAGTTAAACTATTATTTCATCTAAAAAGCTGTATATCAATGAAATACGACATCAGTAAAGCGACTGCGCCCGCTATGGCGAAGCTCGGAAAAGCACAGAATGTATCAGTTTGATAGCCTCATAGGCGTCAAAAAACATGCACGAACCGCTTGTTCCGATGCTTTTTCCTGCACTTGGGGCCTATATGAGCAATTCTGAATTCCAGTACCCTGACCATATCTGGAAGGAAATTACGGCTCAACTGGCACACATCGTGGCCGATTCGGGCATGGGAAAGGGCCAACTGACCAAGTGTATTGAAACAATTATGCGCAAGCGGAAGGCGCACGACGACGAGGAGCTGGAGAAGCTGGTGGAGTGGCAGAAGACCACCAAGAAGCGTGGGGCCAACAAAGAGAAGCCCGAGTGCCCTGAGGTGCGGTCACGCGGCGAGCCGTAACCCCGCTGTCATTATAACGTTATGTCGTCATTCCGGGGCCCCACTCTCGTCATAACGTCATGCCGTCATTCCGGGGCCGATAAAAAGCAAAAAATATCGCGAAAAAAGTTGCGAAAATATTTGGTGGTTTCAGAATTTTTTCGTACCTTTGTAACCAAGAAAGGAAGGAAAACCCTTACCTTATATGTGTAACCCTTAATAATCTAATAGTATGAGTAAAATTCTTTACGAAGTTTATCAGAACGACATCAAGGA
>JAIKWS010000053.1 GCA_024684515.1 Prevotella sp.
CGATAAGAACGAGATCAAGCGTGGTATGGTGCTCTGCCATCCCGGACAGATCAAGCCCTTCAAGAAGTTCAAGGCTTCTATCTATGTCCTGAAGAAGGAAGAGGGTGGTCGTCACACTCCATTCGGAAACAAGTATCGTCCACAGTTCTACCTCCGCACCATGGACTGCACCGGTGAGATTTCTCTGCCCGAGGGCGTTGAGATGGTGATGCCTGGTGATAACGTGGAGATTACTGTCGAGCTGATCTATGCCGTTGCTCTGAACAAGGGTCTGCGTTTCGCTATCCGCGAAGGTGGCCGTACCGTTGGCTCAGGCCAGATCACAGAGGTCTACGAGGACTAATCATCCGCGAAGCCGCGAAACAAGTCGGGGCTGACGGATTACAATAACAAGCCCCCGCGCAATACGGGCGGGGGCTTAATTACGGGAATAGCTCAGTTGGTAGAGCATCGGTCTCCAAAACCGAGGGTCGTGGGTTCGAGTCCTCCTTCCCGTGCGAAGAATAAGAAGAGATATGAATATTATAACTAAGTTCATTAAGTATTGCCGTACGTGCTACGATGAATTGGCACACAAGGTGACATGGCCCACATACAAGGAGTTGACAGGCAGCGCTATGCTCGTACTGTCAGCATCGTTGATTATTGCACTTGTTGTCTGGGTGATGGATTTCATATTCAAGACGGTAATGAGCGTGGTCTATCCAGGCTAATGTAAGATTAGAAGATGGCTGAGACGGGAAAGAAATGGTATGTACTGAAAGCTGTTAGCGGAAAAGAAGCAAAGGTTAAAGAGTACTTGGAAGCATTGATGCGCAACGATCCGGCACTGGCAGACAATGTCGGTGAGATTCTTTTGCCTACCGAGAAGTACGCACAGATACGCAATGGTAAGCGTGTCGTCAAGGAGAAGTTGTTCTTGCCAGGATATGTACTGGTAGAGGCAAGACTCGTTGGCGATGTCGCTCATACGTTGCGATTCATACCCAATGTCCTTGGTTTCCTCGGTGGCATGGACAATCCCAGCCCCGTGCGCCAGGCAGACATTAACCGTATATTGGGCAATGCTGACGAGAATGCCATCCGTACAGAGGAAATTGATATCCCATTCGAGATCGATGAGGCAGTGAAGGTAACAGACGGACCGTTCAGCGGATTCAGTGGCGTGATTGAAGAAGTCAATTCTGAAAAGCGTAAGCTGAAGGTGATGGTGAAGATCTTCGGACGTAAGACACCACTGGAGCTGGGATATAATCAGGTAGAGAAGGAATAGAGCACATATTGTTACGGTGTGCCGTTCTAGTATAGAGTTTCGGGAGGCTTCCACTCCCAGGCTTATATGAAAATCAATAATAATAATAAACAGAAATGGCTAAAGAAGTTGCTGGATTAATCAAATTGCAGATTAAAGGTGGCGCTGCTAATCCCTCGCCTCCCGTAGGACCTGCTCTGGGTTCTAAGGGTATCAATATCATGGGATTCTGCAAGGAGTTCAACGCCAGAACCCAGGATAAGGCAGGTAAGATACTTCCTGTCGTTATCACATACTATACTGACAAGTCATTCAGTTTCGTTATCAAGACTCCTCCCGCAGCTGTCCAGCTGTTGGAAGCTGCCAAGGTAAAGGGCGGTTCGGCTGAGCCTAACCGTAAGAAGGTGGCCACCGTGACCTGGGAACAGGTACGTGCCATTGCCGAGGACAAGCTCGCCGACCTGAACTGCTTCACCGTGGAGTCTGCAATGAAAGTGATTGCTGGTACAGCACGTAGCATGGGTATCACTGTAAAAGGGGAGTTCCCTGGTAAATAACAATAACTTCAATTTTAAAAGACAATGAGTAAACTGACAAGAAATCAAAAGTTGGTAGCTGATATGGTTGAAGCAGGGAAAGCATACTCTTTGAAAGAGGCCGCAGCATTGGTTAAGGAAATCACCACGACCAAGTTTGAGGCTTCTGTAGATATCGATGTGCGCCTGGGCGTTGATCCGCGTAAGGCCAACCAGATGGTTCGTGGCGTCGTCTCGCTGCCGAATGGAACTGGTAAGGTGACACGCGTGCTCGCTCTCTGTACTCCTGATCAGGAAGCTGCCGCCAAGGAAGCTGGTGCCGACTACGTTGGTCTTGACGAGTATATCGATAAGATCAAAGGCGGTTGGACTGATGTTGATGTTATCATCACTATGCCCTCGTGCATGGGTAAGCTGGGTCCCTTGGGTCGTGTACTCGGTCCTCGTGGATTGATGCCTAACCCAAAGAGTGGCACTGTTACTATGGACGTTGCTAAGGCTGTTAAGGAAGTTAAGCAGGGTAAGATTGACTTTAAGGTTGATAAGACCGGTATTGTGCATACATCAATAGGCAAGGTGACTTTCACCGCCGACCAGATCTATGAGAATGCCAAGGAGTTTATCGCTACCATTATCAAGCTGAAGCCCGCTGCAGCCAAGGGTACGTATATGAAGAGTATCTTCATCTCAAGCACGATGAGTAAGGGTATCAAGGTAGATCCTAAATCAGTTGAATAACTCGTTAAAAGATTAGACAAATGAAAAAGGAATTAAAAGATACTATCATCGTAGAACTGGGTGAGAAGCTGAAGGAGTATCCCCATTTCTATCTGGTTGAACTTACTGGTCTGAATGCTGGGCAGACAAGCGAATTACGTCGTAACTGCTTCAAGAATGACATTAAGCTGCTGGTAGTAAAGAACAAGCTGCTGCACAAGGCCTTCGAGAGCGCAGAAACTGACTATACGGCTCTCTACGACTGTCTGAAGGGCAATACGGCACTCATGCTCACCAATACGGCCAATGCACCTGCAAAGCTGCTTAAGGAGTATAAGACCAAGAAACAGGAAGTCCCCGCCCTCAAGGGTGCATTTGCAGAAGAGAGCTTCTTTGTTGGAGCCGACAAGCTCGATGAGCTGGTGGCCATCAAGAGCAAGAACGAACTGATTGCCGACGTTGTGGCTCTGCTGCAGTCGCCTATCAAGAACGTTATCTCCGGACTCAATGCTGGTGGAAAGATTCACGGCCTGCTTGACGCTATCGCTGAGCGTAACAAATAATAAGCGACGAGACAATAACATTAACATTAAAAACAATTAAATCAATTAAATAAAATGGCAGATATTAAAGCTATTGCTGAGCAGTTGGTAAACCTGACTGTGAAGGAAGTTAACGAGTTGGCAACGGTCCTGAAGGACGAGTATGGAATTGAGCCTGCTGCTGCAGCCGTTGCAGTAGCTGCTGGCCCCGCCGCTGGCGGTGCTGCTGAGGCCGCTGAGGAGAAGACCTCTTTTGACGTTGTGCTGAAGTCAGCTGGCGCTGCTAAGCTCCAGGTGGTGAAGGCTGTCAAGGAAGCTTGCGGTCTGGGACTCAAGGAAGCTAAGGATCTCGTTGACGGTGCTCCCGCTACCGTTAAGGAAGGCCTGTCGAAAGAAGAGGCTGAGAACCTGAAGAAGACCATCGAGGCTGCTGGTGCCGAAGTTGAGCTGAAGTAATTCAGAACAATTCAATATCATTGGTTAGGAGCTCTCCAGTAGAGGGTTCCTAACCTTTTGTCTCTCTATAACTAGATTTCAGGGTTTTTCTGGAAATCTAGAAAAACTTGAATATCCAGAATCAATAATACTTATATAAATGGCTTCAAAAGTAATAGACAACAGAGTAAACTTTGGCAGCGTGAAGAATCCCATGCCACTGCCAGATTTTCTTGATGTGCAGCTAAAGTCGTTTCAGGACTTCCTGCAATTAGACACTCCGCCTGAGGAACGCAAGAATGACGGTCTGTATAAGGTGTTCTCCGAGAACTTCCCTATTACTGACACGCGCAATAATTTCGTTCTTGAGTTCCTGGATTACTATATCGATCCGCCACGTTACACCATCGAGGAGTGCCTCGAGCGTGGACTGACATATAGCGTACCCCTGAAGGCCAAGCTTAAACTATATTGCACCGATCCTGATCATGAAGACTTTGGAATGGCTATACAGGATGTGTTCCTCGGTCCTATTCCCTACATGACTGCTAACGGTACGTTTGTAATCAATGGTGCTGAGCGTGTCGTGGTGTCGCAGTTGCATCGTTCGCCTGGCGTTTTCTTCGGCCAGAGCGTCCATGCCAACGGTACGCTGCTCTATTCTGCACGTATCATACCTTTCAAGGGTTCGTGGATAGAATTTGCTACAGACATCAATAATGTGATGTATGCGTATATCGACCGTAAGAAGAAGTTGCCTGTTACTACTCTGCTTCGTGCCATAGGTTTTGAGACAGATAAGGATATTCTCCAGATCTTCGACCTTGCCGAGGAGGTGAAGGTCAACAAGACATCCCTGAAGAAAGTGATGGGATGTAAGCTCGCTGCCCGTGTGTTGAAGAGCTGGAATGAGGACTTCGTAGATGAGGATACGGGTGAAGTGGTGTCCATAGAGCGTAATGAGGTCATCATGGACCGCGAGACCGAGATTACTGAGGATAACATTATGGCTATCCTGGAAAGTGGTGCACAGACCATCCTTGTACATAAGGACGAGGCTGTAGCTCAGGACTATAGCATCATTTTCAATACGCTGGCCAAGGACACGGCCAACTCAGAGAAAGAGGCCGTGCTCTATATCTATCGCCAGCTTCGCAATGCCGATCCTGCTGATGATGCCAGTGCCCGTGAGGTCATTCAGAACCTTTTCTTCTCCGACAAGCGTTATGACCTAGGTGATGTAGGCCGCTATCGTATCAATAAGAAGCTGGGCCTCAACACCGATATGGAAATTCGCGTGCTGACGAAGGAGGACATTATCGAGATTATCAAATATCTCATCCAGCTGATCAACTCGAAGGCAGCTGTCGATGATATCGACCACCTTTCAAACCGTCGTGTGCGTACTGTGGGCGAGCAGCTCTCTAATCAGTTCTCGATAGGTCTGGCACGTATGAGCCGCACCATCCGCGAGCGTATGAACGTTCGTGACAATGAGGTGTTCCAGCCTACGGACCTGATTAATGCCAAGACGATATCCAGCGTTATCAATTCCTTCTTTGGTACCAACCCGCTGTCGCAGTTCATGGACCAGACCAATCCGTTGGCAGAGGTGACTCACAAGCGTCGTCTCTCTGCACTGGGTCCTGGTGGCCTGTCGCGTGAGCGTGCTGGTTTCGAGGTTCGTGACGTACACTATACTCACTATGGACGTCTTTGTCCTATTGAGAGTCCTGAAGGCCCGAATATCGGTTTGATATCATCCCTTTGCGTCTATGCAAAGATCAATGAGCTAGGATTCATTCAGACACCTTACAGAAAGGTGGAGAATGGTGTTGCTAATCTGGATAATAACGAGATTGTATACCTGACAGCTGAGGATGAAGAGAACTTTATCATTGGTCAGGGCAATGCACCGCTGAACGATGACGGTACTTTCGTCCGTCCTGTGGTGAAGTGCCGTCAGGATGCCGATTTCCCAGTGGTACCACCTTCAGAAGTGAACCTGATGGATGTGTCACCACAGCAGATAGCCTCTATAGCAGCTTCGCTCATCCCGTTCCTCGAGCACGATGATGCTCACCGTGCCCTGATGGGATCCAACATGATGCGTCAGGCTGTTCCCCTGCTTCATAACGAAGCTCCTATCGTGGGTACTGGCATAGAGCGCCAGGTCTGTGAGGATTCTCGTACGATGATTACTGCCGAGGGTGATGGCACCATCGAGTATGTTGATGCTACTACAATCCGTATTTTATATGATCGCACGGAAGATGAGGAGTTCGTCAGCTTCGAGCCAGCTCTGAAAGAGTACCGCATTCCGAAGTTCCGTCGTACCAACCAGAATATGACCATTGACCTGCGTCCTATCTGTGACAAGGGTCAGCGTGTGAAGAAAGGAGATATCCTTACAGAGGGTTATGCCACGGAAAATGGCGAGCTGGCACTAGGCCGTAACCTGCTCGTGGCTTACATGCCTTGGAAGGGTTACAACTATGAGGATGCCATTGTGCTTAACGAGCGCATCGTTCGCGAGGATGTTCTGACTTCTGTACATGTGGACGAGTATTCGCTTGACGTCCGTGAGACAAAGCGTGGCGTGGAAGAGTTTACTGCCGATATTCCTAATGTCAGTGAGGAGGCTACCAAGGATCTTGATGAGAATGGCGTTATTCGTGTGGGTGCTCGTGTGGAGCCCGGCGATATCCTCATTGGCAAGATTTCACCTAAGGGTGAGAGCGATCCCTCGCCAGAGGAGAAACTGCTGCGTGCCATCTTCGGTGACAAGGCTGGTGATGTGAAAGATTCTTCTCTCAAGGCCAATCCATCCCTCACGGGTGTCATTATTGACAAGAAATTGTTTGCACGTGCTATCAAGACCCGTCAGACCAAGATGCAGGACAAGGTGACCCTGGCAAAAATCGACGAGGAGTATGATGCAAAGGTCAATGACCTGAAAGATATCCTGGTCGATAAGCTGATTGAGCTTACCAAGGGCAAGACATCACAGGGTGTGAAGGACTATACTGGAGCAGAGATCATCTCCAAGGGAGCAAAGTTCACCGTGACTGTGCTGCGTAACCTGGAGTATGGTGATGTACAGACCAATAAATGGACCAATGATGAGCACAAGAACGAGCTCATTGCAAAGCTCATCATTAACTATATGAAAAAGTACAAGTTGCTCGATGCCGAGATGAAGCGTCGTAAGTATGCCATCAGCATGGGTGATGAGCTGCCATCCGGAATCCTGCAGATGGCCAAGGTCTATGTGGCTAAGAAGCGCAAGATTGGCGTTGGTGATAAACTTGCCGGTCGTCACGGTAATAAGGGTATCGTATCGAAAGTGGTACGCCAGGAGGATATGCCGTTCCTCGAGGATGGACGTCCTGTTGACTTGGTACTCAACCCGCTGGGTGTGCCTTCACGTATGAATCTTGGACAGATTTTCGAGGCTATCCTTGGTGCTGCCGGTAAGCGCATGGGAGTGAAGTTTGCAACACCAATCTTTGACGGTGCCAAACTAGAGGACTTGGCAGAATGGACTGACAAGGCAGGCTTGCCTCGTCTCTGCTCAACTCATCTTTACGATGGTGAGACAGGTGAGAAGTTCGACCAGCCGGCTACTGTAGGTATCACCTACTTCCTCAAGCTGGGACATATGGTAGAGGACAAGATGCATGCCCGTTCCATTGGTCCGTACAGTCTTATCACACAGCAGCCTCTGGGAGGTAAGGCTCAGTTTGGCGGTCAGCGTTTTGGTGAGATGGAGGTATGGGCACTGGAAGCCTTTGGTGCTAGCCATGTGCTGCAGGAGATTCTGACAGTGAAGTCTGATGATACAGTAGGCCGCTCCAAGGCTTACGAGGCAATTGTCAAGGGTGAGCCGATGCCCACGCCGGGCATCCCTGAGTCGCTCAATGTGCTGTTGCACGAATTGCGCGGACTGGGACTTAGCGTAACGCTCGACTAAAAATGGTGGGGAGTTGACTCCCATAACTTCTTAACGAAAAAGAAAAGAAAATATGGCTTTCAAGAAAGATTCAAAGACAAAGAGTAATTTTACGAAAATTACCATCGGACTTGCTTCACCAGAGGAAATCCTGGAGAACTCATATGGCGAGGTAACCAAGCCAGAGACCATCAACTACCGCACCTATAAGCCAGAGCGCGACGGCTTGTTCTGTGAGCGTATCTTCGGTCCGACAAAGGACTATGAGTGTGCCTGCGGAAAATACAAGCGTATTCGGTATAAGGGTATTGTCTGTGACCGCTGCGGTGTGGAGGTGACTGAGAAAAAGGTGCGTCGCGAGCGCAGTGGACATATCGAACTGGTGGTGCCCGTTGCCCATATCTGGTATTTCCGTTCCCTGCCCAACAAGATTGGCTATCTGCTGGGACTGCCTACCAAGAAGCTCGATGCGATCATCTACTACGAGCGTTACGTGGTCATTCAGCCAGGCCCACTGGAAGGACGCAAGACTGCGGAGGGAGAGCCTATGCTGGGTTCACAGAAGTATGATCTGCTCTCTGAGGAAGAATACAATGACATTCTCGACAATCAGCTCTCGGAAGAGAACTATGCGCTCGAGGATAGCGATCCTAATAAATTTGTGGCCAAGATGGGTGCTGAGGCCGTATATGAATTGCTTCAGCAGCTAGACCTCGATTCGTTGTCATACGAATTGCGTGACCGTGCCAATACCGATTCTTCGCAGCAGCGCAAGAATGAGGCACTGAAGCGTCTGCAGGTGGTCGAGGCCTTCCGCTCCAGCGTGGAGAAGGGCATCAATCGTCCCGAGTGGATGATTATGAAGATACTGCCCGTCACGCCTCCTGAGTTGCGCCCACTGGTACCACTGGATGGTGGCCGCTTCGCTACTTCCGACCTGAACGATCTCTATCGTCGGGTCATCATTCGCAACAACCGTCTGAAGCGTCTGATGGAGATTCATGCCCCAGAGGTCATTCTGCGCAACGAGAAGCGTATGTTGCAGGAAGCTGTCGACTCGTTGTTCGACAACAGTCGCAAGTCAAGTGCAGTCAAGAGTGATTCCAATCGTCCGCTGAAGTCTCTCAGCGATTCTCTGAAGGGTAAGCAAGGACGCTTCCGTCAGAATCTGCTCGGCAAGCGTGTCGATTATTCTGCACGTTCGGTAATTGTCGTAGGTCCAGAACTGAAGATGGGTGAGTGCGGTCTGCCAACATTGATGGCTGCCGAGCTCTACAAACCATTTATCATACGTAAGCTCATCGAGCGTGGTATCGTGAAGACCGTTAAATCGGCTAAGCACATTGTCGATCGCCGCCAGCCCGTGAACTGCGATATCCTGGCGAACGTGATGAAGGGTCATCCTGTGCTCCTCAACCGTGCACCAACACTGCACCGTCTGGGTATACAGGCTTTCCAGCCTAAGCTCATCGAGGGTAAGGCCATCCAGCTTCATCCACTGGCATGTACCGCCTTCAATGCAGACTTTGATGGTGACCAGATGGCTGTGCACCTCCCATTGTCAAACGAGGCCATCCTCGAGGCTCAGCTGCTCATGCTGCAGAGCCACAACATCCTGAATCCTGCCAATGGTGCTCCTATCACGGTGCCGTCACAGGATATGGTGCTTGGTCTTTATTATATTACAAAGATCCGTCCAGGTGCAAAGGGCGAGGGCCTTTCGTTCTATGGTCCTGAGGAGGCCATCATCGCTCACAATGAGGGTAAGTGTGATCTCCACGCTCAGGTAAAGGTGATTGTCGACGATGTTGTGGAGGGCAAGAAGGTACGCCATCAGGTGGAGACTTCTGTAGGCCGTGTCATCGTCAATGGCATCGTGCCGTCTGAAGTGGGATATGTCAATAAGGTTATCTCCAAGAAGAGCCTTCGCGATATTATTGCCGACGTCATCAAGAATGTGGGCTTCGCTGAGGCTTGTGAGTTCCTCGATGGTATCAAGAACCTGGGCTATCGCATGGCCTATCTGGCTGGTCTGTCATTCAACCTCGATGATATCATTATCCCGGAAGAGAAGGCTACGCTCATTGAGAAGGGTAATGAAGAAGTTCGTCAGATTACAGACAACTATAATATGGGCTTCATCACCGATAACGAACGTTACAACCAGGTCATTGATACCTGGACGCACGTCAACAACGACATTGGCAACATTCTGATGAAGGAAATGACCGAAGCCGACCAGGGTTTCAATGCTGTGTTCATGATGCTCGATTCTGGTGCCCGTGGTAGTAAGGATCAGATTAAGCAGCTTTCGGGTATCCGTGGTCTGATGGCTAAACCTCAGAAAGCAGGTGCCGAAGGCCACCAGATTATTGAGAATCCTATTCTGTCCAACTTCAAGGAGGGCATGTCTGTGCTGGAGTACTTCATCTCTACCCACGGTGCCCGTAAGGGACTGGCTGATACGGCCATGAAGACTGCAGACGCTGGTTATCTGACACGTCGTCTGGTGGACGTCTCACACGATGTCATTATTACTGAGGAAGACTGCGGTACATTGCGTGGACTCGTTTGTACTGCTCTGAAGAGTGGCGATGAGATTATTTCGTCACTGGCCGAGCGTATTCTCGGACGTGTCAGCGTTCACGATGTCATTAATCCTAAGACCGGTGATGTCATCGTTCCTGCAGGCGAAGAGATTACTGAGCTGATTGCCGAGCAGATAGAGGCAGCAGAGATTGAAAGCGTTGAAATTCGCTCCGTGCTCACCTGCGAGTCGAAGAAAGGTGTATGCCGTAAGTGCTATGGTCGCAATCTGGCTACACGTCGCATGGTGCAGAAGGGTGAGGCCGTTGGTGTCATCGCTGCACAGGCCATTGGTGAGCCTGGTACTCAGCTCACACTGCGTACATTCCATGCTGGTGGTGTGGCTGCCAATGCAGCTGCCAATGCTACCATTATCAATAAGTACGAGAGTGCCCGCCTCGAGTTTGAGGAGGTGCGTACCGTACCGTTCGATGAGGATGGACGCGACTGCGAGATGGTGGTCAGCCGACTGGGTGAGATGCGTTTCGTCGATCCCAATACGAAGATTGTGCTCTCTACGGTCAACGTGCCTTATGGTGCATCGCTCTACTTTAAGACGGGCGATGTGGTGCAGAAAGGTGACAAGATTGCACAGTGGGATCCCTTTAATGCCGTCATCGTTTCTGAGTTCGCTGGTGTACTGAAGTTCAATGATGTCATTGAGGGTGTTTCCTTCCGTGCAGAGACTGATGAAACCACTGGCCTGACTGAGAAAATTATCACTGAGTCGCGTGACAGGACCAAGGTGCCTACCTGCGATGTGCTTGATGTCAATGGTGATAAAATCGGTACTTACAACTTCCCCGTGGGTGGCCACGTGGTCGTTGAGGATGGACAGACCATCAAGACTGGTGAGACTCTCGTGAAGATTCCTCGTGCAGCTGCTAAGGGTGGTGATATCACCGCCGGTCTGCCTCGTGTTACCGAGCTCTTCGAGGCACGCAACCCATCCAACCCAGCTGTGGTTAGTGAGATTGATGGCGAGGTTACTATGGGTAAGGTAAAGCGTGGCAATCGCGAAATCATCGTCACCTCCAAATCGGGCGATCAGCGTAAGTATCTCGTATCGCTGTCGAAGCAGATCCTGGTACAGGAGCATGATGCCGTACGTGCTGGAACACCGCTTAGCGATGGTGCCGTCACACCGAGCGACATCCTGGCTATTAAAGGCCCCACCGCCGTACAGGAGTATATTGTCAACGAGGTGCAGGACGTCTATCGTCTACAAGGTATCAAGATCAACGACAAGCACTTTGAGATTATCGTGCGTCAGATGATGCGCAAGGTACAGATCAATGATCCGGGTGATACATCGTTCCTCGAACAGGAGATTGTCGACAAGCTGGACTTCGCTGAGGAGAACGATCGTATCTGGGGAAAGAAGGTGGTTACCGATGCCGGTGACTCTGATAACCTGAAGCCAGGACAGATTGTTACCGCCCGTCGTCTGCGTGATGAGAACACCTCTCTGAAACGTCGTGACCTCAAGGTCGTCCAGGTGCGCGATGCCGTGCCTGCCACGTCAACGCAGATTCTTCAGGGTATCACCCGTGCTGCCCTGCAGACGAAGAGCTTCATGTCGGCAGCATCGTTCCAGGAAACCACAAAGGTGCTCAACGAGGCTGCTATCAAGGGCAAGGTCGACTATCTCGAGGGCATGAAGGAGAACGTCATCTGCGGTCACCTCATCCCTGCTGGTACTGGTCTGCGTGAATTTGAGAAACTCATCGTAGGCTCTAAGGAGGAATACGAGCGCATGCAGGCCAACCGCAAGAACGTGCTCGATTTTGTTGAGGAGTCCGTGCTCGACGATTAAATGCAACAAGAAATCTATACAGCTGCCCAGTTGATGGAGTACATCCATCAGCTGGGCTTTTTACCTCTGCTTTCCTGTGGCGTTCGTGGTTTCTCTGCCGAGGAGGTGGTGGCCGACGATTGTCGCTATGTGGTATTTCCTGATGGAGGGTGGGACTGGCCGTTATGGAAGTGGAAAGGTGAGATTGTCACCGAAGGTAATATCGCCTATGGCAAGTTCTTTGCGGGCAAGGCAGGCTTCATTGCTCGCCAGTGGTGGCCAGACTTCTGCAACTATCGCCGCAGTGTACATCCTGCTCCTGCTGAGGGTAGTATTGAGGAGACGATACTCTTGACGCTGGCCGAGCATGGTAGCTTGATTACCAGGCAGTTGCGTGCTGCCTGTGGCTTCACGGGTCCAAAGATGCGTAGTCGTTTCGACAGTTATGTCACTCGCCTGCAGTCGGCCTGCCGTATTGTTACCGAGGACTTTGTCTATCCACAGGATAAGAAGGGTCATGAATATGGTTGGGGATGGTCTCTGCTTACCACACCAGAGCAACTTTACGGACGTGAGGCTTGTCAGTGCAGTCGTACTCCACAACAGTCATTAGATGCTATCATGAATCATTTGCTTCAGCAATTGCCGAAGTTGCCCGAAGAGGATATCTATAGGTTGATCAGGTAGCAGGGAAGTGTGATGACTTCTTAGTACTTTTCGATTATCACATGTCCTGTCTCGCTTAGATGATGAGTGAACAGGTACTGATAGCATGCGGCAATCCGCCCCTTCGTCTGCTTTCAGAAGGATTTCTTTCGCAAGAATATGGTTGTTGGCATACAAGGGCTGAAATTTCAGCTCTTGTCCAGAGCCTGCAATCTGTTGGATGGTGATAGGAAACAAGAAGCTTGGCTCATCGGCAAAGTCCACTCCCATGATATGCACAAGAGTATCCTAGGCTTCTCGTTTGTTTAGGTTTATTACCTTTCGACCTGAAAAAACGAAAAATAATTCTAGTTTTTTTAGCAACATCTCACCCAAATTCCCGCAAACGCCCTTACACAAAGGGTTTCACATGGGGTGGGTGTTGCCCAAACACCTCATAAACACCTCATACAACACCTCATAAAAATGGCTCTTTTGGGGTCTGATTTTGAACTTTTGCAGTTTTCCATCCAAGAGGAGTCATTTGCGGAAGGTTTAAAAATGTAAACTGTTTTGAGTTGCTATACCAACGTGTTTTTGTCAATTGTAAAATCTTTTCGCACTGGCAATTCTCCTGAATTTGCAACAACGTTAGGAAAAACTATCTGCTAGGCGAGAGAAAAATATTTCCCTAACGAGGGAAAAATGGCGGCTATTCTATGCTCTTTTTCATGTAAAGTTTTTTGCCCATCACATGCCATTTCGCTATGAGGAGCCTATGAGGTGTTTATGAGGTGCTTGTGAGGTGTTTGTGGGGTGTTTGTGGGGTGTTTGTGTGGTGTTTGAGCAACACCCACCCTAGGTGAAAGCCCTCTGTTTATGGGCTTTTCCAGCGGTTGTATGAGGTGTTGTGCAAAAAAACTTCAGAGTTTTTTTGTAATTGAGAAAAAAGTATATAAAAAGAGGGTGAGGCACAGCATTTTCAAGTGAATACTATGCTTATAAAAGACTCATGTTTCCTGCATTTGGCGGCATCTTCATCGAAGTAAAATCCTTCAACAAAAGAAATCGCCATATATCGTCTATCCCGAGTTACACCTTCATATCAAACCCTGCAGGACGGAAAAGGCCTCAGTGGCGGGGAATGCTAGAGGGCGAATCTCGTTTTTCTAGACTTACTTCATCTTCTCGACAAATTTCTCCATAGCCTCCAATAGGCTTTGCGAACTGTCGCCAACCTCGAGCCAGTCGCTGATGCGCCACTCGCCATCCTCGAAGTCTAGGCTCACCCGTGTATGCATCCATTCCTCGCCGTGTGTCAGATCGAAGGTTGCCTCTGCCATGTTGCCCGTCAGCAGTGTCACCTTGATATCCTTGGGCTCCACGGCACCCTCCATCCAGTAATTCCACTGTGCGTTGCCGTCACCGAATCTCTTTGAGGGGTCGCTCTGTCTGGCGTCTATCGCACGCACTTGCTGCAGCACTTCGTTCCAGTACTTGGAGCAGTACATGGCGTCGAGGTCTATGTTCGCCTCCTGTCCGTCCTCCGATGGCGCATAGATTAGACTCGCGTCCTTGTAGGCTTTGCGCAGCATATCGGCCACAGCATCCTCTGTCCAGAGGGCTTCAGGTGCTACCTCCATGTCGTCTGCAGTTTCTTCGTCTACCATTTCAGTATCCTCGTAGTCCTCTTCCTGTGCCCAGTTCTTGTTGGACTTCTTGTTGTCGCACGATGCCATCAGGCATAAAGACATGACGGTGATGATAATCAGATGGATTTTTCTCATGATGCAAATACTTTTGGGTTTAATGAAATCTGGTTAGTTGACACTGCAAAGTTAGTCACTTTCATTTTATCCTCCAACTTTTTCTTCCACTTTTTTGCAAAGAATACGGAATCCACTTGCTTCTTTGCAGAAAAGTTTGTATCTTTGCAATCCATTTCAGAAAAAACATGAAACAAGAAGAGTGTGTGCGCCTGCTCAGCGAGCATGGCATCAAGGCGACGTCCAACCGCATCGTGGTGGTTCGGCAGTTAGCACTGTTGCCACGTCCTCTGACGCTGTCCGAGCTTGAGACGATGATCTTGTCTATAGAGAAATCGGGCATATTCAGGACGTTGACACTCTTTCGCGAGCATCACCTGGTGCATATCATCGAGGACGGTAGTGGCTCGTTGCGATATGAACTCTGTCATAGCCATAGCGACGATGAGGATGACGACTTGCATGTGCATTTCTTCTGTGAGCAGTGTCGCCGTACTTTCTGCCTCGATGGCGTGCCAGTGCCCGAGGTTTGCGTGCCTGAGGGCTATATTGCCGTTTCGGCCAGCCATATCGTGAAAGGAATCTGTCCGGAATGTGCCGAGAAGAACTAGCAAAGCCATAAACATGTTATTAATAGTGAAACCTGAGACTATGGACAACCGACATCTTATCCTGAACGCCAACGCCATTGTGACGGCGCTTCAGAAACCAGCGGCTGAGTTTACCAAGGCCGACATCATCGACTACATCGTAAAGAACGACATCCACATGGTTAACTTCATGTATCCAGGTGGCGATGGCAAGTTGAAGACACTTAACTTCGTTATCAACGACCTCGACTATCTCGACACCATCCTCACTTGTGGTGAACGGGTTGACGGCAGCAGCCTGTTCTCGTTCATACAGGCAGGATCGAGTGACCTCTATGTCCTGCCACGATTCCGTACTGCCTTCCTCGACCCCTTTGCCGAGCTACCCACGGTGACGATGCTATGTTCCTATTTCGACAAGGACGGTCATCCTCTGGAATCGTCGCCCGAGCATACATTGCATAAGGCTGCTGAGGCTTTCCGTCAGGTTACAGGTATGGAGTTCCAGGCCATGGGCGAGCTCGAATACTATGTCATCAGCGACGACGAAGGTGTATTCCCTGCCAGTGACCAGCGTGGCTATCACGAGTCAGCTCCCTATGCCAAGGCCAATGAGTTCCGTGCCCACTGCATGGAGTATATTGCCAAGGCTGGCGGACAGATCAAGTACGGGCACTCTGAGGTGGGCAACTTCTGCCTCGAGGGTAAGAACTACGAACAGAACGAGATTGAGTTTCTGCCCGTGCCCGTCGAGCAGGCAGCCGATCAGCTGATGATTGCCAAGTGGATCATCCGCAATCTGGGCTATCAGCTGGGCTACGATGTCACCTTCGCTCCGAAGATTACCACGGGCAAGGCTGGTTCTGGCCTGCATATCCACATGCGCATGCTGAAGGACGGCAAGAACCAGATGCTGGCAGGTGGTGTGCTCAGCGAGAGTGCACGTCGCATGATTGCCGGTATGATGGACCTCGCACCTGCCATCACGGCCTTCGGCAATAAGAATCCTACCAGCTACTTCCGTCTAGTGCCACATCAGGAGGCACCCACCAATGTCTGCTGGGGTGACCGCAACCGCTCGGTGCTCGTGCGTGTGCCCCTTGGCTGGGCTGCCGATGTAGACATGTGCAACAAGGCCAACCCTCTGGAACCGATGGCCAATTTCGATACCAGTATCAAGCAGACCGTAGAGATGCGCTCACCCGATGGCTCTGCTGATCTCTACCAGCTGCTGGCAGGACTCTGTGTGGCCTGCCGTCATGGCTTTGAGATGGACGATGCCCTTGAAGTGGCCGAGAGGACCTATGTCAATGTCAATATCCATGCTGCAGAGAATGCTGATCGCCTGAGCACGTTGGCGCAGTTGCCCGACAGCTGCGTTGCCTCTGCCGACTGTCTGGAGCGACAACGTAAGGTATTCGAGGAATATGGTGTGTTCTCGCCAGCCATGATTGATGGCATCATCGCACAGTTGCGAGCCTTTGACGATGCTACCCTGCGCAAGAACATCGAGAATTTCTCCGAAGAGGTGCTGAAGCTGGTCGCACAGTATTTCCACTGTGGATGACGAATCCTATTAAGCAATAGAACTTTATTAAATAAACGAGACATTATGAACGACAACGATCAGAAGCAGCAAGGACTGCAGATTGAATTAGTCCCTGAGAAGGCTCAGGGTGAGTATGCAAACTTTGCCATCATCACACATTCCAGCAGCGAGTTTGTCATAGACTTCGCTCGCATGATGCCTGGGCTTCCCAAGGCTCAGGTGCGCAGTCGTGTTATCCTCGCTCCCGAACATGCCAAGCGGCTGTTAGGTGCACTGCAGGAGAACATCATGCGCTATGAGCGTACCTACGGACAGATCAAGATGCCACAGGCTAGCAATGAGGGACGTACCGTGGCTCCTTTCAATGTGAAGGGTGGCGAGGCCTAGCCGTACATACTATTCAGAAAAGGAAATGTCGGAGGAGTCATCTTCCGACATTCTTTGTATGCCCCCTTGTCAAGTTGAGGCAAGAGCCTGAGGATTTGCAAACGTCCAGAAGGGGGGCTACAATGTCACTGTGGAGGCGTTTTTTCCGGAGTGCACTGGAAATATTTTTTGAGTGCACTGGAAAAAGTTTTTGAGTGCACTGCGGAAAAAACGCCTTTGGTTGGCTGTACGTTCATTGCTGTCTTGGCTTGAACAGCAATCCTTCTACGTGCGACCCCACGAACATGGGTACATAGTCAGCGGTGGCATACCAGGTGGGCTTGCCCTTCATCTTGTCGTGAACCAGCCGGCCATCAATCTTCAGCCCCTCGAAGGTGATGTTGCGCACCAGGCGTTGGCTGTCATAGCCGTTGATGACAGAGAGGTTGCATGCGTTTTGCTGACCACTGGCCATGGTTGCCGAGCGATAGCGGATGTTGCGGAAGGTGACGTTCTCCACCATCCGTCCTGGTGCCGTGCAGTACTTCTGGTTGTAGCCTACCTTCACCTGCAGCAGGCTACCATTCAGCACCTGCTCGACACGGATGTTGTCGAACGTGACATTGTTGACGTAGTTGTTATCGCCACAGTTGATGGCCATGCAGCCCTGGTAGTCTACCTGTGGTTCTGCTTGTCCCAGTATGTCGATATTCTCGTAGTGCAGGTTCTCGATGGTGTCACCACGTTCGGAGTTGCCGTGGATGCCGATAAAGATAGCGTGTGCCACGTCAGCCCATAGCGTGGAGTTGCGCATGGTAATATTGCGGGCGTTACCACTGAATCCCTTACGGGTGGCATAGGCGGTGGTGCAGTCGTCGCTGTTGCGACAGAACACGCGGTCGTAGAGCACATTACTCGATGCGAAGACGTTCAGTCCGTCGCCCCATCCTGGATGTGAGATGCTGCGTACGTCATGTAGCGTGACACCATTGCTGCCTCCTATTGGACATGTGTTCACCACAAGACCGTCTATGAGCACGTTCTTCGAACGATGAACGTGACACCCCTCATAGCCACTCTTCGGACGGGCGATGCCACGTCCAACGATGCTTACGTCATGGGCATCGTCAATGGCGAGGGTACCTGTGAAATAGGTGCCGGGGGCGAGATAGAGTGTGGTGTTGGATGGTACGGCAATCGTGTCGGTGGTATAGAAGCCTGGCTCATAGCTGATGAACTCCCTGTTCTGTTCCTTTGCCGACCGTTCGGCCTCTTCCTTGCTGATGGGTGGCTTGGAGGTGAAGAGCAGGAGATTGTTGGTGATGTCGCCATCCAGTTCTACGCTGATGTTCTCTGGTTGGAAAAGGATGAACTGCACGGTGGAGTCGTTCTGCACGTTGGCGATGACACCACGATAGTCGGGACGGATGTGTGCCTTTTTGAACTTCCGTTTCTTACTGACGACTTTCACGAATACATCGCCAGTGAAATCGAACAGGGCATAGCTGATTTCCGACACGCGGTGTCGCTCTCTGTCAATGGGGGCGTTGACCCTGGCCATGTAGGTATCGATCTTTGTCCACGCTTCGTTGCCACGTTCACGTACTAACACCTCATAGTCATCCTTCAGTGGGGCTCCTTGTGGGGCGGGATAGGTAAAGACCTGATGTAGCTTGGTGCCCTCTTCGACACCTTTCACCCTGAACTCATTGGCCTCGATGTTCTTCTTGATCTCTCCGGCCTTTTCGGCTTTCTGCTGCAGGGCCAGCAACTTCTTGGTGTAGGGCATCTTCAGTCCCTTTCGATTGACATAGTGGTTGTAGGCCTGACGATAGATGTCGCGGATGCGTCCACGTGCCATCGCCCCAGGTGCTGTCCAGTCGTTGTATAGTCCTGTGCAGTCTGTCCACGTCACGAAGGGCACATCGTGGCCCAGGTTGTAGCAAGCGGTATATTCCAGACCTTTCATCAATCGGTTGTCAAGTGCTCCGTAGAGGTCGTCGCCCTGCTGCCAGGCCATTTCACAGGTCTCGGCCAGGGCGTGTAGGCCCAGCTGCACATGTGCCTGGTCGCGTCCTGTCTCCTGACACTGTCCAGATGCACTGATGTAGTGGGGTAGGGAGCCGTTGTCGTAGGCATGCAGGAAGTAGTCGATGGCCGAGCTGTAGAGCATGCTGTCCTCGAGGAAGATGGCACAGGCCATGCGCAGTCGGTTGACGATGGCTCCCCAGTTGCCATTGGCATAGGGGCTGTCGGCTTCAAAACGCTCCATCATGGGTAGCATGGCTCGTCGGACCATGGCTGCCTGCTGTTCTTTCTGCATGTTGCTGGCTTTCTCCTTCACGATGGTCATTGCCCTGACGAGCCAGTAGCATTGTATGGCACAGAGAGGAGCATCGTGACCCTCTAGTCGTTGAAGTTTCTGCGCATAGGCATCGATAATCGATAGTGCCTGCATGGCATCGCCTTGTTCTGCCAGTTCAAGGGCCGTGTGCATGTCGCGTTCGCTGCCACCCTTGGTATGGCGATAGTCCCCGTCGCGGGCAATCACCTCGTAGGGACCTGCCATGCGATAGTGCGTTGTGACAGCATTGTGGCTCTCCTGTCCGTATGATGCAGCGAGGCTGAGTATGGTTAGGATTGTCAGTAATAGTCTTTTCATGTCGTTATGGTTTTTCGTCCATGATGGTGCAAATTTACAATATATTCCCCAAAAAAAGGACATAATCAGGAAATTATTTGAAAAAAAACCAATGAATCTCTTGGATTCCGGATTTTCTGAGTATCTTTGTGGGCACAAACAAAAACAACGATTACACTATGACACCAGAAGAAGAAAGAAACGCCCGCCTGGCCGAACGGCTGATAAGAGGTCTGCATCGTCGCCACATGGAAGCATACTATTGCGCTACTGCAGCTGAGGCTGTTGAGCAGGTCTCATCGCTCATTGCCGATGGTAGCAGTGTCACCTGGGGTGGCTCCATGACCGTTCGCGATCTGGGCATTCCCGCCATGCTCCGCAGTCGTGGTACACTGGAGGTGCTCGATCGCGATGTGGCTACGACAGCAGAAGAGACGCAAGCTGTCTACCTACGGGCCTTCTCATCGGATGTATACCTCACCAGTGCGAATGCCATCTCCGAAGATGGCGTCATCGTGAACATCGATGGCAATGGCAATCGTGTGGCTGCCATCACCTGGGGACCGAAGAAGGTCATCTTCATTATCGGGCTCAACAAGGTAGCGCAGACCGTCGAGGCCGCACTGGCCAGGGCACGGTCCACGGCATCGCCAATCAATGCCCAGCGTTTTGATATCGACACGCCATGTCGGAAAGACGGGACGTGTCACAACTGCAATTCGGCCGATTGTATCTGTAGCTATATCCATATCTTCAGGAACTCCAGAAACGAAGGTCGTCATGTGGTAGTGCTTGTAGGCCAGCCACTAGGCTATTAAAATAATCAGGCGAAATAACGTCATAACGACATAACGATAAAATCCCTCCAAAAGCACCCCAATGAAAAGACTATTCCTACTGACCATGATGCTGGCTGCCTTGTTCTCTATCCCGACGGCAGCCCAGGACGAGAAGGACATGGATGCCTATCTGTTCACCTTCTTCAACGACCCTACACATTCGCTCTTTATGGCCATCAGCTACGATGGCTATACGTTTACGGCAGTCAACGATGGCAAACCTATCATAGCCGGCGACAGCATTGCCGAACAGCATGGCATCCGTGATCCGCACATCTGTAGGGCACCGAACGGCAAGTTCTATATTGCCATGACCGACCTGCATGTCTTCGGACGGCAGCGTGGCTTGCGCACCACGCAGTGGGAGCGGCCGGAAAAATATGGCTGGGGCAACAACCGCGGACTGGTGCTCATGGCCAGTGACGACCTCATACACTGGACACATCAGGTGGCACGTATCGACCGTCTCTTCCCTGAACGGTTCGGCGAGCTAGGCTGTGCCTGGGCACCGCAGACTATCTGGGATCCTGCCGTAGGCAAGCCGATGGTCTATTTTACCATTCGCCAGCAGCCAGGCGGACGCACCAAGCTCTACTACAGCTATGCCGACGAGGCGTTCACAACGCTGGAGACGGAGCCACAACTGCTCTTCGAATATCCCGATGAGAAGATACAGGTGCTCGATGCCGATATCTGTCCCATGCCCGACGGTCGCTTTTTCATGAGTTATGTGGCACAGGAGAATCCTGGTGGCATCAAGTACATGATCTCCGACTGCATCAACCACTACGACGACTATCATGCCGAGCAGATTGACAACGAGTCGAAGGGGTGTGAGGCTCCTAATATGTGGAAGCGCATTGGCGAGCAGAAATGGGTGCTTATGTACGATATCTACAGCATCCAGCCCCATAACTTCGGCTTTGTAGAGACTACCGACTTCAAGACCTTCACCCCATTGGGACGTTTCAACGAGGGTGTGATGAAGGCCACCAATTTTGTCTCGCCAAAGCATGGCTCTGTCATCCATATCACCAAGGCAGAGGCCAAGCGCCTGGAGGACTATTGGAACCAACGGCAGAAATGACACGCATCCTTGTCTTACTGGCCATTGCTACCCTCCTGAGTTGCTCGAGCGACAAGGGGAAGGCAGATGCCGTGGCGATTGTGGCAACGTCTGACAGCACTGCTGTGGTCACTGACAGCATGGAGGTGCCCTCTGGCCGTATCTCGTTGGAGATTGTCAAGATGGGTACTGGCCATATCACCACCACCATTCTTGTCAACGGCCTACCATGTGTCTTTCTGATTGATACGGGTGGTGGTGCCACATTGATAGACAAGTCCAGAAAGAAGCATTTCCAGCTGAAGGCAAGTGGCGGCCGTAGCTATGCTGCTGGTATCAGTGCCGCTACATCGCTCGTACCTACGACAGCCACTCTGCAGATCAGCGGGCATGATATCAAGTCCAAGGATCTTTTCCTGATGGACATCTCTTATATTAATAGGGGGCTTCGCAGAAATCATGGACGACAGGTCGATGGCGTCCTGGGCACTGATTTCCTGGACAAGCATCAGGCCGTCATTGACTATGGCAAGTCGGTGATGTACCTGACGCTTGACACAGATTGAACCCCTACCGTTCGTTGCGATTTTATCGCAGCCTCCGCGTTGTCCAATACACCTTGGGCTCAATATCGGGCAATAGGATTACTATCTCGAGGCAATCACCGTGACGAAGCTCTCTGCAGGCATCTTGATGACGACTGTTCCGTCTTTCACTCTAAGTAGCTGTGCTTCTGCGTGCTGTGTGCTGTTAGTGACATAGACCACCGCCTCACTGGTTCCTGCTGGCAGTCCTGTGATGCGGGCATCGCAGCTGGCTGCGTTGTTGACGATGTGAAGGGCACTCTCGCCCGTGGCCGTCTTGGTAAATGCGGCCACGTTCACATTCTCCTTGCTACAGGCAGCAGGAACGGCAAAGGCGTCCTCGGGTGTCAGCGATAGCTGCTTCAGGTTGAAGTAGCGCTGGGTAGGCCGCAAGGGACCTTCCGATCGGTAGATGCCATCGCCCCAGAGAATGGAATAGTCGGAGGTCAGCTGCCATTGCAGGATGCTCAGTGGCTGACAGATGGCACAGAGGCGTGTGTAGAGATTGATTTCGTAGAGGGCAAAGGTAGTCTCGTTGAAGATGGCAGGATACTGGTGTGCTGCCGCGTCGGTGCTGCCCTCTCCGATGATGAGTGGTACGTTGATCTGTCGTGAGGCATCGGCCCATTTCTTCAGTGTCATATCGTCGCAGCCTCTCCATGAGTGGAAGGAGATGGCACCGATATAGCGACGGGCAGCAGCGTCGTTCAGTGCCGGAAGGATGAAGTCGAAGGTGTTGGCATCGGAATTGTCACCAAGCAACAGCAGGGTCTTCAGTCCCTTGTCAGCCAGATACTGTCCGAAGCTCTTGATGAAGTCGCGATGCTCCTCAGGAGTGAAGACCACGTCGATGCCGAGGTCCGACTCGTTGAACGAGAAGTAGTCTGCCTCCACGCCATAGTCCTTCTTCAGGAAAGTGAGGTAGCTGGCCAGCGAGGCATAGATCTTGTTCCTCTCCGATGCTTTTAGCGCATAGGCCCTGGCCGTTCCGTCAGAACGTGTGGTCTGCTCGCCGGCCCATGATGGTGGGAACCAGCAGCTTACAATGACGGGCATGCCTATCTGCTTCAGCCTTCGGGCCATCTCCGCACTCCGTCTGACATGGTCGTTGGCAGCACCCTCCTTGTCCCACAGCATCCACGGCATCTCCACACGTCCGAAGGCCACACGCATATTCTTCAGACAGTAGTCGATGACTAGTGGGTCTTTCTCTACATTCTGTATTCTGAAGTTGCCGCCGAAACCAGCAAACTCGCGACCTGGCTTTGTGGCGTCGATGTTGATCTCTGCCGTTTCATGGTGTCTCGTCCCCTCGACCGTCATCACCGCCGACAGTTCTTTCGTGGCCTCTTTCCTAAGCGAGGCCATCAGCGTGACGTATAGCACCTTGTCGCCGTTTTCTTCCCTGACCGATACTGCTACCGGCTGGTCGAAGTGCAGTGAGATCTTCCGTTCGGGAGCCGTCACCGTCACCTTCCTCCCTGAGGTTTTTATTTTCGCCTGTGCATAGTATTTAGGTGAAAAGCTCATACAGAAATAGGCACCTTCGTCCAGATTCTCCTTGGCTTCCACCTCCCAGTGCAGCTCCACGGTCTTCATGTCCACATCGGTAACCGTCTGAGTGATTGTTGCTCCGTGCATGGGAGTGATGGTCTTCTGCATGTTGTCTTCCCTGCTGTATCTGATGCGTTGCTGGCGCTCGCGTCCGCTCTTTTCGGTCTTTCCTTCGGGTATGCCCACTCTGAGTGTCGATTCGAAGTCTATCAGTTCGCCTTCCAGTCGTACTCCTGTCATATTGCTCCATGCCATGACCTCGGTGTGGACGGCAGCGGGTTTCAGTCGCTCAGCCAGTTCAAAGGCCATCCTGCTGTTGTGATACGGACAGTTCCATTCGCTCACCTTAGGAGCGTTGAGGGGCTGTCCGTCCTCAGTCAGTTCCTTGAACCAGCCTCCCTGTCTGTTGTCGATGAAATGGGCTTTTACATACTCCCAGGTCTTCTGTGCAGCCTCGAGGAAGTAGGAGTCGCCAGTCAGTTGCCAGGCATTCACAGCTCCGATGATGGTTTCGCATTGAGGCCACCACGACATTTTCTTGCTCATCCCCTGTGGTGTTTTCTCATAGCGCATGGCTCCTGCATCGTTCTGTCCTTCCTTCAGCGCTGTGCGTGCCATGCCAACAGCCTGCTCCTCTACTTTTCTTCTCAGTGTGGGGTCGTCCACTGCCGCTGCAGCCTCGCACATCAGCCACGAGGTCTCGATGTCGTGCCCATAGGAGTCGATGTCACCAACCTGATTCCATTGGTCGTCACAGAACAGGATCAGATGCTGTCGCTGGGGGGAATAGAGCTTCGTGCTCAGAATGTCGAGCAGTTCTTTGATGTTCTCTTTCAGTCCTTCGTCGGGCCACACGTGATAAAGGGTGGTGAAAGCCTCCAGCAGATGGATATGGGTGTTCATCGTCTTCGTGGCGTTGGCCTGCCCGTCCACACCTTTCAGTGCCGTCCTGCTATAGTCGCGTGCAAACGTCTCCGTATATCCCAGTCGCGTCTTGTCGTGAACTTTCTTCTCTAGCGTGTCATAGAGCATCAGGGCCGTTTCCAGGCTCTGCCGACGGCCTGTTGCCCTGAAGTGCTCTGCCAGTGCGTAGATGGCGAAAGCACTGGCATAGGTCTGTTTGGTGGCATCGCTGATGGCTCCGTCGCTGTCGACAGACCAGAACACGCCTCCATACTTCTTGTCCACGAAATATGTCGTGAGGTAGTCAGCGGCTCTGTTTGCCATCTCCTTATATGATTCCAGCCCATAGTGGCGGTAGGCACGTGAGAATGTCCACAGGATGCGGGCATTGAGCACAGCACCGCGAGGGGCATTGTCCAGGGCTTTGCCATCCCTGGCCACTGTGCCATAGAATCCTCCTGCTGGGCTGACGGCTTTCTCCATCCAGAATGGCAGGATGTTTTGCCTGAGGTCTTGTTCTGTCTCTGTGCGTAGCACTTCCTTGATGTCCTGGGCTGTCGAAGTGAAACAGGCCATCAGCATGGTCGTAATAAGGGCTGTCCGTAGTTTCATCGTTCTTCTTGTTTTAGCGTTGATAGTTTTGTTGTTTGTTGCATGAGCCTGCTCGTTGCTCTGAAGCCTCCTCCGCAGGCACTTGATGGTGCAAAGATACAAATAAAGTCTGAATAGGCCATCTGTATTCTTATAAAAATGTACTGTGTCGTTAAAAAAGTGTGCCTTTGCTTGCCAGTCTCAGCTTTTTTTAGTTATTTTGCAACTCGATGATGATAGCGGTGAGGAGGGTCAGTCCCATTGCTGTTGCTGATAATTAAAAACGAACGAGATGAAAAAGACCTTTTTCCTGTTGTTGGGCTTGCTGGCATTTCTACAGTCTGGTTACGCCCAGAACACCATCGAGAGCATTCGCCAGCGCTATACGGATGCAAAGAATTACATTGCCAGTCATACGGGGCAGGATGAGTATGACGGTGCCGAATGGCCCGAGTACTATCATGTGGAGGCCCGCCAGTTCCTGCCTGGTACGGGTGGTCATAAGAAAGATGTGTATATGTACTGGGCTGAGCGGGAAGAGGAGAAGATCTATGCCTCCCACTACCTGACCTTCGCCTCGGCCAGGTATAATTATGCAGCCAGTCCGTATTACGAGGAGTACCTCTACGACGACGATGGGCAGCTGGCCTTTGTCTATGCCATAGACCCCATGGTGGCGTTGGAGGAGATGGCACCCCTTCAGGAGTATGAGTTCCGCTTCTATCTCAGCAAGGGCAAGCTCCTGCGGGCAATCATCAAGCGTAGGGCCAGTAGCGAACAGCCTTTCACCGAGGTCTATACGGGCACTGTCCTCAGCGAACCGTTCGAGGCTTTCCTGCAGCGGTATCTTGGTGCTGCCAAGAAGATTCACCAGTTGTTTATTGACATAGAAAAGGAAGCCTACGATTACGACGAGTAGCCGTAGGCTTTAAATGCTGTGAGGGTGGGGGAGTGGTGCTATTTCACCCCTTCGATGGTGTATCCTGCTTTCTTCAGACCTTCCAGCACACCTTTCTCGCCTATCAGATGGCCTGCACCGACGGCAAAGAAGGTGCTCTTCTCTGCCATCACCTGTGGCATCACCGTAAGCCAGTTGGCATTGCGGTTGTAGATCAGACGGTCGTTCTCTTCCTCCGTAGGGTCACACGAGCTGTTCATCTTCTCATTGAAAGCGGTCTCGATGGCTTTCAGGTCCTGTGCGAAGAATGCCTTCACGATATCGTCAGTCTGCTGCTGTTGCCACTCCTGGTTGTCCACGATACACATCAGACTCTCCACCTGTCGGTCCATGGGTGTGCTTTTCAGCAGAATGTTGATCTGTTCGTCCATGGTCTCAAGTCCTCCCACGGGCTTGCCGGCTTTCTCTGCCACTTTCATGAAGTAGTCATCGAACGACTCCTGTGGGTTGAAGTTCGGGTTGCTCTTCAGGTACATCAGCAGCGACAACTGGATACCCAGTCCGTTGGGTGTCAGCTTGTCAAGTTGCTGTGCCACCATGGGGTTGCTCATGTCGACACCCATCAGTGATTTCAGCACACCGTTCAGCCTGGTCAACTGTTCTTTGCTGAGCAGCTGGCTCAGCGTCTGTCCCTCGGGCAGCATCATGGCAGTCTGCATCTTCTGGATATTCTCGGCCGAGGTCAGCTCTTTGCTGCTCACCTCGCCATAGGCCTGCTCGACAGCATCGAGTGCCGCTTTCAGTCCGGGTATGCTATCGGTGAACGACACGGGAGCCAGGTGATAGGTTCCGATGATGAACGATGGTTTCTGCAGCCCGTTGCCAGAGATCTTGTAGAGGAGCTGTGCAGATGCCGAAAGGGTGGTGGCGATGATAAGTGCCAGTGTTAAGACAATCTTTTTCATTTTCTTTCTGTAAATTGGTTGTTGTTGTGGGTGCAAATTTACTCATTTTTTGGAGAATAATCACCTGTTGGCAGGAAAAAACGGAGGAAATGTATGATTATCTTCTGTCCGGTTCTTCAATATGGCGTGTCCTTCTTGTAATGTGATGGTCTATTTGCAATATTTCTTCCGATAGCTGTTGGGAGTGATGCCAGTATTGTGCTTGAAGTATTTTCCGAAAAACGAGGTGTTGGGAAAATTCATGGCAGCTGAAATCTGCTTGATGCTGTCGCTGGTATAGCGCAGTTGTCGTTCTATCTCCTTGATGGTCACCACTTTGATGATGTCGGTGGGTGTGTGTCCGAGGGTAGCACGAACCAGTGTGGACAGATATTTCGGTGTGATGTGTAGCTTTTCGGCATAGTATTCTACCAGCCTGTTGCGTCCGCAGTCCTCATTCACCATCCATACAAACTTCTCCACGAGCTGTTCTCCCCTTAGTGTCGTGTCGCTTTCTGCTGTGTTATTCTCGCAGTCCATGATTCCCACCACCTTCAGCAGAAAGGCATTGAGCAGTGCCCGTACCTCCCCGTTTTTGTAGCGGTGCTGCGATTGCTTGATCTGGTTGCATATCAGGTTGTAGTAGTTGAAGATGGCCTCCGTATCGCTTGCTGACAGCTGTGCCACGGGATGGGACTTGATGTAAAGGGTGCTGTTGATGATTTGTGTGTGCAATGCCCGCGAGACCGTGGCTTCGGTGGGCTTGATGGCTAGCAGCTTGCAGTCGAAACTGGGCGAGATCATATAGTCAGACAGCATGCTTCCTGGCACACCGAGGAAAATCTCCCCCTGGTGGATAGTAATCGTATTCCCATCATACTCAATCTGAATCTTTCCCGCCGTACAGATGAGCACCAGCACGTACTCTGATTGGTACACACTGTTCTCCGGCAGATTTTCTATCTTGTCAATAATGATGACGTCCTCGTCATTAAAGGACAGATACGCTTGGTTTCTTACAAGTTCGAAATGCTTCATATCTTCTGAATGTTCTGTTCTGACCGCAAAATTAGGCAAAATTTTCCATATGTCCACGTTCCAAAGTGGGTGATAAATGTTCTATTCTTCGTATTTTTTATTAGGAGGACATTTGTCGGTAAGAATAGAACATGGATTTATGAGATATATTTCGGAATTTTGCAGTCGGTTTTGAAATATTAATGCAAATAAGAAATGAAGAAGACAAAGACATTCCTGATCATTGCTGTGGCTGTGGGCCTTGGGGCATGTAGTGAGAAACCCACTGAGCGTAAGTCGCTGCCGATAACCGTAGAGACAGAGACGGTAAGGGCAGGTAGCGACCTCGTGGGACGTTCCTATGTGGGGGTGGTAGAAGAAGAATCGGCCACGTCGATTAGTTTCACAGGGGCGGGAACCCTGACCCGCATGTATGTGGACGAAGGACAGCCTGTACGTGCCGGACAGCTGATTGCCGAACTCGACAAGACGCAGGCCAGGAACATGCTCGCTGCTGCCGAGGCACAGATGAAGCAGGCCAATGATGCCCTGACACGTATGCAACAGCTGTATGACAATGGATCGCTGCCCGAAATGAAATGGGTGGAGACACAAAGCCGTGTGGAACAGGCACAGGCACAACTCGACCTGGCCAGGAAGTCGCTACAGGACTGCAGCGTGCGTACTCCCGTCGCAGGTATCGTCGGAAAGAAAGTGATGGATGCCGGGGAGACCGTGCTGCCCTCGATGCCTGTGGCTTCAATCCTTAATATTAATAATGTACGTGTAGTGGTCAGCGTACCAGAGAAGGAGATTGCCCATTTCTCTCACCAGACGCCAACCTCCATCAGTGTCGAGGCCCTGGGAGACCGTATCTATCAGGGTGGTGCTGTCACCAAGGGTGTGGAGGCTGATGGCATGACGCATACCTACGACATCAAGATCCATCTGTCGAATGCCGACCACTCACTGCTGCCGGGCATGGTGTGCCAGGTCAGTGTGGGTGACGTAGAGGGGACGAGCCAGCTGAGCGTGCCCATCACTGCCGTGCAGGTCAATGCCAGGGGCGAACACTTCGTGTGGACTGTTAGCGAAGGCAAGGCCCATCGCACTATTGTGGCTACGGGACGGGCCTCAGGCAACAGGATTGCCATCGACGGGGGACTTGTCGAGGGCGACGAGATTGTCACCGAGGGCTATCAGAAACTGAGTGAGGGTACGGAAGTTAAAACGCAGGTACAGTCATGAAACAGAAGAAAGAAAAAGAAAACTGGGTGGCATGGCTGATGCATAACTACCGCATCACCTTCCTGCTGGTGGGACTGATGTTCGTGCTCGGATTTATCGGGCTGGACAAGATGCCCAAGGCTGAGTTCCCCGACTTCACCATCCGTCAGGGGGTGGTAGTGGCTGTTTATCCTGGTGCCACTGCCGAGGAGGTGGAGATGCAGGTGGCCCGTCCGCTGGAACGCTATCTCTTCACCTACGACGAGGTGAAACGCAAGAAGACCACCTCGACCAGCAGCAACGGGTTGTGTACGGTGATGGTCGAGCTGCAGGACGACGTGAACAATAAGGATGAGGTGTGGTCGAAGATCCGTCATGGCCTGAACTCATTCAAGCAGCAGCTGCCACAGGGGGTGATGGCTATTGTCGTGAACGACGACTTTGGCGAGACATCGGCCATCCTTATGGCTATTGAGAGTGAGTACCGTTCCTATCGCGAGCTGAAGAAATACAGCGACGACCTGGCCGATGAGCTGCGACGCATCGAGTCGGTGAGCAACGTGAACCTCTATGGCGAGACCAAGGAACAGGTTACGCTATACATCGACCGTGAGCGGCTGGCTGCTTATGGCATCGGACAGCTGCAACTCATCCAGACACTGAACGCCTCGGGCCTCACCACGATGTCGGGCAGCATCACTGGCTGGCAGAAGAACGTGCCTATTCACGTGAAGAATGCCGTGAACGACGAGGAGGAACTGGAGAATACCATTATATATACCGATACCGACAACCATGTGGTGCGACTGAAGGATGTTGCCACGGTCAGGCGAGAATATGACGACTCCGAGAGCTATATCGAATATAATGGTCATCCCTGCGTCATCCTTTCGCTCGAGATGAAGCCGGGCAATAACATCGTGCAGTATGGCAAGGACGTACAGCAGGTGATGGATGAGTATATTGCCACTCGCTTGCCTGACGATGTCACCGTGCAGCGTATCACTGACCAGTGTCAGGTGGTGGGCAACTCGGTGGAAGACTTCCTGCTGAACCTCATCGAGTCGATGGTCATCATTTTCCTGGTCATGCTGCTCCTCTTCCCCTGGCGCACGGCAGTGGTGGCAGGCACGATGGTGCCTCTGAACACTTTTATCTCCGTGGGCATCATGTATCTTGCAGGCATCCCGCTCAACACTGTGACGCTGGCTGCCCTGATCATTGTCATGGGAATGGTGGTCGACAATGCCATCGTGGTGCTCGACGGCTATCTGGAATACCTGGGCAAGGGCATGAGCCGCTGGCATGCTGCCGCTCACTCGTCGATGCACTATTTCATGCCGATGGCCCTGGCCACTCTCTGCATCTGTGCCATCTTCTTCCCCTTCCTCTTCGTCATGACGGGAATGGTGCAGGACATGATTCACTTCCTACCGTGGACCGTTGCCATCAACCTGTTGGTGTCGCTCGTCCTGGCTGTGGTTGTCATTCCCATCATGGAGGTGTGGCTCATCAAGCCCAGGGTGGACAAGGATGACAAGCCGAAGAAGAAATCGATCACTGACTACGTACAGCAAGCCTATGACAGTGTGCTCTCCTGGACGTTCCGCCATCCGTGGCTGACCATCTGTGGCGGTGTAGCCATTGTGGTGCTCTTCTGTGTGCTGATAGGCCCTGAGCTGAAAATCCGCATGATGCCTACTGCCGACCGCAACCAGTTTGCCGTCGAGATCACCTTGCCTGAGGGAAAGGGACTGGCAGAGACGAAAGCCATTGCCGACTCCGTCTATCAGGAACTGCGACGTGACGACCGAGTGACGGGCATCACCGCGTTCATCGGATGTTCATCGCCACGCTTCCATGCTGCCTATGCTCCCAAGGCTGGAGGTCGTAACTATGCACAGTTCATTGTCAACACCACCTCTGCAAAGGCTACCGAGGCACTGCTCGACAAGTATGAGCCTATGAGCGACCGCTTCCCCAATGCCTTTGTGAAGTTCAAGCAGCTGGACTATCAGAACTTCACGCCTTTCGAGTTCCGCTTCTATGGTGAGAACATCGACAGTCTGCATCGGGTGGCTGACGATGTCATGGCGAAGATGCGGCAGAATCCTGACGTGATGAATGTGAAGACCGATTACGAGCAACGGCGTTCCTATGTCGAGGTGGAGTTAGACCCTGTGGCGACGTCACAGCTGGGCATGAACCGCACGCTGGCTGAGCTGGAGCTGATGCTCAATACTGGTGAGGTGAAGGTTGGACAGATATGGGAAGGCGACTACCAGGTGCCTGTGGTCATGAAGGATATCCACAACGAGGAACTGGACTGCGATGGCATCGGCAATCTCTATATGTCGGCACGAACCTCTACCGTGCCCTTGCGGCAGATGGCAGATGCACAGCCGGCATGGGGCGAGACGCACATCCTGCACCGTAATGGCGTGAGATGCATCACGGTGAACGTAGAGGCTCGTCGTGGTGTCTATACCAATGCCTTGCAGAGTGGATTCGCACAGATGATTCGTGACGAGATACAGCTGCCCGAGGGTGTCCGCTTCGAAGTGGGTGGCGAACCAGAGAACGATGCTGAGACGCAGGGTACCATTGGCGTGGGACTGGCAGTGTCGTTCATCATTATCTTCTTCTTCCTGCTCTTCAACTTCAAGACCTATAAGCTCACCTTCGTCAGCATCGCCTCTATCTTCCTCTTCCTGCCGGGCACACTCATTGGCCTGTGGCTGATGGACCGTCCGCTGGGAGTTACGGCAGTCTTTGGCATCATCACCCTGATGGGAATGATCATGCGCAACGAGATTCTTATCTTCGAGCATGCCGATGGACTGCGAAAGCAGGGATGGACGGCTCGCGATGCAGCCTACGATGCCGGTCGTCGTCGCATGGTGCCCATCTTCCTCACCACCGCTACTACGGCTATGGGTGTGGTGCCGATGATTATAGCCGCCACCAGCTTCTGGATGCCCGTGGGTGTCACCATTTGTGCTGGTGGCATTGGCTCGCTCATCATGGTGGTCATCATGCTGCCTGTCATCTATTGGAAACTTTACGAAAAGAAAAAAGACAATCAACCTTCCATCCAATGAAAAAAATACTATCAACCGTCCTTTGTCTTATATGCTGCTGTTCTGTAGCAGCCCAGACCCCTCTCGCCCTCGATGAGTGCAAGCTCCTTGCCCGTGAGAACAACATCGCCATGCGCACGGCACAAAACAGTCTGCAACAGGCTGAGCAGCAGCAGAAGCAGGCCTTCACCAACTATTTCCCACAGCTATCAGCCATGGGTGGCGGCATGACAGCCAACAAGCATCTCATGCAGATGGACCTGCCTGCCGAGTTGTCGGCTATGGCGGCCATGCTGCCGGCAGGAGCCACCATGCCGACGAGCATCGGAATGGTCAAACATGGCATCATGGGATCGGTGTCGGCCATGCAGCCCGTCTTTGCAGGAGGACAGATTGTCAACGGCAACAAGCTGGCGCAGCTGGGAGTGGAGGTGAGTCGTATCCAGCTGGAAGCCTCTGCCGACGAGGTCGAACTTGCCACCGAATGGTATTACTGGCAGGTGGTGTCGCTGAAAGAGAAACTGACCACGCTGGGCTCGTTGCAACGCATGCTCGAACAGCTGGAGAAGGATGTCACGGTGAGTGTCCATGCTGGCGTCACCACTCGCAACGACCTCTTGCAGGTGCAGCTCAAGGTGAACGAGGTCGAAAGCCAGACGGTGCAGGTACAGAATGCCCTCGCCATCTGCCTGCAGCTGCTGGCTCAGCATGTCGGCAAGAGTGGGGAGGATATTGATGTGGCCGAGCGGGTGCCCTATGCCGACAGCCTCTTGCTGCCCCTGCGTCACGACCATCTGGCCTCGCTGGCATCTACCTCGCAATATCGACTGATGGAGAGGAATGTCGAGGCTTCAAGACTGCAGCTCAAGATGAAAATTGGTGAAAACCTTCCTGCCGTCAGTGCGGGGGCCGTCTACACCTACAACGACCTAATGGGCGACGGACGGGGTGTGGGCATGCTCATCGCTACCGTCAGTGTGCCCATCAGTGGATGGTGGGGCGGCTCGCATGCCATCAGGAAACAGCGGCTGGCACTCGACAATGCACGTATGCAACTCACCGATGCCAGCGAGAAACTGGTCATCAACATGGACAACTGCTGGGCTAGCGTAGAGACCTGCCACCGGCAGCTCGCCATTGCCCGCAAGTCGATAGCCCAAAGCGAAGAGAACCTCCGGCTGAACAACGACTACTACAGGGCTGGAACCACCACCATGAGCGACTTGCTCGATGCACAGAGCAGTTATCAGCAGAGTCGCGACAAGTATGTCGATGCATACATCGACTACCAGGTCAATCTGCTGAAGTACCAGCAGGCTACAGGAACCACTTTATGTTTCACTAAATAAAATAAGTAATGTTATGGACAACGTATTAACAGCGATTTTCAAAGTCGAAAGCGAGGGATATCAGGCTTTCGCAGAGATTCAGGACAACCTGAAGAGTGAATTGTTCTTCGTGCCGCAGATGGCTCTCATGAAATATGACCTTGGCCACCTGTTGACACTCAGCAGCTACGAGTCGCCCCTGTTGGAAGACGGCAAGACCTTCGGTGGCGGACTCTTTGGCAGTCTGGTTGGCATTCTTGGAGGACCCATTGGCATGTTGCTCTGTGGTACCACGGGTGCCGTCATGGGATTTGCTTCCAGCCGTGCCGATAGCCAGGCTGCAAAGTCGTTGCTCGTGAGTGTATGTGAAAAACTGCAGGAGGGCACCGTGGCCATTGTGGCTCTGACAAGAGAGGACGACGAGTCTTATCTCGACAGCATCCTGACCAAGTTCGACACCATTGTGATTCGTCGCAGTGCCGTTTTCGTGGCTGAGGAAGTGGCTGAGGCCAAGCGGATGGAAGACGATATGCAGAGGCAGCTGAGGGCACAGCTGAGGGCAGAGAAAAAGGAAGTCATCACCGAGGCTATTCAGCAGAAGTGTGACAAAATCAAGGCTGACTTCGAGGCTTTCAAGGCGAAGTTCAGGAAATGACGGCGATAAGGATCCTTTGACTGGCTGTCTCACTGAAGTATCGCGAGGGGGACTTCTACCCATGCGTTACTACAACAGCCAAAGGGATCGATTGCTCGACAGTCAGTTGAGGATGGTACTGCTTGAAGTGCCATCCTTTCTTTGTGTGTCGGGGCAATGCGGACTTTCTGCGATGGTGGTAGACGACAGGCTGAAATAATTTCTCCGTAATAGCAGATGTGGTCGCCAGTTTCCATCGTATAGAACTGACGGGTTATCTCGTCGTTGAACAGACCAGATTGCTGCTCCTGGCTGTATAGCACCCGGCACTCCAATGTCAGGGGCAGTTCCTTGATGCCTGGCGTGTTGATGACCTCAGGGGCCACAAGCGTAAGCCCTGCCGCCTCAATCTTATCCATATCCCGACCGCTCTTGGAGCCGCAGATACCCAGGATTTTCTTGCGGTATTCACCAACAGGGACATTGATGGTAAATTCGCGGCACTCGTCAAGCATCTCCCTGGTATAACGCTGATGTCTCACGTATGCCACAAATATAGGTCGTTCCCAGATGATGCCGACTGTTCCACAGCCAATGGTCATTGAATTGACCTTGTCGCCAACCTTGGTGGTAAGCAGGATACCAAGGTCTCATGGCCTTGATAATCTCGCCCGCATAGTCGCGGATGTCTATTGTCTTCTTTCTCTTTGGTTTGTTTTTCTTTCATTTGTCAGTCTGTCACCACCTCATCAAAGTGTTCCTGTCCCCAGGCTATCAGCGCCATGATGGCAGGCATGAGCGACTTGCCTGTATCTGTCAGCGAATACTCTACACGAGGCGGTACCTCTGGGAATACTTCACGATGAACGAGGTGGTTCTGTTCCAGATTCCTCAGCGTCTGCGAGAGCATCTTCTGCGAACAGTCCGTCATGAATCGCCTCATCTCATTGAACCGTAGCACCCCTGTCTCGCTCCTGTTCAACAGAAAGAGAACCAACATAGACCACTTGTCGCCAAAGCGACTCAACACATGCCGTATCGGACATGCCAGATATTCTGCTCTTACATCTGCCATAACCTGTGATTTTTCATTATTCTGCCGCAAAAGTACCTCAAAGATACTAGGTAACCAAATAATATGTGTTAATCTGCGTTAAAGTCGTTTTGAGGAAAGCCGGATTACATCCCAATTCCTACCTTTTGGTAACCATGATACGAAAAAGTGCCTTCTTGCACAGATCAGATTTTCACCGTACCTTTGCATCCAGTTAAGAACAGAAAGTAACAATTCAAAACGAATAGGAAAGATGAAACAGATTGAGACAATTTTAGAAGGTAAGAACTTCAAGGCAGTAAGTGTTGGTAAGCTGAGTGAGATTATTGAGCATGTTTTGCCCATGGGACCCAATGTCACCATTCAGGGCAAGGTTTTCGCAGGACAGGCTGTAGGAGCAACGGGCAGCGAGCTGAGCTTTCAGACACTTGTTCCTGGTCAGGACAGTGGTTTTCTGCACACACACAAGACGCACGAGGAATTATACATCATCCTGAAGGGTGAAGGTGCCTATCAGGTAGATGGCGAGATATTCCCCGTTAGCGAAGGAACCATTGTCCGTGTGGCTCCCGATGGCAAGCGTGCACTGAAGAATACAGGCAGCGAGAACCTGACCATGATCTGCATCCAGTACAAGGCCAACGCCTTCACAGAGGCCGACAGCCCCATGACTGATGGCGTCATCCTGCAGGACGAGTTGAAGTGGTAAGCACGCTTTTCAGCGCCCGATGTATGTATAATAAATGAATTGTAACGTCATATCGTTTCTTTCATTTTTAGCGCCTGTTTCGCACGATTGCGACCTATCGCAATGAGTTTCTCTGACTTGTCGAAGTCGAAGGTATTATAGCGTTTCAGTTGGATGTCGATGAG
>JAIKWS010000054.1 GCA_024684515.1 Prevotella sp.
TTGCCATGCCAACATCCTCGTGGGAACAAGAATGGACTTATAAGCAACTTCTCTCACTCTAAGCAAGCTCTAGGCATACTCTAGGCAAGCTCCTGAGTATGCTTAGAGTATGCTTAGAGTATGCTTAGAGTATGCTTAGAGTATGCTTAGAGCTTGCCTAGGACTATTTCTTTGCCTCGTCCTGATTCCACTTGGCTGGATTCAACACGTAAGACCAGTCGTCCGATAGGCAACACTCGCTCTAACCTCGCTTCACTCTCCTTCTAGCCTCCTTCTAGCCTCCTTCTAGGCTCCTTCTAGCCTCCTTCTAGGCTCCTGTAGGAGTATGGCTAGAGTATGGCTAGAGTATGGCTAGAGTAAGGCTAAGGTATGGCTAAGGTATGGCTAAGGCTTGGGTAAGACTGAAATAGAGCAAGGAAATGATGGCAAATTTGATGATGAAAATAGAGGCTGTCAAGACAACTTTTATTTCATGCCTAAATTTTGAAACTATTCAGTTCGCGACCTGGCCCTGCCCGGAGCGAACTGAATAGTTACGTCAACGCATTACAAGACGGATGCATGTATATCGTTGACGTTTTTCCATTACCTAACCACTTTGCGCTTCTGCCTTGTGATATAGATACCACCGCGACTTGACTTGCGTGCTTGACGTCCTTGCAGATCGTAGATGGGCTCATCATTGCTATTGTCGCTGATGCTGCGGATGCCGTTCGTCCCTGGTTCAACAGTGAGTACACCATCATTATAGGTGATTTCATAGTTCTGAGCCTGTGCGCCACTGACAACGATAGGATATTCGCCAGCCGGACTATTAGGAGTTGCGTTACATGTTATGACGGGTTGTTGCAGAAGAACTTCAGCAGTCTCTCGATTGCGCCACCCCTTATAGGTCACTTCAAATGCTGGATTCTCTTCTCCCTCGTGACGGGTATAGCTCTTTGCCGTGATAGTCAGTGCAGCAGGGATGATAGTCAGCTCGCCATTCTCACAGACGAGATTGCGATTGGTGATAGTGCCAGGATTCACATTGATGGTATAGACCCCTACAGGAGTGGTAGGCTCGCTAACCTCAGCACAACTCAGCTCTGGTTCACCGTTGATGGGTGCACCACTAACTTCGAACTTCATGGCAGCAGCAGAACGTCCATACTGCCGACTTGCAGGTTTTGCCTTCACTACTGGCTGTCCAGTAAAGACCGTAAGCTTATATGTCTGCCACTTGTCATCTGCCTGATAGTTATCCATCTGCGATTGTGGTACAAACAGGGTGGCAGCAGCGGGAAGGCCACACATGCTTTCTCCAACGACAGCCTGTTCATTCATCATGACGACATATTTCAGAGCCGAGCATCCCAGGAAGGCATATTTATTCAGCATCGTGACTTTCTCTGGTAGGTAGACACTAGTGATATTGGACGAATTGCGGAAGGCATTCTCAGGAATCTCTGTCAAGGCAGTGAAATAGCGAAGCTCGTCCAGGCTCTTCAATGTAGACTGATTGCGGAATGTCTCTCCCAGATCTGTGACGAGTGCCGCCTCTTCCCAGCTCAGTTCTTCGTCTCCGTCGAGATCCCATGCTGACAGGCAGAGACTCTTGGCACGATTGTCACTGAACGTGATATAGTGCAGCTTGTCGCGCAAAGAGGCTATAGCGTCTTCTATTTCCAGAGCCGAGCTATACAGATTGTCGTATACTGCCTGTTCTGCTGTTTTGTCTATCTGTTTCTCTTCGCATCTGTCAAGCAGGCTCTTCAGCTCTTCCACGTTGGCATCCTGCTGTTTGGCAGCTTGCATATCCTCAACGGTGATGAAACGCCACTGGCAACGTGTCTCCAGACTACTCAGGCTGACATCCCAGTAAGTACCGTCAGTGGGGCTTGCGGCACCACTTTGATGCTCACTCTGCGTACCAAAGTATTCTCCTTCGACATAGTTGTCGTCTTTGGCAGGAACCTGCAGGGTATAAGTATCCTGGCCTACGGAATCCACTTGCCAGTAGGCACTTGACGATAGCGTACCATCTACGAAGCATGCTTTCACACCCTCGCCAACCTTCGAGTCGCTACTGGTACGGAACAGCACCTTTCCGTCTTTTCCTGTCTCTGTTGAGTAGAGGTAGTACTGGCCTTCACCCATGCTGTTTGAGCGACGCCATTCGTAGACCATACCCTGTTGGGCAACTACCGACTGTGTGCCATAGGCTTCACCCTTGGACAGGAATTTTCTTGTCCCCACGTTGTAGACGTAGCCTGTGGCTCCCTCGCTAATGGGTGAGAAACGGGGTTGTGTACGGGTACGAATCTCTACGATCGTTCCGAATTTCTTCCAGATATTAGCCTGTTCATAGAGTGCTTTTGATCCCACGGGCACTTCAAGAGTAGCTTCCTGCTGACTGATGCCGTCAAAGGCAGTGCCGTGCAGAGTTATTGCTGCCGGATCGGGACAGAGCACCGTCACCGTCTTCAGGTTCTTACAACCATAGAAGGCATTGCTGCCGATATAGTTGATGTATTCTGGCAGGTTGATGCTTTCCAGTTTTTCACAATTGCGGAATGCATTGTAGTAGATGCTTTCCATGCTAGTGGGCAAGACGATAGACGACAGTTGTCGACAGCCGTTGAAGCTATTGCCTGCCAGGTAGTTGACACTGGTGAAATATTGCAGCTCATCGAACGAAGTGATGTTGGTGCCTTTGAACAGCTCGCCAAAGACTCCAATCTGCGATACCTCTGACTGGCTTAGTTCTCCATCTCCATCGATATCGAAATTGCTTACACAGATACTGCGTACCTGTGCATCGGCAAAGTCCACCAGTTTCAGTTTCTTGCGTAGTGAGCTCTGTGCCGCCAGCAGTTCGTCTGTGGTACTCTGCAGATTGTCCAGCACCTCCTGTTCCTGTGTGGTGTTCAGCTTCTTAGCCTCAGCCAGCTCTATCAGCGTCTGCAGTGTCATGGCTGCATTGTAGTTGGCCACCTTGTCGGCATCATAGGCCACCAGTCGCCACTGACAATTCTGCTCGTGTCCCTCATAGACGATATCGCTATAGACACCCCACGTGGGTGATGCAGCATTTGAGGCATGGTCCGTCTGCACTCCCCAGCGGCAGTTGGCTTTGTAGTTGGCATATCCCTTGGGGATGCTCAGTGTGTAGGTACTGTCACCCAGGTCTGTGATGGCCCAGTGGGCAGTATTGGTCAGATTATTACCGTCTACAAAGGCTGCCTGTACACCTTGTCCCACGTTGGCATCCGTATTTGTACGGAACAGATAGTGTCCGCTTCGCTCTGTGTCTTCCGAAGTGAGATAGTAGGTACCTTCAGGCATGGCATTGGTACGTCCGGCAACGAAGCGCATGGGATTTTTCTGTCCCACCACTGCCTGTGTGCCCCAGGCCTCGCCCTTGGTCAGGTAGCGTCCTGTGCTCGCATGATAGAGATAGTAGGTCTTGTTGACCTCGAAGGGAGCAAACTCTCCTCGTGACAGTTCGCGGGTCTCCTTAATCTTGGCGAACTCCTTCCATTGTGCCTCCTGTTCGAAGAAGTCACGGGTGCCCTGCATCACATGCAAGGTGGCCTCTGTGCTGATTCCCGTAAAGACACCCTCACCCAGCATAATGCTTTCTGGCTGCATCGTCTTCACATACACATCCTTCAGACTGGTGCAGCCTGCCAGTGCTCCATCACCAATCAGTCGTATGCTGATAGGCAGTGTCAGCTCCTGTAGTGACTCGCAACCGCCAAAGGTGCTTGCCTCGATAGCGCTAAGCGACTGTGGCAATGCTATCTCGCTGAATGTCGCACAATCCCGGAAAGCCTCCTCGCCAATGTTGTCCAGACTTTCCGGCAGGTTGATGGTTCTCATGTTCTTGCATCCCATGAAGGCTTGCTTGCCGATGCTTTCCAGTTGCTTGGGTAGCTGTACCTGTGTCAGCTGCTGACAATCCTTGAAGGCTGCATCGTCTATCTTGGTCAGCCCTGTGAAGTAGTGCAGTTCCGTAAAGGTTGCAATGTCTGTTCCTTGCAACACACTACCCAGTTCTTTGACGGCTGCTGCCTCACCATAGGTCAGGATGCCATCACCATCCTGGTCGAAGGCTTCCGTGCACACCTTCCGTGTCCTGGCATCACTAAAGCTGAGTGCCCGGTCAGCATAGTTCTCTGGTTCGATGCCTATGATAACCTCACGATAGCCGTTATAGCCGTCGCTACTGCCTCCTATGCCCTGCTGGCCAGGTGTAAGATTACTCAGATAGTAATGTCCGTTACTGGTACCTCCCCATCCCCAGTTGATGTGGTATCTGCGTTCTCCGTCATAGCCGTCACAGACAAAGGCATGTCCTGCCTCACTGTTCGAACCGCTGATATAGAAAGGACGTCCTTCTGCCAGTTCGTTATAACAAAGCTCATCCCACTGGTCATCGCTGGTGACATTCTGATAGCTTACATAGCGAACGCTGGATCCGAATCCGAAATATTGTTTCAGGGCATTGAATACCTCATATGACTGTGCACCAGACGAACTGCTGGTATAGTCCATTTTCACTGCCACTCCGCAGTAGTGCATCAACTGTGCCACAGCCTTTTTCTGTATGGCCGACTCGTTGCCGCTGTAGTTGTCACGCATATTGTCCCAGTCGATGGGTGATCCCTTGGGGATTCCCTGTACGTGCAGATGTCCGTAGGTGGCATGTTCCGTGTAGGTATCGTAGGCAGGCATAGCGGCCTGTGTCTCTGTGACCATCTTCTCCCGCTGGAAATACAGGATCTGTGCATAGGCAGTAGCTACGCACCCCGTTACGGAACGTCCGAGCGAGTTGTTGAAATAGATGGGACACTCATCGTTGTATGGGCTGCCCTGGTTCCAGTTGCAGGTCAGCATCTCGGCAATAGCCGGATGGGTAGGCACACGTCTGACAGGAGCTGCAGCCACGGCTTTTTCCTGCTGTCGTGCCTGCAGTTGTGCAATCTGTGTGGCATAGTCGTCGAGCCACTTCTGCATGGCAGGCGGCAGGTTGTCGTAGTCGAAGCTTCCGCTGTCGCAATATCCGAGCACACTCTCAGCTGTGGCATCGTCGCCACTAATGATGATATAGCCGTCGTTGATACCCTTGTCAAAGACATAGTAGGACTCTGCCGTTGACTGTTGACTAGCATGCCGAGGTCCCAGTTTCTGCGGTATGTCAACAGCGGTCAGCATTCTCTTGTCGTTGTGCTGGTTCATGAACGAAGCAGCCTGCTGGCGTGCCTGTTCACGAGTGATGGGTCGTGCCTGCAAGGAGATTGTTACAGTCATCAGCAGTGCTGTGGCGACAGTAGTGTGGCGTAGCCAGCTAGCGATGGTTTTCTCTATTTTCATAGTAGTCAATGGATATAGTTGTAATGAGAGTGCAAAGTTACAACTTTTTTTTCAAACATCGTGTACGTTCCTGACAAATTCTGCTCATATCATGCTTAAAAAGCTGAGAAAGGCTGACAGTCGCGCTTGACGGTCAGCCCCTAACTCTCTGGAAAAATGTGAAGCTTCGCAGCTTGATGAAGTTTTGTTTTTAATCCTAAATGATAATTGTTATAGAGAAAGCATAGAAATAATTGTCTTTAATTGATCTGTCCACTGGGCATAGAGTCCGTAGGAGTGATGGCTGCTCTTCCTTCCTTAGCGAAGACGAGCGAGTCGGTGGCATTCTGCTCATAGGCCATAGCGGGCTCGTTGGTATTCACCTCGATGGCTCCACGTTTGGCATATTCGTCAGCATCTACCCAGGTGTCGTCCTGTTTGAACGACTGATTGATGGCATTGCCTAGGGTGAGCAGTATGGCCACTACGGCAGCAGCTCCGAACAGCGGTCTCAGTCTTTCTGTCAGTCTGATGGTGCGTGCCTTTACCTTGACGGTGCCCTCAGTCATCTGCAACAGCCGCTTGTCGAAGTCGTCTCCAAGCTGTTCCTTCTCGCCAAGGGCATTGAACAGTGGAGTGTACTTGGCCAGTTCCTCAGGCATATCATCTACACCCTGAGCGTAGAATGCCTTCAGGATCTGCTCTTCCTGTAGCGAGGTCTCCCCCTGGAAGTAGCGGTCAAGCAGTTGTTCGATGTACTTATAGTCCATGTTGTTCTATTTGTTGAAATCTTTCTTTGATGGCTTGCCTTGCCCGGAAGATATTCACTTTGACCTGTTGCTCCGTGATGCCCAGCACCTGGGCTATCTCCTTGTAGGGTTTGCCTTCCATATCTCGCAGCTGCATGCAGGATTTCTGTTTTTCAGGCAGCTGGTTGATGAGTTGTCTTACCAGTGCCACTCTGTCTCTCTGCACGGCCTGCTCTTCAGGATTGGCGTCATACGAGTGGTCTATGTGCTCATGCACGTGTCCCTTCTCGTCTGTATCGTCAAGCGATGGCTGCTGGCTGTCGGCTCGTTTCACCTTGTCGAGTGCGAGGTTGCGGCAGATTGTCAGGCAGTAGGCCTCTATCGACTCCAGCTCGCTCCAGCTATCGCGTCTGTTCCATACTTTCAGCATTGTTTCCTGCACTATATCCTCAGCATCAGCTCTGTTGAGAGTGATGCGCAGTGCAAGCCTGAAGAGTTCGTCCTTCAGCGGGAGCACATCGGTGCGGAAGCTGATTTCTTTCATCCTCTCTATAGGTAAGACGACTGGCGGAGAAAAAAGTTACAGAAAAACTGTTTTTTCTTATTTTTTTCTCGTTATTTTTTTTGCTACCATACTAGGGAAATATTTTTTCCTAGTTAGGGAGCAAGAAAAACATCGTTTGGGGCTTACTTTTCTATGGCAACAGGGTTTTGATTATTATTTGACATTTCTCTAAGTGGCAGTCGTACCCATCTGATTTCCCTTTGCCTGTCCTCTGGCGTGCGTATAGTAAAGATGTACTCGCGACCTCTTATAAAGTACCATCCTGCCAGCTGAGCCAGTGTGCTTACTGGCTGGTGGTCGATTCTTTCTATGACATCGCCTTGTCGCAGTCCTGCTGCATAGGCAGCTCCCCGTTCCCATACCAGTCCCACTTGCGGACGTCCCTGACTATCAGCCACAAAGGCTATCTCCAACTGGCGATTGTCTATGGGAATAATGGGCAAATCTGTCGCTGGCTGGAAGATCATCCGTCGTCTATGGGGCAGGAAGGTCACACTGCCATATCTCAGCAGCATGGCTCCAAGGTGGGAACGACCTTGTGTGGTCAGTGTATGCAGACGACAGAAGGTGCTCCCTCCTAGTCGCAGGCTGTCCAGTTGCATGAACGCCACTTCTCCCAGAGGTTCGACACCATAATGTCCCATTGCATGACGTCCCATGCTGCGACCTTCCACCGTGATGTCTCTTGGCTGCTTGTGGACAGGCCTGTCGAACTCTCTCATGATGGCATCGTCGAAGTGCGACTTGTTCATCGTGAAGAACTGCCGGCTGCCTGTGTCGAAGAGCACTCGCTCTCTCCATTTTCCAAAAGGAAAGATGTCGATGTAGGGCACGTGGTAGTTCAGCCGGTATCTGCAGGTGATGTCTGCCTTGGTGATTGGGAAATGGCTTCTGCGGTCTGTGATCACAAGCTGTTGCTGAGGTACATCGATCTTCATCGACAGTCCTCCGTTTACGAGGTCGAAGCCCAGTATGCCGTCTATCTGCCGATTGCCAGGATGACGTTTCTGTACGTTGGCATGCAGTCCCGTTAACTTGGTATGTCCCAGCCAGATAGGTGGCAGCAGCACCATGTCTACCGTATCCGTACGGCCAGTAGCATCGTGGCTGATAATGCTTCCCTTATGAGGACCCTGTGCCAGTGGCGAGTCTTCGAAGACCACTGCCTGACTGGCTCCTGTGTCGAGCAGGAAACGATAGCGATGCTCCTGGATGATCAGGGGGACGTAGACCTGTCCTTGCGACCATTCTATGCCGATGGTATCAGCAAAGTTGATGGGTGTGGTGTGAAAGTCTGTGCGATAGCGGCCCAGCTGGGCATGAACATTCATGCTCAGGCAGAGCAGCAATAGTATCGCACTTCTACTTCGCATTGATTTCCTTCAGCAGTCTGTCAGCCTTGCCCCATTTGTCCATCATGAAGAGCACATAGCGGATGTCAACGCCAATGCAACGGGCCAGTTGTGAATCGAAGAAGATGTCGCTCGAGAGTGAGTCCCAGTTGCCGTCGAAAGCCAGACCGATAAGACGGTTCTGACCATCAAACATCGGGCTTCCGGAGTTACCGCCAGTGATATCATTGGTAGTGAGGAAGCAGAGAGGCATCTGTCCAGCCTCACCAAGCAGTGTCAGCATCTCTGGCTCTACCTTGTAGTCCTCGATGCTGCTGCCACGTTTCATCTTGGCCACGATACTCGGAGCCTTTGTCTGCCATCCAGAGGGCTTTCCTCCCAGGTTGTACTCCTTCACCTGTCCATAGCTCAGACGCATGGTGAAGTTGGCATCGCTATAGTGGGGCTGGTCCTGTTCCATGCGCAACTTGGCATCGCAGAGCATCCGCTCCTGCTCGTTGATATCGTTCCTGGCCTTCATCATTCCTTCCGAGAAGTCATTACGAAGCTTCGTCAGCTGCTGTCCGAACTGTACGCCAGGATCTTTCAGGAATGATTTCTTCTTTGGATAGACACGTCCTTTCTTGATGAGTGCCGACTTCTTGTAGAGATAGTTGGCATAGGCCTGACAGTCGCCATCAAATTTCTTGTCGATAGTCTGGTAGAACTCTGGCAGATACTTGGGGTCAGTGACCTGCTCGCGATAGTTCTTCAGCAGGGTACCCAGTATCTCGCGATCGGTGTCCAGGTCCCATTCGTCCTTGTTGTCCTTGAAGATGATATGCTCCCGCTTGCCTTTTCCCACAGTTGGCATTCTACCGTGAACTCTCATAGCCCTCTGGGTGAGCTCGTCATTGCGGCCAAAACTTTCCGACCACAGCATGATGGCCTTGCTGAGGACTATTCGTTCATCATAGAGCTCCTTCATCTTGTTGAAGTCCAGCTGTCCTTTCAGATAGCCTGTGGTATCCTGCCACTGGCGTAGCTGCTGTTCGAACTGCTCTTTCTGCTTGATCAGTCCTATGCTGTCGATACACTTGTTCATGCCAATACTGTTCTTCCAGTAGTTAGAGCTCTGTGCATATTTCGAGTCGTACTTGATACGCACACCTTCTGCCTTGTCCATATGCCGCTTCATGGTCTCCTGCTTCACACCTCTCACCTGAGCCCTGATGGCGTTCTGGGCATATCGTTCACTGATGCCATAGCTGCTCAGATAGCGGCTGGTGCTGCCTGGATAGCCCATCGTCATCGAGAAGTCTCCCTCCTTGTAGCCCTGTGTGCTCACCTGTGCCCAGTGCTGTGGGTGATAGGGCACATTGTCCTTCGAGTAGCGGGCTGGACCATTGGTCTTGGGGTCGGCATAGATGCGGAACACACTGAAGTCGCAGGTCTGGCGGGGCCACATCCAGTTGTCGGTCTCTCCTCCGAACTTGCCCATCGACTTGGGAATGGCAAACACCAGTCGCAGGTCGGTGAAGTCACGATAGGTGGTGGCATAGTAGCGATTACCCTCATAGAAGGGCAGTATCTCCACACGCAAAGTAGAGTCGTTGGCCCTTACCTCCTTGTTCATGGCTGTCTCCAGACTGTCGAGATAGGCATATCGCTGGTTCACCACCTGAGTGATGAAGCCCTCAGGCAGCTGGTCCGTGATATCTTTCTGCTCCACCATGAACGATACGAACATCCCCTCGTTGGGAAGCTCTTCCTCATAGCTGTTGGCAATGAAGCCATTGAGCATATAGTCGTGCTCTACTGTGCTGTGCGAACGGATGGCCTCGAAGCCACAGTGGTGGTTGGTAAACACCAGGCCATCAGGACTGACCACGACGCCAGAGCAATAGCCTGAGAAGTTCACAACTGATTTCATGATGGCGTCATCAGCATGGTAGAGCTGATCGTAGGGCAACTGATAACCCTCTGCCTGCATCTGTTCGTAGACGGCTTTTGGCAGGTTGTAGAGTGTCCACATGCCTTCGTCAGCCTGTGATCCCAGTGTGCAAAGGCACATCAGGGATAAGAGTAGTTTTTTCATATTACGTTATTTTTTGAAATATTTTCCAATGACAGGAAGATGACTCAGGGGTAAGTCTCGATGTATAATATAAGCAACAAATAGAATAATACATACCGTATTGAATACTAAAGAACCCAGTCCAAAGTGGAAATGCTCTTCGTGCAGGTATATCATTGCTGTCAGGAAGCCCGTGATGAGCACATAGATAGCGATATCTTTCATCGGATAGGGAATAGGGTTTTTCTTCTGCCCGACTATGTAGCTCAGAACCATTGCTGTGCCATATCCTGCCACACCACCCCATGCGCATGCCCAGTAACCATAATCAGGAATGAAAATGATGTTGACGGCAAACAGCACGACACAGCCAGCCAGCGAGAACCAGGCACCGTAGATGGTCTTGTCGATGAGCTTGTACCAGAACGACAGGTTGAAATAGACACCCATCATGATTTCTGCTGCCATGACGATAGGTACAACACCAAGTCCTTCACGATAATCCTCACCTATTATATATTGTAGCAGCGGCATCCATCCTACGACACAAAGGAAGGCCAGCAGGGTGAAGATCAAGAAGTATTTCATGGCTGTGGCGTAATACTCTGTCTTGTCTGCATCCTTGCTCTTGGCAAAGACGATGGGTTCATAGGCATAGCGGAAGGCCTGGGTAATCATCGCCATTATCATCGCAATCTTCACACACGAGCCATAGATACCCAGCTGGACGTTGGCCTGCGACTCATCGGGATAGACCAGTGGGAACAGGATCTTGTCGGCCACCTGGTTCAGGATGCCCGCGATGCCCAGGATGAGGATAGGCCAGGAATAGCTCAGCATCCGTTTCAACAGCTGACCATCGAAATGCCAGTGGATGTGCAGCAGGTCGGGTATGAAGAACAGGGTGATGAACGAGGTGCAGAGCAGGTTGATGAAGAAGACGTAGTAGACCGTCGTCTTGCCCAGCACCACGAAGAAGAGCACGTTCAGCACGATGCTCAGTACGATATAGAGCAACTTAAGCGAGGCAAAACGGATGGCTCGCTTCTGATAACGCAGGAAACTGAAGGGGATGGCCTGCAGGGCATCGAGGGCCACCACCACACCCATCATCAGTAGGAACTCCTGATGGTCACCATAGCCCAGTGTATTGCTGATTGGATCAATAAAGGCAAAGAGCAGCACCAGGAAGACTGTAGTCAATGTGCCTATCACAGCCATTGCCGTAGAGAATACGGTACCTGCCCAGCTTCCTTTCTGCTGATATCTGGCGTCATCCGGCTTGTCGTTGGCAAAACGGAAGAGAGTGGTCTCCATACCAAAGGTGAGCAGCACCAGTATCAGGGCTGTATAGGCATAGACATTGGTACTGATGCCATAGTCACCAGAGTCCTTGGGCATGTAGTGCGTATAGAGGGGCACAAGCAGATAGTTCAGGAATCTGCCCACAATGCTCGATAGTCCGTAGATGGCCGTGTCCTTGGCCAGAGCTTTCATGTTTGCCATTTATATAAGATATGTATAGGTCGTTTTTCTAGTTTATGTACTATCCGAAGAACATCGCCGCTATGAAGATGGCTGCTATGATGCCCGCCAAGTCTGCCAGCAGGCCACAGGTCACGGCATGACGGGTATAGCGGATGCCTACCGATCCGAAATAGACGGCCAGGATATAGAATGTGGTGTCTGTAGACCCCTGGAAGATACAGCTCAGACGGCCTATGAACGAGTCGGCACCATAGGTGGTCATCGCATCTACCATCATGCCACGGGCACCACTGCCCGAGAGGGGTTTCATCAGTGCTGTGGGCAAGGCTCCCACAAAATCGGTATCGAAGCCCAGGGCTGCCACCAACCAGCGAATGCCATCGATGAGCCAGTCCATGGCCCCTGAGGCACGGAACACGCCAATGCCCACCAGGATGGCCACCAGATAGGGGATGATTCTCACGGCAGTCTGAAAGCCTTCCTTGGCACCCTCGATAAAGGCATCATAGACATTCACCTTCTTTCGCACACCTGCCAGGATGAAACCCACGATGATGGTCATCAGCAGGATATTGGCTACGCTGACACTCACCTGGTTCATCACTACCGAGTCCAGCCGGCTGAAACCCCAGATGACGGCAGCTACCACTGTGCACACACCTCCCAGTGTGAGCAGCATCGTGCGGTTAATCAGGTTGATACGCTGGTAGAACGAGGTGATGATGATGCCCGCCAGGGTTGAGAAGAACGTAGCCAGCAGGATGGGCACGAAGACATCCGTAGGCTGGGCAGCACCCATCTGTGCACGATAGACGAGGATGGAGACGGGAATCAGTGTCAGTCCACTGGTATTGAGCACCAGGAACATGATCATCGAGTTGGTGGCGGTGTCTTTCTGCTTGTTCAGCTCCTGCATCTCTTCCATTGCTTTCAGACCCATAGGTGTAGCGGCATTGTCCAGTCCCAGCATGTTGGCTGACAGGTTCATGAAGATCGAACCCGTCACAGGATGACCCTTGGGGATGTCAGGAAACAGTCGTGTGAACACTGGACTGAGCCATCGTGCCAGGGCATTCACCAGTCCTCCCTTCTCGCCAATCTTCATCACACCCAGCCACAGCGACAGCACACCCGTCAGGCCCAGGGAAATCTCAAAGGCCGTCTTCGACTGTGCGAATGTCGAGTCCATCATAGCTGGGAAAACCTCCAGATCACCCATAAACACCAGCTTCACCAGTGCGATGACGAAGGCCACCAGGAAAAACGCAATCCAAATATAGTTCAGTACCATTATCTTTCGTTTAGTTCTTATATATAACTAACCTCTGCTAGGTGTTATAATACGCCTCTGCTTTCGGCTAGTCGAGAACTATGCTGCAAAGGTACTACAATTTCTTCTCCTGACAAAGTAATTCCCCCCATTTTTTCTCTTGCGCGCATAGTAAAGGGGTGCCCATTCGCATGGACACCCCCTCGGATTATAAATTGAGTATTTGATGTTCGGATTATTCTGCAGTAGCAGTCAGAGTGATGTTGGGATTCTGTACCCACTGATCAAAATTGAATGCATTTTTAACATTTGTGCGCTCAAGAGCCCACTGCAGTTTATTAGCAAGGCCAATCTTACTTGGGGCTTTACCTGTTTCAGCAGTCAGCACAATCGGGCCCTTTCCTTTATCGACCGTAATTGAAATTTGATCACGTACCTGCCCTGCGAAGGTATCCTGAACATTACTCCAGTCACTATAGCCGGTGTATGACCATGTAGGCTTACTTGCGAGTTCGGCACTGCTATAAGGAGCCTGTGGATTAATTCTTGCGGCACCAGTATTAATCATGGTATGAACGTCAACAGTTCCACCCTGATCTGTACCTACACCGGGGTTAGCAGCTATAAACTTGGCGTGAACTTCCTCACCTGCTACATACAGTGGCAGGGTACCACCAGCGGCCTGAAGGGTAATAGTCACCTCGTTTGCACTTACATACTGAACGTCGAACACGACATCGTTGAAGTCGAAGTCAGATGCATCTTCAGCACTCAGGTCCTCAGCCATCACACGGAGAGAAGGCTTAGGAGTCTCATCAATCTTATTGGCCTGTGATAAAGTAACGATCCAGTCAGAGTACACATAGTCACGTCCCCCAGGATTGATAATGAACTTCATCTCGTCCTTCAGGTTGGGCATTCCATTTCTATCAATATATCCCTGAAGAAGAGGAAGATCCAGACACTGGCGAGACTCTGTGTTATATTTTTTGTTTTGTGCATCATACTCTTGGACATTCATATTATGGCAATAGGTATTTTTACCACCACCTTCAACAGTTCCTAAAATCTCACTTCCATTTACATTGAGACATGGTACAAACTTGTTACTTGATGTTTTAACAAATTCATCCTTATGTTCCCACTCATTCCATTTCACGAAGACATCTTCTTCTTCAGCATTTTTACCTAAATATACGTATGCAGGCGTGCTATTAAAAAAATCTGTATACTTAGCGTATCTTACCGAATTATCATTATTCTTTGCATATGCTTGCGCTAAGGGCTTACTCTCATAATCTAAACCAACAAAGGAACGATTCCACTTGTCTGTGACAGGAGCACCAATACTCTCTTTTCCTGCAGCAACAAGAGAGTCTACCCATGCATCTATAACAGCTGCACTAACCAAAGCGCAATGTCCAGTAACATGATATGTATCAGATCTTGAATCATGGAAACCTACGCAGTCTGTTTTTGAATCAAGCATAAGCATAATCTGGTCTGAATGCGACGAGCCGCCAACTTTCTGGCCATTGTCCAACACATTGTTGTTCATACCACCATCAGCACCATTGAAATTATTCGTATGCTCAAAATAAGTTCCATCAGCTTTCGATCCAAAAGTTAGGTAATCCATATTTCCGCTACCTGTAAATGGTGTTGCATTACTTGTAGCTTGAGCATATTGTTCTGAAGATAAAGAACCTGGTGTTTCGGGATTACCTTTGTATACTTGCTGAACAAAATAATCCGTGAATTCAGGATCCTGGTAAGTAAGATATGGATGTTCCTGAAAATATTTCCTAACTCTTAGCTTTTGAGCCTCAGTCAAGGGATCTGGAACTAGATATCCGCCATATGTTTTAGAAGGATCAGCCCATTCATTGGCATTCGTATTCACACTACGTGTTGCAGGTGCTCCGAATCCCCATGTCTGGTTAGCTGCGGGCTGTCCAAATACGCTGACGAATGCCTTCTGGTACTTTGCTACCACCTGGTCATTGACAGCATTTAGATTGTAGACGTCATCGTCACTCGAGCAGCTGACTGCTACAAAGCCGAATGCTAGTGCGGCTGCTCCCATCATCAAATACTTTTTCATAATTGTTTTGTTGTTAATGAGTTATTATGTTATTTTTTAATCTATTCAACGTTCGCAGTTCCTATGAAAAGTAGCTGCAAAGATAGTGATTTTATGAGAGAGTACCTATAATTAGGTAGTTAAACTATGTTAAACACATACATTTTTGTCCTTTTTGCCTCATTTCTTGCGGTTAAGTCAATTGGCATCCGGATCAATCACCCCTGCTAGAAGCCCTCTTCCTCTGGGGATTTGGAACTGCTGCACAAGGCTTTCGCTTTCGATTTTGCCGCAAAGGTACATCATTTATTTGAAATTACCAAATTTTCTGTCTGCTTTTTCGATAAAATTATCAAAAATACCTGTTCTTTCTCATTTTTCATCGTGCTAACGAAGCTGGCAACTATCGAGCAGGAAGACCCGCCTCTTATTCGCACACAGCCTCTCCCGCTACACAATAGAGAATTAAAACAACGACTAGAATTACATTCTCTCGCGTACATATAATAATTATAGCCAGAATCCTCTGCATAACCACTATCTCAGACATTGCATTCCTACGGTGACATCCGGAATCAGGCAAAGAGGATTTTGCATAAAAAAACACAAAAGAAAGATGCTTTTTACTTCAACACCTCACTCTGCGTGCTGAAATGCCGATAAACACTGGGAATTTCATGAGTGAGGTGTTTGAGCAACACCTCACTCTCCAAAAACCCTTTGTACAAAGGATTTTCAGAAGATTGAGTGAGGTGTTGGCTGAAATAGCGAATCATTTGTTGTTTTATTTGCACACATACACTGCCCATAATTGGCATCCAGAAGAAGCAATGTAAAATCATTTCGCATATCCGAGCACCACAAGAGATGGCATATAATATAAGATGTCGACGAATATGCGCCAAACACCCCCACCCCACTGAGAGAAAGGGCAAGAAAGAGAACTAAAAATTTAGCGAAAGAACTTCCACATCTTATGCCTATGCGTCTGGCAGACCGTCCAACGTAGAGACGATGCCAGAAAGTCGGCTATCTGTCTGGAAATCTGCTTCATGCCTAAGACTGATGGATGACCACTCTGCTTGTCGATATCTGTCAGTTGCAGGAAGTCAATGCCATAGTGGTGACACGCATCCTTCATCGAGGTGGTATAAGGCTCTTTGAGATCGCTATTGCAAACGAAAAGAGTCATCGTCTGTGGATACTGCCTACGCAACTGATCGAGCAGACGGCAGAGAGCAGGTCGGAACATGAGAAGCTGGTCTTTCGACCAGTCGGAATAGGTGTATTCTCCAAGTGGCACTCCTATCCAGCAGTCGTTGGTTCCTCCAAAGACGATAAGCAAGTCGGGGGTGCCAATATTGTTCATCCTGGCAACAAACGAACGGTCGGAATAGTCGCGATGAAAATAGCCTGTATTGCAGATGGTAGATCCAGAGAAGGAATTGTTGCGTTGTACAGACAGCTGCAATGTATCGGCCAGCAGCCACCACCACATAGCCTCTGCCTGTCGTACATTATTATTATACTGCATGTCAGGAGCATACCAGATGGCATTGCTGTCGGGTTCCACAAATCCCTCAAAAGCCGAATAGCTGTCGCCCAGCACCGACATAGACAGCTGGCACCAGCTGTTCAGCGGCAGCACAATCATTGTCAAGACAGCTATTCTCCTAACGATAGTCATAGTCGCAAGCCAGTCTGAGCCCTAAGTTATAATCCTTGTATGATGGTGCACCAGAATTGCGGCACGACACACGGTTGCGTGCAGCACTATTGCACCATCCGCCACCTTTTCCCACTCGTGCAGTACCAGAAGACGGCCCCTGCGGATTGTACTCCTCCGTCTCATTGTAGGTGGCATACCAGTCTTGGCACCACTCGCAGACATTGCCCGTCATATCATAAAGCCCCAGCTCATTGGCCTTCTTCGTGGCCACAGGCTGCGTACTGTTGCAATTGCCCTTGATCCACCCCACCTCTTCGGCATTGTCGCTGCCGGCATAGACATACTGGCGACTGTTGGTACCTCCTCGGGCAGCATATTCCCACTCGGCCTCCGTAGGCAAGCGGAAGTTGTGACCTGTCTCTTTTGAGAGAAGCTGGACGAAGAGCTGACAATCCTCATAGGAGACATTCTCCACAGGCAGGCTACGTCCTACTTTGCTCGACGGGTTGCTACCCATAACCTCCTCCCACAGCCCCTGGGTCACCTCTGTCTCTGCGATATAATAGCTGCCAAGAGTCACCTTGTGAACAGGATATTCCTCTTCCTTGGCATATTCCTGTTGCTCGCTAGAGGCTCCCATCCAGAAGGAGCCTCCTTCCACGAGAGTCATGCTGAACGAAGCCTTGCCAACATTGAAGTACAATGTCTGTTCGTCAGTTTCGGCATCTTCCTCAGGCTCAGCATATTCCTTAGCCTCTTCCTCAACATCCTCATAGGATTCCCTCTCGTCAGTGACAGGAGCCTCTGCCGTCTTGTTGGACAGCACCAGTCCTAGCGCAACAGCAAGTATCAGGATGAGCGACAGTGCCAGGATGATCATGGTCTGTTGCTTTTTCCGTTTCCCGCTGGTATCCTTATCCTTCTCTGTTTTTCTGTGCAACTGCGTATTGCCACTCTGTCTGCTCAGATAGTCACGGATAACGTCTACCGTCTGCGGACGTTTCTTCATGCTGGGCTGCATCATCCACCGCACCAGCTGCTGTGCTGCATCGGAGACATCAGGTGGAAAGCTAAAGGCCTCTCTGCCCTGTTCCACGATCTGCGAGCTGGAAGGCGGCATGTTGCCTGTCAGCAGTCGATAATATGTGGCTCCCAGGGCATAGATATCTGTGGCAGGACAGATATTCTCAAACTCTTCGTTGACCTGCTCGATGGGTGCATAGCCTTTGGTATACGGCATGGCAGTATCCGTGGTCAGTGTGTTGCGCTCGTTGCTAGTGAGCTGTTTGCTGGCTCCGAAATCGATGAGGAATATCTGCCCGTTGTTATCTACCATGATATTGGCAGGCTTGATATCCATATGTGTGAATCCCTCTCTGTGCACCAGTGCCAGCACTTCGAGCACCCCGCTGAGCACGTGCTGTGCCTGCTGCTCAGGCATCGTCTTCACACCCGCCAGTGAGTGGCCTTCTATGAAGTCCATCACATAGTAGCTGGTTCCGTTTTCCTCGAAGAAGTCATGAATCTTCACGATGCCAGGTGAGCTGAGCTGTCGCAGTCGCAGTGCTTCCTTCTGGAACTTGGCCTTCTGGCTGAGAAACACCTCCTCGTTGTCCCTCTGACTGACAATGACGTCGTTACCCTGTCGGATGTTGATACCTTTCATGAAAAACTCCTTCATGGCATAGGTCTCGTTGAAGATGGTGTTTCTCACGACATACGTATTGCCAAAGCCACCACTCGACAGGGTACTGGTGATGAGATAGGCACCATTGCGGAGATAGGTACCGACGGGAAGCATCTGCTCGCTCATATCCAGGGGGTTATTTCGGTTGGTCGGCATCTAGGCGTTCCACTGCCCCAGTAAGGGCATTCAGGTGGAGCCTGGTGGCATAGCGTTTGTTGAAGAGATCGCCACTCAGCAGCAGGGTGTGGCCAAACTGCGGGGCCGGGAACTCGTTGGTGATAACGGTATTGATGCCTTCGAAGACAGTAGATCGCAGTCGTCCTGGCACGTTCACATAGATGCCGGCATCTGCCTTGCCCTTTTTCTTCTTCTCCTCAGGAGCTGGTGCTGGCAACTGCGAGATATCCTCTACCATTATATAATAAGGAGCTCCCGACAGGTCGTCAGCCTCTACCAGTCCGTGAAGCTGTGAGAGCCTGAAGAGCACGGTTCTCTCCATACCCCCGACGGCAGGATCTACCCATAGGATATGTTCTGTGGTGTCACGCTGGGTACGTCCCACAAATAGCGAGCTGAGTGCTTTGTCCTGACGGCTCAGCTCGTTGAGCATGAGCTTCATCTGTGCCCCATCCTGTGGCATGAAGTCAGCCTGTCCCTTGATGAGCAGGTTGTGGTTCTCACGCAGGTCATAGATCTCGTGGGCAGTGAGCTCTGCCATCTTTGCCGTACTGCCGCAAGAGATGATCTCCTCGCTCAGATACTGACGGGGGTTCACCCACTCCTCACGTGGTGCTGGCACGAAGGGTGCTGGTGCCTCCACATCAGCGGCATCATCAACATTCAGTCCGAGCAAACGGCCATCCTCCGTCAGAGAGACACGTGCCGCCACACTACGGGCATCGAAACGTACGGCATACACCTTCGTGGTGTCGACAGCAGGCATGGGAGTCTGTCTGATGGACACCACACGATAGCTGGTGGCAGGTTGCTGACTGACATCATTCATGCGCAGGTAACGCTGGGCAAAGGGTGAGAAATCGCCAGGCTGATAGGTGGTCTTCTCTACAAGTACGCTGATACGCAAGGCCGTCTTGGGAAGATAGTAGACGGCACCCTCGGGAGTAGCCCCAGGACGATAGCCGGTGAGCTGTGTCTGTGCACTGACAGCAGGACATGCCAGCAGTACTAGTAAAAAGGCTGTCAGCAGTTGTACAAAGCGTGTTGTTTTCGTTCGTCTCATTGTGGAAATCGCATTTTATGCCACAAAGGTACGAATAAGTGAGAAGAAAACCAAATTTTATTTGGATTTTCTCGAACGAGAGTACCTTCGACCGAAGGTCAGAGGTACGAATAAGTGAGAAGAAAACCAAATTTTATTTGGATTTTCTCGAACGGGAGTACCTTCGACCGAAGGTCAGAGGTACGAAAGATCGAGAAGAAAACCAAATTTTATATGGATTTTCTCGAACGGAGACCCTCCGATGCATGCCATTGGAACGCCAAAAAGAGTAGCTAATGGCAGGATAGTACGTT
>JAIKWS010000108.1 GCA_024684515.1 Prevotella sp.
TCTTCGACAACAGACCAATCAGCATGATGACACCCGTCTGCAGGTAGATGTTATTATCCATACCTGGTAGCGGCTACACCGAAGGCGACGCTCATAAGGCCATTGCCGAGGTGTTCGAGGAGGAGATGCCAAAAACTGCCACCTACGAGTACAGCGGTATGTCGCGTGAGGTAGAGGAGGCTGCGGGCTCTAATGCCACGGCGCTCATCTACGTCATCTGCGCCATCCTGAGCTACCTCATCCTGGCTTCTCTGTATAACTCGTGGTTCACTCCGTGGGCCGTGCTGTTCAGCGTGCCGTTCGGTCTGATGGGTGCCTTCGTGTTTGCTTACCTTGGCTATACTCAGGGATTGCCGGGCATGGATAATAACATCTACCTGCAGACGGGTGTCATCATGCTGATTGGTTTGTTGTCGAAAACAGCCATCCTGATTACCGAGTTTGCCACGGAGCGCCGTGCTCAGGGCCTGAGCATCGCTGATGCCGCCTTCGAGGCTTGTAAGGAACGTCTGCGTCCTATTCTGATGACGGTTGCTACGAGGATTATCGGTATGATACCGCTCGTTATTGAGGGAGGTGCCGGTGCTAATGGTAACCGTGCCCTCGCCTTGGGTGTCATCGGCGGTATGAGCATTGGTACCATTGCCCTGCTCTTCGTCGTTCCTGCCTTCTTCATTGTTTTCCAAAAACTGCATGAGAAGTTCCAAGGTGCTCCGAAAATGAAAAATGTTGAAGTAAAAACAGAGGAATAAGTCATGAAAAGACTAAGCAATATCATTGTCGCTGCAGCTGTGAGTTTTATGCTCACAGGCTGCGGTATCTATAACAAATATGAGCAGAAGGTACAGGCACCAGCCGATGCCTTCGGCACCAGTCAGGATATCGAGCGAGCTATCGGCGATGCGTCGATTGCCCAGATGTCGTGGCGCGAGTTCTTCACTGATCCGCAGCTCCAGCAGCTCATCGAACAGGTACTGGCCAACAACACCGACCTCAACTCCGCACGTATCGCTGTGGAGAAGAGCCAGGCTGCGCTGACAGCTGCCAAACTGGCCTACCTGCCTGCACTCAGTTTCTCACCTCAGGGAGCACTCTCTAGTTTCGACAAGAGTGCTGCCGTGAAAACCTACGACTTGCCGTTGCAGTTGTCGATGGACATCGATGTGTTCGGCTCTATCACCAACAAGAAGCGTGCCGCTAAGGCTGTGCTCCTTCAGGCTCAGATGCAGCAGGATGTCGTCCGTGCTAACCTCATCTCGGTCACTGCCCAACAATACTTCCTGCTACAAGTGCTCGACCGCCAGTTGGACATTCTCATACAGACCGATAGTCTGTGGAACAAGTCGCTTGAAACCGAGCAGGCACTTTGGGAGAACGGTAAGGCCTACAGTACTGCCGTCAACCAGATGGAGGCATCGTATCTGGACGTGAAAACGCAGCTCGTCAATACCCGCCGTAATATCCTCGCAGTCGAGAATGCCATCTGTAAATTGTTGGCTGTCACCCCTCAGCATATCAGTCGTGCAAAATGGGGCAGCTCCCCCCTGCATCATGCCGAATCACAGGGTGATGCCGAACAACGTATGTTCGACACCAAGTATCTGCATCTGGGCGTGCCTGCCATCATGCTGGAGAATCGTCCTGATATCCGCTTGGCCAACCATGCTATGGAAGAGGCTTTCTATAATACGGCAGCAGCACGTTCGGCCTTCTACCCCAGCATCACGCTCAGCGGTAGTGTTGGATGGACCAACTCTGGTGGTGGTCTCGTCATCGATCCTGGTAAGTTGCTGCTGAATGCTATGGCACAGCTCACGCAGCCCATCTTCGCCCGTGGCAAGCTGATAGCCAACAAGAAGATCGCCAAGCTGACCGAAGAAGACTTGCAGAAGAAGTACGTTCAGACAGTGATCAATGCCGGCAACCAGGTGAACGAGGCGATGGCCGACTGCATGGCAGCCCGCGAGAAGCATGGGTACTACCATCGTCAGGTGGAGGTGCTACATGAGGCCTACATCGGCACGCATGAGTTGATGGACAACGGCAAAGCCAGCTATATTGAAGTGCTCCGTGCACAGGAGTCGTTGCTTGACGCACAACTTGGTGAAGCTATGAACATGTATAATGCTGCCGAGGCTGTCATCGCTCTCTACATAGCCCTTGGAGGTGGTACCAAGTAGTAACACTAACAATCATAAAACAATAAGTGACGGCACCAATGTGAGTGTCGTCACTTATTGTTTTCTATCTTTTTTGCACTATTTGTCGTAAGCGTGTACGGGGTAGTCGGTGGTGAAGTGCAAGCCCCGACACTCCTTACGCTCGAGGGCCCAGCGGGTAATCAGATAACCCACGTTGATCATGTTGCGGAGTTCGCAAATATCCTTCGATGCCTTGACGCGCTTGAAGAGACGCTCCGTCTCCTCATAGAGCATGTCGAGACGGTCCCAGGCACGGTGCAGACGCAGGTCAGAGCGAACGATGCCCACATAGTTGGCCATAATCTGATTGACCTCCTTCACACTCTGGGTGATAAGCACTTTCTCCTCGTTGGTCATTGTGCCCTCATCGTTCCACTCAGGTACCTTCTCATTGAAGTCGTAGTAGTCGATGTGGTCGAGCGAGTTCTTGGCAGCTGCATCAGCGTAGACCACAGCCTCGATGAGTGAGTTAGATGCCAAACGGTTTCCTCCGTGCAGACCCGTGCATGAACACTCACCGAGGGCATAGAGACGCTCGATGGAGGTCTGTCCGTTGAGGTCGACCTTGATGCCACCGCACATATAGTGGGCAGCAGGGCGCACAGGGATATAGTCGGTGGTGATGTCAATACCTATGGAGAGACACTTTTGGTAGATATTGGGGAAATGATGGCGTGTCTCTTCAGGATCCTTATGGGTGACATCGAGACAGACATGATCGATTCCGTGAATCTTCATCTCCTTATCGATGGCTCGTGCCACAATGTCGCGGGGTGCTAACGACAGACGCTCGTCGTATTTCTGCATGAATTCCTCGCCGTTGGGCAGTTTCAGGATACCGCCATAGCCACGCATCGCCTCTGTGATGAGATATGCAGGATGGGTCTCGTTGGGATTGTGGAGCACCGTGGGGTGGAACTGTACGAACTCCATATCGGCTACCGTTCCCTTGGCACGATAGACCATGGCGATGCCATCGCCAGTGGCAATAACAGGGTTGGAAGTGGTCAGATAGACAGCACCGCAGCCACCAGTGCACATCACGGTCACTTTCGAAAGATAGGTATCAACCTTCTGCGTATAAGGATTCAGCACGTAAGCACCATAGCAGTTGATATATGGTGAACGTCGTGTCACCTTTGCACCCAGATGATGCTGGGTGATGATCTCTACGGCAAAGTGATTTTCCTTGATGGTGATATCGGGATTGCTTTTCACGGCTTCCATCAGTCCGCGCTGGATCTCGGCGCCCGTATCGTCAGCATGGTGGAGGATACGGAACTCGGAGTGGCCACCTTCACGATGCAGGTCGAAGGTGCCGTCCTCTTTTTTATCGAAGTTCACGCCCCAGTTCACGAGTTCCTTGATCTGCTCAGGGGCCTTGCGCACCACCTGCTCCACAGCCTTGCGGTCAGAGATATAGTCGCCCGCAATCATCGTGTCCTCTATGTGCTTGTCGAAATTGTCAAGCTCGAGGTTGGTAACACTGGCCACGCCTCCCTGTGCAAACGAAGTGTTCGCCTCGTCGAGAGACGTCTTGCAGATCATGCACACACTGCCTTTTTTTGCGCGTGCCACTTTCAAGGCATAGCTCATGCCAGCCACACCAGCACCTATCACAAGGAAATCATACTTGTATACCATAACTTGACTTGTTTTAACTAATTTGCTGCAAAGGTAATCTTTTTTTGGGACAAAAGAACAAAAGAAACATAATTTTTTATGCTCTTATGTTCTTAAGTCGAAAATTTTTTGTATCTTTGCGCCAAACCAAGACAAAATGACGATGATGAAGAGACTGTGGCTGATAGTATTGATGCTGGCTCCACTGGCTGTACTGGCGCAACAAGTGCTGGTAAGTGGAACCGTTGTTGATGATAAGTCGGGGAATCCTCTCCGGCAAGTGAGTGTGTCTGCAGGCCGTGTGTCTGTCGTTACCAATGAGGATGGTGTCTTTGCCCTGAAACTCGAGAAACAGCCATCGGCTATTAAGGTGTCACATGTGGGCTATAAGACACGCCAGGTGAAGCTCTCCCAGGAGAACACTCAGGGACTGAAAGTCCGTCTGGTACCCACCACCATCCAATTGCGCGAGATCGTGGTCAGGACCGCCAACCCGCGTGAGTTGGTCGATATCGCTATCAGTAAGATTCCTGAGAACTATAGTAAGGTGCCTGAGTTGCTGAAGGCCTTCTATCGCGAGACGGCCATGAAGCGCAAGCACTATATTTACGTGGCCGAGGGTGTCGAGGATATGTATAAGACCCCCTATACGCGCAGTGTCCACCGCGACCGTGTGTCGATTGTCAAGGGGCGTCGTCTGCTGAGTCAGAAACAGGGCGATACGCTGGGCGTGAAGGTGTTGGGTGGTCCGGTGCTGCCTGTACAGCTCGACGTGGTGAAGAACCACGACATCCTGCTGAACAAAGAAGAGCTCGACGGCTATAAGTTCAGTATGGATATCCCCGAATACATCAACGACCGTCTGCAGTATGTGGTCAGGATCGAGCCTGGTGTGGTGAAGGACTATGCGCTTTTCAATGGCCGTTTCTATATCGACTCCGAGCGTCTTGCCTTTACGCGTATTGAGCTCGAGCTCGACATGACAGACAAGGAAAAGGCTACGAACAGAATGCTCGTCAAGAAGCCTTTCGGTGTGAAGTTCAAGCCCCGTGAGTTGTCGTGTGTCATCGACTATCGTTATGAAGACGGTGTCTCGCGTATCAGTTATCTGAGCAACATTTTCCGTTTCAACTGCGACTGGAAGAAACGACTCCTCGCCACATCGTTCACAGCAACCTGTGAGATGGTGGTTACCGATAGTCAGTCGCAGGATGTGCAGCCTATTGCCAACCGTAGTTCCTTCGACTCGAAGGATGCCTATTACGATAAGGTGGAATACTTCATGGATCCGGAATATTGGAGCCAGTATAATATTATTGAACCGTCTGAATCGCTCGATAAGGCCATTCGTAAGCTTGTGTCCAAGTACCGACGGAATTAATTTTATAGTTTAAAGTTTATAGTTTAGAGTGAAGATACAAAAAAGAAATATACTATCGTTGATTTTTGTGGGGTGCTCGTTTATCGGCTTGCAGGCGCAGACCGATAGCATCAAGGTGCGCCTCGATTCTCTCATGCAGGATCCCCTGCTCGAACGCACGCAACTTGGATTGATGGTTTACGACCTCACGGCCGACTCTGCCATCTATGCCTATGGTGCCAAACAGACGCTCCGTCCAGCCTCCACCATGAAGTTGCTCACAGCTGTGACAGCCCTCGACCAATTGGGTGGTGATTACCAGTACCGCACATCGTTGCACTATACGGGGGAGGTGAAGGACAGTGTGCTTCTGGGTGATATCTATTGCGTGGGCGGTATGGACCCGATGTTCGACGACGACGATATGAACAGCTTTGTGCGCAGCATCTGTGCGCTAGGCATCGACAGTATCCATGGGCGACTGGTGAGCGTTACCTCTTTCAAGGAGGAAAACCTATTGGGCGAAGGCTGGTGCTGGGATGATGACAACCCACAACTGACACCATTGCTTGTATCGCGTAAGAATGAGTTCCTCGATTGTCTCTCGGAGAAACTGCGTCGCTCAGGCATTGCGCTCGATGCGCCTTATGCTACGGAACCCCTGCCCAAGAATGCCTTGAATCTCAGCACGCGCTACCGTCCATTGAAGGAGATTCTCGTGCCGATGATGAAGGAGAGCGATAACCTTTATGCCGAGTCGATGTTCTTCCAGATTGCAGCCAAGATGGGACCACGCCCTGCAAAGGCAGCCCATGCGCGTCAGCTGATCAAGACCACGCTGGGCAAGGCAGGTGTTGAGAATATCCCCTATAAGATTGCCGACGGCAGTGGACTCTCGCTTTACAACTACGTCACGCCTGAGTTGATGGTGAAACTCTTGATCTATGCCTATCGTAAGTCGGACATTATCTATCATCTCTACTCGGCACTGCCCATTGCAAGTGAGGACGGTACGTTGAAGAAGCGTATGCTGAAGTCACCAGCCAGTGGACGTGTTCGCGCCAAGACGGGTACGCTGACGGGCATTTCGTCGCTTGCGGGCTATTGTCCTACGTCTGAGGGGCACATGCTGGCCTTCTGTATCATCAATCAGGGCGTGATGAAGAATGCCGAAGGTCGTGAATTCCAGGATCGTGTGTGTAAGGTGCTCTGTGAGTAGTTTTAGTTTAGAGTTTAAGGTTTAGAGTTTATAGTTGATTACTTCTGATGGAAGATATAAAGGTTTTTCTTGAGCAGGTGCTCGGACGGATGGGACTGACTGGCGATAATGTGCCAGTGGTGCGTTATACCATTTTGGTGGTAATAGCTTTCCTGCTGGCATGGTTGACTGGCAAGTTGTGCCGTATGTGGCTTGTGCCACTGATGATGAAGGTTACGAGTAAGACGGATGCCAAATGGGATGATGTGATTTTCTCCGAACGGGTACTCGTCTCTGCCTCGCGCATCATCCCTGCCATTGTCATCTGGGCATTGTTGCCCCTTGTGTTCTTCGAATATCCGAAGGTTGCTGAGGTGGTGGGTCGCCTGACAGCCATCTATTTCACGGTGATGACCACCCGTACCATCATCGTTTTCATCGACTCGTTCAAGCAACTTGAGCATGGCGCCCGTTCTTCGCGTCAGCAGTATCTTTACAGCATTTGTGGCGTGATGAAGATCATCATGATCTTTATTGCCGCCATCGTGGTCATTGCCATTGTCGTCGACAAAGATCCCTCGACGCTCATCGCAGGCTTGGGTGCTGCCTCGGCCATTCTGATGCTCGCTTTCCAGGACACCATCAAGGGGCTGGTGGCTGGCATCCGTCTTGCCTCCAACGATATGGCACATATCGGCGATTGGATCACCGTACCCTCCGCTGGTGCCAACGGTAAGGTCGAGGAGATCACGCTCACTACGGTGAAGGTGCGCAACTTCGACAATACCGTCGTTACCGTCTCGCCCCAGGCATTGGTCGACGGCTCCTTCCAGAACTGGCAGGGCATGCTCCAGAACGAGGGGCGCAAGCAGGTAAGACAGGTGTATTTTGACTTCCGTTCGTTGAAGATCGACGACGATGGTGTGGCTAATATCACGAAGTTCCGTTCTCATATAGAGGACTGGCTCAAGGCTCAGGAACAGGTGGTTGCTGATAAGCCTATTCTCGTGCGCCAGGCAGAGGCCTCACAGACTGGCTGTTGTGTGGAGATCATGTTTTGGTTGAAGGCTCAGAATGCAATCGACTTCGAGCACGACACCAGTAACATCATGGAGTATATCTTTGCCAAGAGTGCCGACTTCGGCCTCCGTATCTATCAGCAATTTCCAGAACAGTAAAAAAGTAAAAAGGTAAAGAAGTAAAATAATGGAGAAAGAGATAAAGCAAGAACAGATATTAGTGAGGATTACAGGTCAGGATCGCCCTGGACTGACAGCCTCTATTATGGGCATCCTTGCCAAGTATGACGCACAGATTCTCGACATTGGTCAGGCTGATATCCACTCTACGCTCTCGTTGGGCATCCTGATTCGTATGGAAGAGACCCACTCCGGGCAGGTCATGAAGGAACTCCTCTTCAAGGCCACCGAACTGGGTGTCAACATCGGTTTCTCACCCATCAGCGACGATGAGTACGAAGACTGGGTGGGCCATCAGGGTAAGAACCGCTATATCCTTATGGTGATGGGTCGCCAGCTCGAAGCCCGTCATATCGAAGGGGCTACGCGCATCCTTGCTGACCAAGGCTTTAACATCGACTCTATCTTGCGACTCACGGGGCGTAAGAGCATCAAGAACCCAGGTAAGCACACCCGTGCCTGTATACAGTTCTCACTGCGTGGCGAACCTGCCGATCGTCAGGAGATGCAGTCGAAGCTCATGAAACTGTCGCAGGAGATGGAGATCGACTTCTCCTTCCAGCGTGATGACATGTTCCGTCGTATGCGTCGTCTGATCTGCTTCGATATGGATTCCACATTGATCCAGACAGAGTGTATCGACGAACTGGCAGAACGCAATGGGGTA
>JAIKWS010000109.1 GCA_024684515.1 Prevotella sp.
AGTGAGATTACGGCTCACTCCAAGTGAGATTACGGCTACTTGTATTTAGGATTGACGACACGTCGGGTTGTACTGATGGCTCCTGTGGGACATACCAGACGGCAGAGATGACAGCCTACACACTTCTTTCCTATGATTCGGGGACGACGAGTGTCTTGGTCGAAGGCAATGGCCTGATGGCCTCCATCGTTGCATGATATCTCGCAGCGGCCACAACCCACACATATGTCATGGTCGATGATGGGGAATACCACTGTGTTGTGATCCAGGTCGTGAGGCATGACGAACGATGGGAGTTCCTCGCCAACCATATCTGCCACATGCTCTATGCCACGCAGGGCCATATAATGCTGCAAGCCCAGTGTCAGGTCGTCGATGATGCGATAGCCATACTGCATGACAGCGGTACATACCTGTACGTTGCTGCATCCCAACTGTATGAATTCCAGTGCATCGCGCCAGGTCTCTATGCCTCCGATGCCACTTATTTCCAGTCCTTTCATCAGTTTGCTCTGAGCCATCTCCAAAATGAAGCGCAGGGCGATAGGCTTCACGGCTCTTCCCGAATATCCCGATACTGTACGTCGTTCTGCCACCTCGGCTTGATGGTCCATCGTCACAGACTTGATTGTGTTGATGGCGGAGATAGCATCGGCACCACCGAAGTTGGCAGCCATGGCCGGATGGATCATGTGGGTGATATTGGGTGTCATCTTCGGTATGACGGGAATCTTCACGGCATGTTTCACGACGGTGGTGTAAATGGCCACCAGTTCTGGGTTCTGTCCCACGTCGCTGCCCATCCCTGCCAGTCGCATCTGCGGGCATGAGAAGTTCAGTTCTATGGCATCGCATCCTGCTCGTTCTGCCATACTTGCCAGCTCAATCCATTGCTCTTCGGTCTGTCCCATGATGCTGGCAATGACCACCTTTGTGGGGTAGTTTTGTTTTAGTCGACTGAGTATGTTGAAGTCCGTATCGACAGGATTCTCGCTCAGTTGTTCCATGTTGCGAAACCCATAGAAATCGCCATGAGTACCATTACTATGAACGGCATCGAAGCGAGGCGATACCTCTTTGATTTCCTGCAGGCAGATGGTTTTGTAGAAGACGCCAGCCCAGCCGGCATCGAAGGCCCTGGCCACCATCTCATAGTTGGTGCATACGGCTGATGATGCCAGGAAGAAAGGGTTCTCGCAATGGATGCCACAGAAGTCGATAACCAGTGAGGGGTAGTCGTCGTCCGTCGTATCGTCACTACTGACGGCATGCAGCATCTCCCTGATGCGGATGGGCCAGTCGTAGCGTATGCATGCCTGTTCGGCTGCCTCCAGATCAGCATCCGTGCATTGTGCCACCCATTGTAATGCTGATGGAGCATTGTCGAAACGAATAGCCCTGGATCACCACTGCTACAGGCCCGGCTGCATGGTGCGTCCTGACACAGTAGGCAACGGTTTGCCTCTTCATAGATGTTCAATTTATTCATAGTTGTAGTTATTATTATTGGTATCTAGTCTTTACGTTTCATGGGCAAAGATACGAATTATTTTCCGTTTGACAATGAAAAATCACGAAAAAGTTGTTCGCATATTTCGCGACACGAGCCGTTGTCGTTGGTAAATATGCGTGTCTCTTTCCTCTGTCAGTAGAATTTTTTGTCTTGACAGGCTTGTAATTCGGAAATTTTGTATACATTTGTAGCAGAATCGACGTTTCGATGAAACAGATAATGAAAAAAACAAACATTTTAAGTGAGTATGACAACAAGAGAACAAGCAGAGAAAACCTGTAGCAGCGTGTTTCAGGTAGGTAGTGAAATCAGATGGGAGGTGACCGAGCCTGGCGTAGAGCGACAGGTCATGGGCTATGACGGACAGTTGATGATGGTGAAGGTGCGGTTCGCGAAGGGTACTGCAGCCACTATCCACTCTCACTATCATAGTCAGGCTAGCTGTATCGCCAGCGGAAAGTTTGAAGTGACCATTGGTACTGAGACAAAGGTGCTGGCAGCTGGCGACGGCTTCTATGTAGCCCCCGACACGATACATGGTGTCGTCTGTCTTGAAGCTGGCATCATTATCGACACGTTCAGTCCGATGCGTGCCACCTTTATAGGACTGAAGTGATGTCGTGACTGTGTCTCACAAGCCCCCTCGTCGATGACGAAGATCTTGTTGAGGACCTCCATTTTTTTGCGGTAATGATGCTTACAAATGGGGGGCTTTTGCAGTCGGATGGCGATAGTATGTCGAAAAAATCCCTATAAATAAGGATTGTGAGGTTGAAATAATATCTTTAATTTTGCACCCCAGAAAAGAAAGGTGTCGCATAGAATGTTGAAAAAGAATATTTTGTTGTCCCTGGCATTTGTATTTGCCACCCAGGTCCTTGCTCAGAGCCTGCAGGCTGATCGCAGTTTGGGACAGGATGACATGCGCCAGTCGGTGGAATACCTTGCCTCGCAGGAGCTTGGTGGTCGTTTCCCGGCAACGGCTGGCGATACTCTTGCGTCAGAATATATTGTAGGGAAGCTTCGCTCGTCGAGGCTCAAACCTGTGTTGAAGGGAAAGAAGAAGAAGGCCTTCTATCATGACTTTACCTATGGGAAGACAGCCAATCAGGTGACCACTCATAACATTATAGCCGTCGTTCCGGGCAAGGACAAGCGGCTGAAGAAGGAGTATATTGTGGTTAGTTCGCATTACGACCATCTGGGAATGGGTGGTGAAGGTTCCGGCTCACGTCGTCCTGACACGCTGGGTGTTCATCCCGGTGCTGACGACAATGCCAGTGGTGATGCCGTGGTGCTCGAACTGGCCAGGCATTTCAGGAAGGTGCGTGCTCCTCGTAGCATCGTCTTTGCATTCTTCGGTGCTGAGGAGCAAGGGCTTGTCGGCTCAAAGAAATTCGTCGAGTGGATGAAGCAGGACGATGACAGACGTCGTAATCTTCCTGACGACATAAAGGGTATCGTTGCCAACGTCAACCTCGATATGGTGGGACGTATGCGCGACAATGCCATGAACGTGTCGGGGACGGGCACGAGTAGCCAGTTCAAGGCCATGGTGGAAGAGGTGGCCCAGCAGACTGGTCTACAGGTCACGTGCACCCCCGACGGCTATGGTGCCAGCGATCATGCCTCGTTTGTGGCTGCCGACATCCCCGTGCTCTTCCTGACGACGGGTGGCCACATGGAGTATCACACCCCTGCCGACGTTCCCTCTACCCTGAACTATGAGGGTATGGAGCAGACGCTGGAGTACGCGAAGCTGCTCATCACCCGACTGGCGAGCATGCCCGAAACGCCAGACTATATCAGCGTGCCAGGAAGCAACCGCACCATGCATGCCAAGTTCAAGGTGACGCTAGGACTGATGCCCGACGTCATGGGTGCCAGCGACAAACCCGGTCTGCGTGCCGACATCGTGGTGGCTGGGAAACCCGCACATGCTGCTGGTATCAGGAGCGGGGACATCATACTGGAAATAGATGGCAAGCCTGTCAAGGATATCAACGAATACATGCAGCGGCTATCGGAACTCGAAGCCGGCACCACCATACCCGTAAAAGTGCTCAGAGACCAGGCGACCATCGTGTTCCAGGTTCACCTAAAACCCGCAAAGAAATGAAGAAATCACTATACTGGCTTCTGGCCGTTGTCATCACACTGGTGCTGAGCATCTATCAGCGAATGACTGGTCCCACCCATCCCCGCAAGGTGACCGTAGAGCTTGCCGGCGAGCAATATAAGATGAAGCTTCCCAGGAGTGGCACCCAGCAGGATGAGCTCCTGGTGCTACAGGGCCTTCCGCAGACCGTCCAGGCGCAATTGCACTATCGTCGCTATCCTACGTCAGATGAGTATCTTACGACCGATTTCAGCTGGCACGACGACCAGTGGCAAGCCGTCTTGCCAGCACAGCCTGTAGGAGGCAAGTTACAGTATTATGTCACGGTTGACGGCCAGGACTATCCCTCCGACGAGCCACTCCTGATCCGTTTCCGTCATGACGTTCCTGCAGGCATACTCGTGCCCCACATCCTGTTGATGTTTGCATCGATGCTCTTTGCCGTCTATACATTCTTGCTCGTGGTCACACGCAGGGAATACGCCAAGTGGCTTAAAGTCACGGTGGCAACGCTCTTTGTGGGTGGTTTCATCTTTGGCCCTCTCGTTCAGCATACTGCCTTTGGTCCCTGGTGGACGGGCTTCCCGTTTGGCACAGACCTTACCGACAACAAGACGCTCATCTCCTTCCTCTTCTTTGTTGCTGCCCTGCTCACGCTGAAGTGGAAGCACAATAAGTGGGTGGTAGGCTTTGCGGTGCTTTTCATGATTGTCATCTTCAGCATTCCCCATAGCTCATACGGCACTGAGTATAATTACACCACACAACAGCTAGACACGGCTAAATAGTCACTTAATCAATATTTTATTCTTATGAAAATCAAAAGTTTTATTACAATGGCGATGGTAGCTACGACCTTCGCATTTGGCCTTTGTGCTTGTTCCAGCGATGATGACGAGCCGGAGGCTGCCGTTGCCGAACAGGTGGCAGGTTCCTATACTGGCGATGAGGTCATGGAGGTGATGGGCGATGGCGACACGAACACCGCAACCTATGTGTTCACAAAGGCTACCGACGTGACTGTCGATATGACTATTCCTGCTACGGCAGAGGGGGCCATGGCACTTCCTGCTCTCCCAGTGAAGGGAATCGTTCTGGTGAAGGGTGACAACACGATTACCGGAACGGTGGCTTCCTATGCTGGTACGGTGATGAATGCCAGCGGGGCTGAGAAGTCCTATACGGTGAGCAATCTGACGGCATTGTTCAGCGACAAGACCGTCGTCGTGACCTATACCCTGAAGTATGGCAACATGCCATTTGACTTCGTGGGCAAATTCACGGGCACCAAGCAGTAGCGCGGAGTGACGGCATTTCCGATCAGTCGCAGTCCACGTGTTGTCTTTGCCGGCATGGTAGTCTCCATGCTGGCTCATCATGTGTATGCCGAGTCGCTACCCGTTGTCGAAGACTCCGTACAGCTCGAACCTGTTGTCGTGACGGCTTCACATACACCTAAGTCCCTCAAGGATGTGCCCGTCGTCACACGGCTCATCTCCCGTCAGGACATCAGGATGGCGGATGCTACCAACATCCAGGACTTGCTCACGCAGATGATTCCTGGACTGGAGTTCGGCTTTGCCATGACCCAGGAGACATCGCTCCACATGAGTGGCTTTGGCGGCAATGCCATCCTCTTTCTTGTCGATGGGGAACGTATGGCGGGAGAGACGATGGACAATGTCGACTACAACCGCATGAACCTCGACAACGTGGGACGCATCGAGATGGTCAAGGGGGCTTCGTCGGCTCTCTACGGATCGAATGCCGTGGGTGGTGTGGTCAACATCATCAGTCGCGAGAATCTCGAGCCATGGACGGCAAATGCCAATACTAGATTCAGCACCTTCGGACAGGAATGGCGCAACGGGGTGAACTTCTCCTTCAACAAGGCGAAATGGAACTCCCAGACCAGTTTCCAGCATACGAAAATAGACCCTGTAGACTTGCCTAAGCCACACTCTTCAGAGGAGATCGCAATAGAACTGATGAAGAAGGCTCAGGGGTTGCCCTACGACGAGTCGGTGTTTGAAGACAACTCCGACATCAGCCGGCTGCATGGGCAGAAGACCTACAACGTGAAGCAGCGGCTGACGTGGCGTGCTAGCGACCGCCTCACCATCACCGGCAGGGGAGGATACTTCTTCCGCACTAGCGAACGTGACACCCACGACTATCATTTCAATGGCTATAGCGCAGGCATGAAGGGTCGCTATGCGTGGGAGCAAGACCGCGAGCTCGAGCTGTCGTATGCCTTCGACCAGTATGACAAGGCAAATTTCTTGCCAAGTGGAGCACGCACCCACGATCATGACTACACCAATCGCCAGCATGTGGCCCATGCCTTGTTCACCCAGTCGTTGGGCAGAAACAGCCTGCTGCTAGGGGCCGACTACATGAGCGACTATCTCACCACCTATCAGTTTCTCGACAACACCAGTCACAGACAGGATAATATCGATGGCTATGCACAGTTCGACTGGAACATCACCGACCAGCTCAATGTCGTGGGCAGCATCCGCTATGACTATTTCTCTGCCTCGTCCAACAAGGCTCTCACCGAGCGACTGGCCCTCGTGTACAAGCTGCCGTGGATGACCCTTCGTGCCAACTATGCCAGTGGCTTCAGGGCACCTACATTAAAAGAGATGTATATGCATTTCGATATGGGAAACATGGGCTATATGCTCATCGGAAACCCAGAGCTGGAGCCGGAGAAGAGCCACAACTTCAATGTGGCCATCGACAGGACGCAGCGCATACGCAAGGGGGGAGTGCTGGATGGCAGCTACAGCGTCATGCTCATGGGCTATTGCAACCTCTTCGACAAGCGCATCACCACAATTGGACATCCCTATGAGGACTTGCCAGGAGCCCTTTACGTCAACGAGGATGGCGTCAACGTGTGGGGAGTGGACCTCTGCCTGGGATATGTCATGGATTGCGGATTGTCGCTCAGGTACAATTACTCATGGCTTCACGAAACGGGCAACGTCATTTTCTCACAGTTCTCACAGCCACGTTCACACTCCATGACGTGGAGCATGGCGTATGCCCATCGCTTCTCGCGCCACTATGCCCTTGACGCAGCCATCTCAGGACGTAGCCTCGGCAAACCGCAGTCGGGAGATACTGACGTCGACCAGGGATATACCATCTGGAAACTCATGCTTCAGCACCACCTGTGGCGGGGCATTCATCTCAATACGGCCATTGACAACATCTTCAACTTCAAACCGCGAGCATACTATTTCTCGTCGCCTCTCACCACAGGGACAGCGGTCAGTGTGGGCCTCTCTGTTGACATAGACAGGCTTTGCCCTTGATAGGACGATGCAGCACCACTATCCGCTGGGGGTTGCTAATGATGCCGTCCTACCAGTTCTATTGCCTCCTTTCCCGTCAGATGCTCGATGTCCAGGACTATCATCAGCATGCGTGACAAGCCGTGGTCTATCTCTTCCCGTAGGGTTTCGTCATGATTGGGGTTGTAGCGGTTGAACGTAAGGTTCATCGTATCCAACATCAAGAGCAAGCTGGGCTTATACGAAAAGACTTATTGCGGACGCGGACGTGACGAACTGTTCATACGGCAGTTCAAGGAAGGCGTGAGGAGAGACCAGCTGTCATGCCATACCTCCAAAGCCCATAGAATGGCCTGTCTCGACACACTGGTCGCCGATGTACAGGCCATTCAGATACTTCTGCTTGCAATTCTCCGCACATCTGATGGAATGGATTTCGCTATTCACGAGGTTTTTCAACAAGCGGGCTTCGAGGTGAGTCACCACTCCAGTGGGGAGGTAATCTGCAAAACCGGTAGGGAATCCTTCTTCTCATATCACACCTTGACTAAAAACCGATCCTGGCTCTGGGTTTCGGCACCTCGATGGGCACGATGTCGTCAGGAGTGATGGTGCGCCAGCTGAGTTTGTCGGCAGGCTGCTGACTGACACAACGCGAAGCATGCTGGATATAGATACGCTCTAGCAGATTGGTGACAAAACGGGCATTGCCCCAGGTTTCCGGGTTACGTGCCAGATAGGCCTGACTGATCACGCTGCGATACTTCTGCCAAGCCTGGTCGGTGAGGATGAAGTCGTAGTCCTTCAGGCGGCGACGGGTGATCTCCATCAGCTCGTCGACGGTGAAGTCCTTGAACTCGAACCTATTGGGGAAACGCGATGCCAACCCCTGATTGAGGTCGAGCAGCTTCATCATCGGCTCCTTGTAGCCGCAAAGAACGATGGCAATGTTGCGCTGCTTCTCGTCGGCAAGGACTTTCATCAACAGCTGAATGACAGCTTTTCCTGGGTCGTGCGGATGCTGGCCGTTCAGCAAGTAAGCCTCGTCAATCATCAGCACACCGCCATAGGCCTTATCCAATACTTGTTGCAGGGCACGTTCCTCGTCGCCCCAAAGCGTGCCGATGAAGGTGCCGCGATCGCACATCACCACATGGCCTTTGGTCAAGGCTCCGGCCTGGCGCATCAAGGATCCGAAAATCTTGCAGACCGTTGTCTTGCCGGTTCCCGGCTTTCCGAAGAAGATGCTGTGCAGGGACACTCTGTGCTGCCTGCTGCCAGGGAACAGTTCTTGCATCGTCTTGTTGTAGCTTGTCAATGCCACCAGCTCGTCCATGCGACGCTTGATGTTGTCGCAGCCCACCAGTTTGTCGAGCTCCTCACGCGGATTGGCTATGGGATTCAGGACTTCCACCTCGACTTGAACATCTTTGTTCGGGTATATCATTCCGTCTGGTATACCGACGTAGTTAGAATCGTCATCGCTGTCATCATCCAAGAGGGAATCATCGTCGGAATCGTCATCATCCACTTCTTCATCAGAAGACGCATCCTCTGCAGTCTCTTCAACATCCGTAGCTTCTTCGTCCGTTTCTTCCTCAGCAGTCTCTGACTCTTCATCCTCCGACTCGTTGTCGGAATCGTTGCCGGATTCCTTCTCATATTCGCTGAAAATGAACTCGGTCAGCATTTTGTCGAATTCAGTATCGCGGAATTTGGGAGAAATCTTGCCGTGCTTGTCTGAAGAATCATTGCATGCAGCATCAAGGATGGCATTGACATAGGCCCTTCCAGGCAGATTAGCATCATCGTTCACCCTGATGTTCCTGTATTTCAGCCGTCTAAAGTTGTCAAGGACCATGACATCCCTGGATTCCCAGTGTTTTTCCAGGTCGATGACATTCAGGATGTTGGCCTCTGTCAGGAGGACACCGAACACCTGTATAGCGTCGTTGTGCTTCTTCAGGCATTTCTTGACCTGCCTCACGGCCTGTATCAGTTTCCAGACCATACTGACGCGCGGTTCCTCGCCCTCACAATAGATGAAAGGTCCCGTCACCTCAGACTCGTTGTATGTCTGATCTTTATTTCCGCAACAGTCGAGACATACCAGAACAACCGTAGCAGAGTCGGCATAGACATATACGTCACAATCCGTCAGATGAGGGCTCAAGCCTCTCAAACGGGTGGAGTACACAGAGTAGTTTACTGCAGCCAAGGCATTCATGTGTCTACAGATGCTGTCTTGGTACTGCAATATGAAATCATTGATCAGTCTGTTTCCTTTTCTCATAATCAACATCATTCTAATCACAAATAAAATCGTAGGAAAGCCCCCGTTATCCACAAGGGCACAAGAGTAGAATGGTAAGTGCAAGAACACATGCCATAGGTATAAGCAGAGCGGCTTCTATTGGAAATCACCCTATCACACAACTCGACAATTGTAGCAACATGTCAAAGAACGCACGAGCCGAATGCAAAGTGAAAGATCATTTTCAAGCTTTGCTGAGGCGTAGCCGTCTTTCGAGGTGAAACCTCAAAGAACGCAACAAGTCATAGTATTTCCTTTCGATCCACAGACCACGTTTCAACTTCGTCTTAGGACCGCCCGGCAAATTACTGTTCTCGTTGTCATTCTTCGCATTTAATCTACAATTGTTTGTGATAGAATTATGTTTTCGGGTGCAAAAATATAAAAAAATTACAAATCCACAAAATTTTCTCGCCATTTTTTCGGGAAAAACCTCACAAATACAATTTCAAATAGAGTTTATTCATAAAAGGAACACCACCTTTGCACCCGGATTAGCATCAAGAGTGCTCCAATGCACACCAACCGGGCCAGCATATGCTGATTGGTTCTTTGATCGTTTTAAAAAGGGACATTCTACATGGACAAACCACTTTAATGGAGTTAACCCACATTGCATACGCCCCAATCTGTCATTGTTAAACTTTGTTGTCAAAACTTCGGTTTTCCTTGATTTTACCCTTGTTCAGACATGATATTTAGCTAAATAAGATTAGAATCCGCGGGTAATATTTGAAGACGTGGGAATAGGTACACCTGGTCGCTTGGCAATGTTGCTTAATCATTGTACCTTTGCACCCATGTATATCACCAAGGCCCGCAAATATCACAAGGACAGTGACGGCAAGAATGTCGCCTACGACTACTTCCGGCTGACCCGCAAGCGTTATGACCAATACGGGAAGCAGAAGGTCGACCACTTCTGCCTTGGACAGCTGGAGGGGCTGACCAAGTGTGACCGTGACGAACTGGCCGACATGCTTACGGTAATGATAGAGCAGGGGCAGCGTGTGATGAGCTTCAATCCTGTGCTTTACGAGATGGCGATGGATTTCTACATGAGGTATCGTGAGACACATCCCGCGGAAGACTACGACCCCGTTCTTCGCCAAGAGGCTGAGCGAAAAGAGGCCGAGCGCAGGCGCGACCTGGTGACCATCAGCATCGGGAGCATAATACAGAAACAGGCCCGTACCATCGGCCCTGAGGCCATCTGCCGCTCCACGGCAAATACCTTGATGATAAGGGAATTCCTCTGCTCAAAGGGATGGAGCCGTGAGCAGGCCGACCTGACGCTGATGCAGATCATTGCCCGCGCCATATACCTATTCTCTGAGCTGAAGACGGTGCGCTGCCTGAGGGACAACTTGGCCCTGCTGGAGATGTTCAGGCTCGACAGGAAGAAGGTGATGAAGGATGCCCTGTACCAGAGTGCCATCCGCCTGTGGGAGGTGCACCGCGAGATGGAGGACTTCCTGCATGAACGCGTACGCTCGATGTTCAACCTTGAGGAGAAGATACTGCTGCTGGATATCTCAAACACTTACTTTGAGGGACGCATGGAGCATTCCAGGATCTGTTTCCACGGACACTCGAAGGATAAGCGCGACGACTGCAAGATTGTCGTGCTGGCAGCGGTGGTGAACACCGACGGGCTGCTCGTGCGTACCATGATATACGAGGGCAACCGCCAGGACGTGACTACGGTGAAGGAGGTGGTCGGAACGCTGGCAGGCCGGACATCGCCCGAGGCCCGGAAGATTGTGGTCATGGACGCAGGCTTCTACTCCGATGCCAACGTGAAATGGCTTGTGGAGAACCACTTCGACAACATCACCGTGCTACCCTCCGGCTATGTCAGGTTTACCGCGGACAGCGACAAGGTGGTGCGCCACGAGGACTGCCGTCATCAGGAGATTCGCCTTCAGATGGGCAAGGTAGAGATAGAGGGCGTGCAGCACAAGGCACTGCTGGTGGACAGCGACGCGAAGGCGCTGAAGGAACAGTCGATGCACGAGCAGGCAGCCAAACGCTATGAGGAGGGGCTGGATGCCATCCGTGCGGGCATCACGAAGAAGGGGGGGCACGAAGCTGCGCGATGCCGTGAACGCCAGCCTCGGCAGGCTCTGGAAGCAATACGGCGCCATCCGAAAGGAATACGAGGTCACCTTTACCTACGATGGCAAGGGCAAGAAGGAAAAGGCCGTCTCGATGGAGTGGAAGCGCAAGCAGGAGAGCATCGCCGAAAGGAAGAACTTCCACGGGAAGTACGTGCTGCTGACCAGCCTTGACGAGAACGACGAGGTGAGCGTATGGAAATTCTATAATGTAATCAGGACTGTGGAGGAGACTTTCCATACGCTGAAGAGCGACCTAGACATGCGGCCTGTCTATCACAAAAGCGACGGCGGCATCAAGGCTCACCTCAATCTGGCCGTGCTTGCCTACTGGATAGTCTCCGTCACCAAGTACCGCCTGAAACTGAAGGAATACCCCAACATCCGCTGGGATGAAATCATGCGTATCGCACAGACGCAGGTCGTGGTCACGGCGGAGGCTAAGACTGAGGATGGCGGAAGGATTACCGTCAGGCAGAGTACAGAGGCTGAAGGGCAGTTGGCTGCAATATACAGCCTGCTCGACATCAACCCCAACCCCATAGGAAAAATCAAATCACAGGTACACCCAAAGTCATCTCCAAAAAATCCCCCACCTGAGAGTCAGGGAGTTACGTAGGATATCGCTGCAATGTGGGTTAAAAAGGGAAAAGGGAAATTTGCGATTCCAGATAACGTGAAATGTTAAACAGGTGAGATGTGAAAGGTGTGGATTCTTTTGCGACAGTTCTTTGCTCTGAAAACCTGGTTTGTCGCAAATGATGCCGGATGTCGCAATAAAATGGAAAAAAGCAGCACATTATTCTTCGGTATAAGAAAAAAGCAGTATTTTTGCATACGAGAACTAAATACAAGCTTACAATGATGATACAACAACTTCCAAGTAAAATGAAAAAGGTACTATTTGCCTTCGCTGCCATGATGGCTTTGGCAGCATGCAGCAACAAGCAGACTGCCGTTACCACACAGGAGGACAACAGGAATGTGGTGACCTTCGAGGTGGCCAGGAACTACTTCGTCAGGAACGACCTGGACATATTGCCAGAATGTCCGAAAATCACGTCGGAAGAGACCTTCTACAGAATCTTCGGCATGGCGACCACCATGGGCGACGACGGCCAGCCAACGGAAATAGACTTCGACAGACAGTTCGTGCTGGCCATCGTGATGCCTCTGACCGATTTCGAGACCGAGATCACACCTATGAAGGTGGAGGAAAGGGGCAACTCTCTACTGTACACCTTTGAGGTCAAGAGGGGCGAGGAACAGTCGTACAGCATGCAGCCCGCTTCTATCATCATCCTCGACAGGAAATACGAGAACAAGGACGTCGTGCTCGTCAGCGAACAGGAAGTCAACTACTTCCCTGCCATCGACCGCTATCTGACGGAACAGTTAGGCAAGCAATATGCCGAAGGTGAGCACTGTGTGTCCATACACAACATCGTTGCCGTTGATGAGGAAAAGGCTGATGACATCCTCGTGTGGGGCGACTTCTGGGTGTTCAACTACAATCTAGTGGGCGACACACTGAAATGCATCTCAGGAGGTGCCCATCCCGGACTGATGCACATCCAGCAGACGGCAAAGGGCTACGAGGTGAAAGGCTTTGAACAGGTTGAGGACGGTGACCAATTCTTGCCGACGGCAAGGATGATATTCGCAGACAAATACGATGCCTTCCAGGCCGTCAACAGCGATGAAAAGAGACGTGAGAAACTAAGAGCCCAGGGGCTGAGTAGTTATGTCAAGAGCCATCACCTCGCTGCCACCATGTACCAGGACTACGGCTGGGAAGCGGTCAAATTGGAAAGATAACAGATTGATAACCAAAAAAATACAGGAGACATGCAATTCGTTATAACAGCTTACGACGGAGAAGGAAAGCTGGACAAGAGGATGGAGGTGCGCCACCTGCATCTGGAAGGCATGGAGCGACTGAGGAAACACCTCATTGCCGCAGGAGGCATACTGGATGATGAAGAAAGACTGAAAGGGTCGATACTCATCATGGAGTTCAAAAACCGTGAGGAACTTGACCAATACCTCGAAAACGAAGTATACATGAAAGAGCATGTATGGGAGAAGATTACTGTAGAGCACATGAATGTGGTCTATGCCCAGGGAGAGAGGGTAGGGAAGTAGATGAGACATCAGAAGAAAACAGCAACAAGGTTCCTTTTTGTCTCCTAACGAGGGCTTACTGGCGTTGTAACATCCCGCATGGCTATTCGCCCGATTCGTGTTCAATCACCCAACAAAGACTTTAATTGGAGTTTGAAAGCCTGCAATATGAGCTGTTGACTACCTAGCACTCAAAACTGGCCTGCAAAAAGTGTAGTACGCCCAAAAATGGTGATTTTCTTCCTTCTTACGGGATTAAATTCGTTTTCTTGCACTCACATCTATAAAAAAGGAAGAAATGATGAGGGCTTTTTTTATCCGCTACAGTGGCATTCAAATAAAGTAATTAATTCGCAACCAATGATGGAGAAGGAAGAGAAAAAAACTAGACAACAGAGAGAACAACGAGATTATCGAGAACAAGGCTTGCAAAGGAGAAAGGACGGCATGCCTGCATGTTTCATGCCTATACGCATGAAGCATTGAAATCCAGGAAGACAGAGTGGCTTTTATGCCAGTCCTTGGTCGCCTGGTGGATAAGAAGCAGCCCAGAGGCTATTGAAGACACGGAGTCTCTGGCAGGGTATCCTGAATTCGTGAAGCCAGCGATAAGCGTCTTGGGGCATTCGCTCATTTTGGCCATAAACAGGTGTAATCCTTGTGACGTTCACCGGAGAAAATATAAAGAACATTAAAAAAAAGTGATAAATGACTGAAATATGAGAGAAAAAGTGTAATTTTGCACCCGCTTGTCGCAAGGAGAGATGCTCGAGTGGCTGAAGAGGCACGCCTGGAAAGCGTGTGACCGGCAAAACCGGTTCGCGAGTTCGAATCTCGCTCTCTCCGCGAATGGAAATCTTCGGAAACACCTTTGTTTAAGGGCGTTTTAGAAAATTCCGAATAATTGTAAAAATAGTTATTTGGTTCATAAAAAAAACTGCACACACGCACTTTTTTGCACATTTTTGCACCTTTATGAACGATTGCGCACCGTTTATGATGCAAATATGATGCAAAAATACACTCTCGGGAATTCTTCTAATCAAGAATTTTTATGCATTAAAAATCATTTATAATATTTTTGAATGATGCAAGTAATTTATGTCTACATTAAACTATTACCTGGATATACGTTCAAAACGTATGGACGGGACATCCCAACTAAAGGTTTCCGTCAACACAAAAGCCGGGAACTTCCTGCTCGCTGTAGGTATCTACCTTCAGCCATCTCAGTGGAACAGCACCCTCCACATCATTACCAACCATCCGCAAAAGGCCTTTCTCAATTCACACCTGACAAACTTGATGCTGCAAGCGGAGCAGCTACTTCTGTTTGAACAGCAAAAGGCAGGCAAGGCATTGTCAAAGCTGAAAACAAAGAAATTGATGGAGAGCCTGTTCTGCAGCAAGCAGCAGGTGAAAGCAGGAGAAGTAGAGTCCGTCTTCCAGCAATTCGCTAAAGACAACTCGAAAAAGCAACGAACAAGGGAAATCTACGGTACCACCTGGAAAAAAATCAAGGAATTTGTAGGCCGTGAATCCTCCTCGCTCTCGTTTGACGACATTGACCTGAAATGGCTGAGGTCCTTCAACAGATGGCTTATTCCCCAATGCCCTGCCGTCAACGCGAGAGCCATCCACTTCCGCAATCTCAGGGCCGTCTTCAATGCGGCCATCGATGATGACATCACGACGAATTATCCTTTCAGGAAGTTCAAGATCGAGCACGAGAAGACCCGCAAAAGGGCACTGTCCATCCAGCAGCTGCGTGAACTCAGGACCATGCCGCTGAAGGATTGGCAGCGCAGATACGTCGACTGCTTCTTCCTGATGTTCTACTTACTGGGCATTAACGGCATCGATCTCCTGTCAGCCAAACAAGAACAGGTCGTAGACGGCAGGCTGGAATACAGGCGTGCCAAGACCGGGACTTTGTATTCCATCAAGCTCGAGCCGGAAGCCCTTGAGATCATCAACCGGTACAAGGGAAAGAAGCATCTGGTCAACTTCGGTGAACGCTACAAGGATTACACGCAGTTCATGGCCAAGCTGAACAACTGCCTTAAGGAGCTTATCCCTGGCTGCACGTCATACTACGCCAGACACTCCGTGGCCTCAATAGCCGCTGAGCTCGACATCCCCCTTGACACCATAGCCAGGATGCTCGGCCATTCAGACCCGTCTAAGAAGATAACCCTTATATACGTTGACTTCAACCAGGGCAAGGTAGATAAGGCGAACAGGAAGATCATTGACTATCTCTTCTCCGATACTGCTGAAGTGAAAGAAGAGGAATAGAACCATGTCAGGAACTGCCGCCTTTGACGGGCGGCAGTTTTCTTTACGGAATAAGGAATTTCATTGAATGGCTTTTCTTAGATCATCAGGCTCTACAAGGGGAAGGACTGCAGGTCATCGTGAAAGTATTCAAGTGGTACTTGGGTATTTACATGTCATAATTATAAGGAAATAGAATAAAAAACAAGACTAATTGCATTTATTGATACGTTTTTTGTACCTTTGCACAATCTTTACTAGTTATAGACAATATGGACGAGATAGATATAAAGGATTTTTCGGCAAAAGCGGATGGGATTTTAAAGAAGATGGGTGATCTCGTTTTAGATGAGATTGATAAAGTCGATGATGAGATTACACTTCCTCTTCTTTTGTATGTGCTGACTAAATTTTCCGCAAATCTTCTTCTAGGCCTAAAGAAAAGCTCAGAGGACGATGTTGATATCGCAGAATATTTCTTTAAATCCGTAAGAGAACTAATGCCGATACTGGAGAGGAATTTAATAATCCAGTCTAACAAAGAAGAAATAGAAGATATTAAGGAAGAAATTGCAGAACTGAAACAAAAACGGGATGAAACTATTATGACTATGTTTTTAAAAAACGATGGCCTATTAAACTAACCATATAGCTTTTCTTACCCAATTGGTGATAGAGGATTGGAATAAAAGCGAATTAGTCTTTTAGAGTTTCAATACTTCATGTATATAGACATGAAATACGCTGGCATGCCGTCCTTCCTCCTTTACGATCTGAAGAAAAGCATCATGTTCGCTTTTTACTCTCAACGACCTTAGCAAGTCTTTGGTACATCAGTACTGTATCCGGTTTCCCCTGCTGACTGCGCAGTAGTACTTTGTGTTGTTCTCTAGTAGTAAAACGCTATTTCCATCGTATTTTTACAGGTAAATCAGCTAAAATATAGTCCCTTAACCGAAAGGCAATATTCCGGAAAACGTAGTGTCTGTCCTTTCAGCCTGGATCGTCCGGTGGTGCCGTGAGCCATGGCCAGACGTGTATGTAAGACCTTGCATACTCGCCTGGCCAAGCCGGACGTATCCCAGGAAAATGCTGACAGGTCAGAATCTACATCTTTCCAAATGGCAATATTCCCTCGGTTAGGAGACGAAACAGACAGTCATCCCATCAGGGAAGTCCGCAGATGGTGCAATAGGTTCTGGTCACAGACGGTTCGTGGCCAGCCCCCCAGGATCCCGTCCCTCTAGCAAAGCATTGCATCAGCTTTCCCTTTCAAGGGAAGCGGCATGACATATGGCAGCTATCGGCTACCATGCCATGCAGACTGGCGGCGGGAGTGATGGTGTCCTGTCTCTTTCCGTCAGCCACGCCATCGCCTCAGTCTGTCGTCCGTGTGGCGACACAGATCCACACCGTGGCCATCCTGTCCGGCGACCAAGGCCTGACACAGTACCGTCTGGATGGCGAAGCAGCATTTTATGCGCCTCTGAGTGATACAGGCAGTGCTATGGCAGTGCCGCCAAGAGTAGGACTGATGACCGCAGTAAGGATTGCCATGGAGCGACACGGAGACGCTTCCAGTCTTTCTTCCGTCAGGAAAAAATTGATTTTAGGGTGCAATAAATACCAAAGAAGTCCCGCTATGCAGGCGGGACGTCCTTTTGTCAAATCGTATGAAAAAGAGAGTTGATGGCCTGAATATCCTAACTATACAGATGTAGGACCTTACCGAACAAGACCACCTTTCACATTTTGCCTACAAAAATAGCAAAAAATCATGAAAGTACAAAGGATTTTTCCATTTTTGTTCTCACGCTCTCCTAATTAATGGTTTCACATTGACATGAGTGACAGTGTCATAGCTGCTACACTCGTTCCTTTTTGCAACTGGCTGCCGTCTTTTCTGTTTCCGGGATCGTGCTGAAATCACTGTCAACAAATATACCATCTTGTTATGAAATTATTAATGTACGCAAACATTAATATAAAGTATTTCCATGATCCGCTATTCAGTAAAAGGTCCTTAATGGCACTGGACGTTTTCTTCAAAATAAAAAGTGGCAGCCTAAACGGCACATCGTATGCTGCCGTGCGGTCTATTTTTAGTACTCGTGTTCATGTGCTCACTCAGCCCCCTAACCGCCCCACAACTTTCGTTGATGCCCCAAAGATAGTCATTTTTTATCAAATAGCCAAACGTTTTGAAACAATCTTCTGCAAGTAGGAGGAATATGGTCATCTTCTGTAAGATCACTCATCCGAACTGGCCTTTTCCTTCAAGTCCTTTCCGGTTATCAGTCCTATATTAAGTAATCGTTAAAAAATAACTTGGTACAATTCATATGTCATCAGTTACAGTTGACAAGATAGTTCCATTTGGGCAGAATCTCATCCTTGACGATATGCCTTTCCACTCTTTGTCTCATATCTGTTTCTGTTGATGATTGCAAATACCGCGAGTCCCGTATTGGTTGTTGTCCTGGCAGCCATTTCGCTG
>JAIKWS010000120.1 GCA_024684515.1 Prevotella sp.
TCGTAGTCGGGTTTCTTCACGTCGTAGTCGAAGAGACGGAGGTATTCCTTCTCTTCCTCGAGTTTTTTCTTCTTCGGTTTCGTCTCTTTCAGCCAAGGCAGATGCTGGTCCAGGTCGGGTTTCTCATCCAGATGGTTGAAGACCCTCGCAGGCCGCATAAAGCCATACCGCTGTCCGACGGTAAACCGCACAAAGGCTTTCGAGAGCAGGAAGTCGAGTCGTGGCAGCACCTGGTTGATATCCTGGCCTAAGGAGTCGAAGGCCAGACTATGTACCAATTCTATATCTTGTCGTAGCTGGGGGATGTAAAAGGCTGTCGTATCGAGTCCGTTGGCTATCAGCTCTTTACACAGAACCGAAAAGACGGTGTCAGCATCCTGTTTCAGTCCCATCCTATCGAACCATACAGGCGTGTCGATGAGCCGTTCGGCATGCTGATAGTACTTCCTGACCGCCTTGTCGGCCTGCCAGGAGGAAGTATCGCTTTGCAATAAGTCTTTGTAATTCTTCTCCAAAAGCAAGGTGTCCAGCCTTTCGACATAAGGTCCGAAGGCTGAGACATCCGCTTCTGTTAGAGGTTTTTCAGAACAGGATACCCCTATTTTTCCAACTAACAAAAGACAGGAAAAATAGATGATAATCCTGCTTTTTATTTGCATGGAATCTTATCGATGCGCTTCTGGTGACGGCCACCTTCAAACTCGGTTGAGAAATACTCATCCATAATCTTGCGAGCCATCGCTTCATCGATGAAACGACCTGGCATCACCAGTACGTTGGCATTGTTATGCTGACGGATAAGATGAGCAATCTCAGGAATCCAGCAGAGTCCGGCACGGATAGACTGATGCTTGTTTAGGGTCATGTTGATACCCTCGCCGCTACCACAGATAGCAATGCCTGGGAACACCTCGCCCTTCTCAATACCTTCAGCCAGTGCGTGTCCAAAATCACTGTAGTCACAGCTATCCTCGGTATAGGTACCATAGTCCTTATAGGCCATGCCCTTCTCCTCGAGATACTGCTTCACGAATTGCTTTAAAGCATAGCCAGCGTGATCACTGGCTATGCCTATGGTCTTTACATCCATGATGTGTTATGCCAAGAGTTTCTTAACCTGCTCGTAAACATTCTGTCCGGTGTAACCCAACTTCTCGTCGAGCACCTTGTAAGGAGCAGAGAAGCCGAAGCTCTTCAGACCCCAAACGCAACCATCGGCACCTACCAGACCCTCGAGGGTAACAGGCAGACCGGCGGTCATACCGAACTTCTTCTTGCCAGCGGGCAGTACGCTCTGCTGGTACTCCTTCGACTGACTGCGGAAGAGACCCTCAGAAGGAACGCTGACGATACGTACTTTCACGCCATCCTCGCGCAGCAGTTTTGCTCCAGCCTCGAGGGTGGAAACCTCTGAGCCAGAGGCAAGTAAGATAACGTCGTAGTTCTCGTCAGAACCAGCCACCACGTAGGCACCCTTCGTAGCCTGACTGTAGTCGTTACCCTCGGGCAGCATGTCGATATTCTGACGAGAGAAGATGAGGGCGGTAGGAGTATCCACATTCTCCATAGCCATGCGCCAGCAGACAGTGGTCTCCTCGGCATCAGCAGGACGAACAACCAATACACTGTTCTTGCCATGGTGGTTCTGCAGTTTTTCCATCAGACGAATCTGTGCCTCCTGCTCAACAGGCTCATGGGTAGGACCATCCTCACCTACACGGAAGGCATCGTGAGTCCAGATGAACTTCACGGGCAGTTCCATCAGGGCAGCCATACGAACCGCCGGCTTCATATAATCAGAGAACACAAAGAACGTACCGCAAGCAGGAATGACACCACCATGCAGAGCCATACCGATGCAGCAGCATGCCATCGTCAGCTCAGCCACACCAGCCTGGAAGAAAGCACCACTGAAATCACCCTTCACAATATCATGAGTCTTCTTCAGGAAGCCATCTGTCTTATCAGAGTTGGAAAGGTCGGCAGAAGCACAGATCATATTGGGAACTTCCTCAGCGAGCACGCCAAGAACGGTAGCAGAGGCACCACGTGTAGCGGCACCTGCCTTCTGCTGTACTTTGCTCCAGTCAATCTTCGGAGCCTTTCCACTGAACCATTCCTTCAGCAGCTCTGCTTTCTCAGGATTAGCCTTTGCCCATGCTTCCTTGGCAGCATAACGCTCGGCAACGATTTTCTTCAGTTCCTCAGCACGCTTTGCATAAAGTTCCTTCACCTCAGGGAAGATCACGAAAGGATTCTCAGGATCGGCACCCAGGTTCTTCATCGTCTGCACGAAGTTGTCGCCTCCCAGAGGAGCACCATGAGTGGCACAGTTGCTCTCGTACGACGAGCCGTCGGCCTTGCGGGCACCCTTACCCATCACACAGTGGCCAATAATAATACTCGGACGTTCCTTCTCTGCCTGAGCCTTCTTGATGGCTTCACGGATCTGGTCGACATCATTGCCGTCAATCTTCTGTACGAACCATCCCCAGGCCTCATACTTCTTAGCAGTATCCTCGCTGGTGACGACCTCAGTCTTGGTAGAGAGCTGGATGTCGTTAGCATCGTAGAACATAATCAGATTGTCGAGTCCCAGATTGCCGGCAATACGTCCTGAGCCCTGCGAGATCTCCTCTTGCACGCCACCATCAGAGATGTAGGCATAGATGGTCTGATTCATCACCTCACCCAGGCGAGCCTTGAGGAACTTGGCAGCAATAGCAGCACCCACGGCAAATGTATGTCCCTGCCCCAGAGGACCGCTAGTATTCTCAATGCCACGTGCTAGTTCACGCTCGGGGTGACCAGGAGTGACACTACCCCACTGACGCAGGTTTTTCAGATCCTCGAGCTCATACTTGCCGATTAGGCAGAGCTGCGAATAGAGCATAGGAGCCATGTGTCCAGGATCAAGGAAGAAGCGGTCACGTCCCTCCCACTCAGGGTTCTCAGGATCATAGACCAGGAACTCACTATAGAGAGTGTTAATGAAATCAGCACCACCCATAGCTCCTCCAGGATGGCCACTCTTTGCCTTCTCAACCATTGCAGCAGCCAGAATACGGATATTGTCGGCTGCCCGGTTCATTACTTTGTTGTCGTTCATAATAGTTTAAGAATAAAAATAAATCTGCAAATTGGGTGCAAATATACAAAATAAAATCGAAAAAATGCGCTTTTTCTTGATTTTATTTGTAACTTTGCACACATAAAATAGAAAAAGGTATGAAAAGAATAGCAACATACGTTGTCGCTACCCTTCTGATGGGTATAGGTGGCAATGTGCAAGCACAGGAAGAAGTGAACATTGGAAGACAACATGTGGAACTGAGCAACGACCTGATGACTCCAGAAGCACTATGGGCCATGGGACGTATCAGCAACTACACGGCATCGCCTGACGGCAGTAAGATTGTCTATCAGGTGGGCTACTATAGTGTGAAACATAACAAGAGCCACCATGTGCTCTACGTGATGAATGCTGATGGCACTGGCCAGAAGAAACTGACTGCCGGCTCGAAAAACGAGACGGATGCCGCATGGCTGGGCGACGACAAGATTGCCTTTCTCACTGGTGGCGAGATCTGGACGATGGACACTGAAGGCGGCAACCGCCAGCAGCTTTCAAAAACTAATGGAGAAGTAGAAGGTTTCAAGTTCTCGCCTGATGAGACAAAAGTAATCCTCATCAAGAGCATCCCCTTCAACCAGATAATCCAGAAGAATCCCGATGACCTGCCCAAGGCAACAGGACGTCTGGTAACAGACCTGATGTATCGTCACTGGGATCATTATGTGGAAAGCATTCAGCATCCCTTTGTCGCCGACGTCACCGCAGACGGTATTGGCAAAGGCAAGGATATCCTTAACGGTGAACCATTTGAATGCCCAATGGAGCCCTTTGGTGGCATCGAGCAATTAGACTGGAGCATAGACTCAAAGCTGATTGCATATACTTGTCGCAAGAAGACCGGGCTGGAATATAGCATATCTACCGACTCCGATATCTTTTTATATAATGTATTAGATGGGACGACCAGGAATCTCTGCAAACCAGCGGGATATCAAGAGCCAAAGATTGATCCTTCGAAAACCATGAAGAACCAGTCGGTGAATGCTCCTGAGAACCTGAAAAACAATGTGGGCTACGACCAGAATCCGCAGTTCTCTCCCGATGGCCGCTATCTGGCCTGGCTGTCGATGGAACGCAACGGATATGAAGCAGACCGTCAGCGTCTGTGCTGCTACGATTTGCAGACCGACCAAAAGAGCTATCTCACAGAATCCTTCGACTCGAATGTAGACGACTTTTGCTGGAGTGATAACACCAAGGATGCACTCATCTATTTCATTGGTGTCTGGCACGCTACCGAGAATCTCTATGCGGTAACAATTAATAAGGGAAAGAAATCGCAGCCATCAACACCACTGGTGGTACAGCTCACCAATGAGTGTGCCGACTGGGGGTCGCTACAGCCCCTTAACAACGGCAAACAACTGTTGATGGAACGTCACTCCTATACCGCACCTGCTGACCTCTATGTGGTGACTCCCAATTCAAAGAAACCAGAAAACACACGATACCAGCAAGTGACATTCGAAAACAAGCATATCCTCGACAAACTGGCATCTCCCAGTGTTGAATCACGATGGGTGAAGACCACCGATGGCGGACAGATGCTATATTGGATCATCCAGCCACCACACTTCGATCCCACAAAGAAATACCCCACCCTGCTGTTCTGCGAAGGTGGTCCTCAGAGCCCCGTATCACAGTTCTGGAGCTATCGTTGGAACTTCATGATCATGGCCTCACAGGGATATGTAATCATTGCCCCTAACCGTCATGGCCTACCAGGCTTCGGACAACAATGGCTGGAGGAGATTAGTGGTGACTGGACAGGCCAGTGCATGAGCGACTATCTTGTGGCCATCGACGATGCCGTTGAGAATCTGCCTTATGTCAACAAGGACAAGCTCGGTGCCGTAGGAGCATCTTTTGGTGGATTTAGTGTCTACTATCTCGCAGGCCATCACGACAAGCGCTTCAAGTGCTTTATTGCCCACGATGGAGCTTTCAACCTGGAAGCTATGTATACCGAGACAGAGGAGAACTGGTTCTCGAACTGGGAATATGACGACGCCTACTGGAATCAGGACCAGACGGCCAATGCCCGCAAGACCTACCAGAATTCTCCCCATCGCTTTGTAGACAAATGGGACACGCCTATCCTCTGCATACATGGCGAAAAGGACTATCGCATCAATGCCACACAGGGCATGAGCGCATTCAATGCTGCCCGCATGCGAGGCATCGAGGCACAGCTGCTGATCTATCCCGATGAGAACCACTGGGTGCTGAAGCCCCAGAACGGTATTCTCTGGCAGCGTACCTATTTCAACTGGCTCGACCGCTGGCTGAAATAATCACACATTTCCCCATCCATCAGAACGAACAAAACAAATAAAATACAATGACACAGACAATTCAGAAAACGCTTCGCGACTCCGCTGCCATGAGGTGGACTGCGTTGCTGCTGCTGGCACTTGGCATGTTCTGCAGCTACATCTTCATGGACATCCTCTCACCCATCAAAGACCTGATGCTCTCAGAACGCGGATGGGACTCCACGGCTTTTGGCACCATGCAGGGCTCGGAGGTATTCCTCAACGTATTCGTGTTCTTCCTCATCTTCGCAGGTATCATCCTCGACAAGATGGGTGTTCGCTTCACCGCCGTGCTCTCAGGAGCCGTGATGCTGGTTGGAGCCGTCATCAAATGGTATGCCGTCACCGACTCGTTTGCCGGTAGTGGTCTGGAGCAGTGGTTTACCGACAATCTGAACTACATCCCCGTCTTCGACGAACTGGGTGTGTCCCCCTTCTATGAAGGCATGCCTGCATCAGCCAAGTTTGCAGCCTGTGGCTTCATGATCTTTGGCTGTGGTTGTGAGATGGCTGGCATTACCGTCAGCCGAGGTATCGTGAAATGGTTCAAGGGTCGCGAGATGGCACTGGCCATGGGTAGTGAGATGGCACTGGCTCGTCTTGGTGTGGCCACCTGCATGATCTTCTCACCCTTCTTTGCCAAGCTGGGTGGCAGCATCAGCGTATCTCGTTCCGTAGCCTTTGGCGTTGTGCTGATGTGTATTGCCCTCATCATGTTTATTGTCTACTTCTTCATGGACAAGAAGCTTGACTCGCAGACGGGCGAGGCAGAGGAGAAAGACGATCCCTTCAAGATTTCCGACATTGGCAAGATTCTCACTAGCAGTGGTTTCTGGCTTGTTGCCCTGCTCTGCGTGCTCTACTACTCAGCCATCTTCCCCTTCCAGAAATATGCCGTGAACATGCTCCAGTGCAACCTCTCGCTGACCGAGCCCGCACAGGATTCATTCTGGGCCGGCCAGTCAGTGACCATCGTTCAGTATATCATCATGCTTGTTGTGGCAGCTACCGCCTTTGCCAGCAATTTCCAGAAGAACAAGAATCTGAAATATGGCATGCTGGGAGTATCCATCGTTGCCCTGATTATCTATTGCTATATGGGCTATATGCGTCAGTCGGCAGAAGCCATCTTCGCAGTCTTCCCATTGTTGGCCGTAGGCATTACGCCTATCCTCGGTAGTTATGTCGACCACAAGGGAAAGGCTGCCACCATGCTGGTACTGGGATCGTTGCTGCTTATCGGCTGCCACCTCACGTTTGCCTTCATCCTGCCTCTGTTCAAGGGTTCTGCCGTGGGAGGTATTATCATTGCCTATCTGACAATCCTCGTGCTGGGTGCTTCTTTCTCCCTGGTACCCGCATCACTCTGGCCCAGCGTGCCTAAGCTGGTAGAGCCAAAGATTATCGGTTCAGCCTATGCCCTTATCTTCTGGATTCAGAACATCGGTCTCTGGCTGTTCCCACTGCTCATCGGCAAGGTGCTCGATTCCACCAATCCCGGTGTAACCGATCCTACGCAATACAACTATACGGCTCCTCTCGTCATGCTGGCATGTCTTGGCGTTGCCGCACTGGTACTGGGTCTGCTGCTGAAGGTGGTCGACCGCAAGAAGGGCATCGGTCTGGAAGAGCCCAACATTAAGGAGTAACATCAAATTAACCCAATAAAAACAACTTGACCTATGAAGAAACTATTGATTATTGCAGCTCTGGCAGCTGTCACTCTTGGTGCACAGGCACAGGAGAAAGTCTACGTTAGTACGTACAATGGTACGAATCTGAGCCGCTACGATGGCAAGACATGCGATGTCTCCGTTCAGCGTCATATGTTCACGGGATGGAATACCATCTCACTACCATTCTCGATGAGCGAACAGGAACTGAATGAAGCATTCGGTTCAGACTGTCTGCTGGAGAAGCTCGTCAGTGCCGACGAAAATGCTTCAGGCATCACGCTGAACTTCATGAACTGCAAGGCTGGTGGTCTGGAGGCCAACACCCCTTATATGCTCTACTATACAGGTGAGACAGAAACCAGAAAGATTGCCATGCTGACTACCATCAAGGACGCTCAGTCGGCTATCACGGTATCCACTCCAAGTGGCGAGACGATCACGATGACTGGTGCGAAGACGCATACAGAAGGAGAAGGTCTCTATGGCGTATTGGCTCGCGACAACAGCGAGGTGAAATTCGTATCTGTTGACAATCAGAATACCAATGGATTCTATGCCACACGTTGCCACATCCGCCTCTCCTCGGGTACCACTAAGATACTCAATGCCCAGCATCTGGGATATGGCGATGCCACTAGTATCAACGCTATTGCCAATGCCGACGAGCTGGTTGACGTCTACAGCACCTCTGGCGCCAAGGTTGCCTCACAGGTTCGTGCTTCCGAGGTTAACAACCTGCGTCCAGCCATCTACATTGTCAAGGGTCAGAAGATTCTTGTCAAGTAGAAGTCATTTCATAGATTCCTGATTGTATAACAATAAATGATAGCACTATGCAGCATGTTAGATATATAATAAGAAGATGTCTACAACTCTTAGGACTATCATTTATTGTTTTCTGTTTATCTTCTGCCTCCGTCAATGCGCAGAAAATCGGACTAGTACTTGGCGGTGGCGGTGCTAAAGGTGGTGCCGAAGTGGGCGTGCTGAAAGTGCTTGAGGAAGCAGGCATACGTCCCGACATCATTGTCGGTACCAGTATCGGCTCTATCGTGGGCAGTCTCTATGCCGCAGGCTATAGCGCCAGTGAACTGGAACAGATGTTCAGTCAGCAGGAGTGGATATCACTTCTCACCGACCGACGTGAAGATCTTAGCGGGGAGCCATATTATCAGAAGGATGGCGTCACCTATATCTTCGGATTCCCTGTTATTGATACAAACAACCAATTGTTCGGCGTGCTACAGGGTGGGCGTGTCGAACAGGTTATCGACTCTATGCTAGCCGCTAAAGGCTGTGTAGAGTTTGAATGTCTGAAAACCCCTTTCCATTGTGTGGCTGCCTCGATGATGGATGCCCAGGAAGTAGTAATCAGCACTGGCACCCTACCTCGTGCCGTACGGGCTTCGATGGCTATCCCAGGCATCTTCAAGCCTGTTGAAATAGATGGGAAACAGCTTGTCGATGGTGGCATGATGAACAATCTGCCTGTGGATATAGCCCGGCAGATGGGAGCCGACATCGTTATTGCCGTTGACCTGCAACAGAACAAGCCCAAGAACCGCAAACAAGAAGAAAACATCATCACTGGCATTGCCGACGCACTGGGGATGGGTGCCATTGCCAACTGGATATTCAACCGTCCCGACATCACAAAGTATAATGAGAACCGTCAGAAGGCGGATATCTACATCAATCCTCCCCTACCCGACGATGATGCCTCGAGCTTTGGCAACGAGAGCATGGTTCGCATGATTAACGTCGGGGAGCAGGCTGCACGCCAGCAATTTGACAAGATAAAGCGACTTGCAGCCCCAACTCTTTAAATGCCTGTTATCATGAAACGTCTGCTCTTGTTGCTTTGTCTCTTCGTTGCCTTCCTCCCCAGTCAGTCGCGTCCTAAGGTGGGATTGGTGCTTGGTGGTGGAGGTGCCAAGGGGGCTGCTCAGATTGGAGCATTAAAATATATTGAACGTTTCGACATTAGCATCGACTATATCGCCGGCACAAGTATCGGTTCCATCATAGGCTGTCTCTATGCCGCAGGCTATACCGCCGACGAACTGGAACAGCTATTCTGCGGACAACCCCTGCTAAACACACTGACCGACCGTCGCGAAGACCTCCGCTATAAACCATTTGTTCGTACCACAAACGGAAGGGACACGCTCAACTACATCTTTGGATTTCCGGCTCTCAACTTCAGGAAAGGATGCATAGGCTTGCTCAACTGCGACAATGTCGAGCACATGGTTGACTCTCTGCTGGCCCTAAAGGGAATCCACAATTTTAGTGACTATCGTCGCACATCCTTCCGGTGTGTGGCCACTGAATTTAATCTCTTCAAGACTATCAGAGAAGAGGTACTGAAAGAAGGTTGCGTGTCCCAGGCTGTAAGAGCTTCAATGGCTTTTCCCGTTATCATCAAGCATCAGGAGATTGACAATCAACATTTGGTTGATGGAGGCATGATGAACAATCTTCCTATAGACGTAGTAAAGAGTATGGGGGCAGAGAAAGTCATCGTCATAGACCTGCAACAAGGAGAAGTCACCATCGATGATGAGCAGCAGCGGATAGAAAGCTTATCCCAGCTGCTGAAATTCATCAGCGACTGGGGGATTAACTTCGCAGAATCTACTATCAATACCGTGCTGACACTTGGGGCAAATGCTGCAGGTGCCCTGATCAAAGAAGACGATTTTGGTATCATCGGCTGGGCACTTCATCGCCCTGACAACCGCAAGTATATCGAAAACCTACATCTCTTTCAGGGTGATGACATCATCCATGTACACCCCACGCTGCCTGGCTACGACGTGGCCAGTTTTGGGCAGCAGGCACTACTTCGCATGGACAGCATCGGCAAATATGTGGCTCGTCAATACCGACGTGAACTAGCTAAACTGATGCAAATAGCCAACAACTCAATGGGAAGATAATCATACACAGACACATATTCTATTTAAAATGAAACAGAAAAAAATAGTAACTTTTGGCGAGCTGCTGCTCCGCTTTTCGAAAAACGACCACCTGCGTTTGACACAAGGGGATATGTTCACCAGCAAATACGGAGGCTCTGAGGCAAACGTTGCTGTCAGCCTAGCCACACTGGGTGATCATGTCGAATATGTCACACGCCTGCCCGACACACCCGTAGGCCGTGCGGGTGTTATGCGACTGCAGGAACTGGGTGTCGGCTGCCATCATGTACTCTTTGGCGGACAGCGTATAGGCACCTACTATTTTGAACCCGCAGCTGGCATGCGGTCTGCAAAGGTTGTCTACGACAGGGCTTTCTCAGCATGTTCAGAGCTGAAACCTGGCATGATACCCTGGCACGATATCCTGCGTGATGCCAGCGTGCTACATGTGTCGGGCATCACAGGAGCCATCTCACGCAGTTCGCTCGATGCCACCATCGAGGCTCTTGACATTGCCGACGAGATGGGAGTTAAAGTGTCATACGACATCAACTATCGCAAGAACCTATGGCGCTACGAGGGTGCCAATCCTCATGAGACGCTAGGACTATTTCTCAGTCGTTGCGATATGATGTTTGGTGATGCCATCGAATTCGAATGGCTATGTCAGCGCAAACAGCCTCCTTTCACTGCTACCGATACACTTTTCGAGATGCAAATGGACGAATACCTCGAATGGTTCGAAGACTTACATCGACAGTTTCCAAGATGCAAGAAATGGCTTATGGGCATGCGCAACATGGTGGCCTCCAGCCGCCACCTGCTTACTGCCCTGCTCTATACGGCTACCGACAACGGCAACTACAAACTTCTCAAAGCTCCCATCAACGATATCAATGGCGTGGTCGATCCCTCTGGCGTTGGCGATGCCTTTATGGCGGGACTGCTGCATGCCGTACAGGCATTCCCCGACGATGACCAGTTGCAGCTGAACTATTCCCTGGCCGCCTCCACATTGAAGAATACCATCCCAGGAGATTTCAACTTGGCTACAGACGAGGAAATCAAGGAAATACTTTGACTACCGAAAAATAATCTGTGCATCATAAGCCTATATTCGAAAAAATTAGCTATCTTTGCACAGAATAACTCAATAACCCTTAAAAACAACCTATCATGCTATCAGAAAACGACCTAAAGCAGATTGCCCAACGTGGCATCTCTGAAGAAAAGATTAAGACACAACTCCACCAGTTTGAAACAGGTTTCCCCTTTTTGAAACTCGAAGCTGCAGCTGCTGTTGGCAACGGCATCATTGCTCCTACCGACGAGCAGCGCAAGCAGTATGTCAACGCCTGGGAAGCCTATAAGGCTGAGGGCAAGCGTGTAGTGAAGTTCGTACCTGCCTCGGGTGCTGCCAGCCGCATGTTCAAGAATATGTTTGCCTTTGTCGATGCCGACTACGACGTGCCTACTACAGACTTCGAGAAGAAATATTTTGCCGACATCGAGAAGTTTGCCTTCTACGATGCCCTCGATGCCATATGCAAGAAAAACGAGGGAAAGAGTATTAAAGAACTTATTGCATCCAAGAACTACAAGGCAGTGGCCGCCAACATGTTGCGTCCTGAGGGACTCAACTACGGTCAGCTGCCAAAGGGCATGCTCCTCTTCCACAAATATGCCGAGGGAGCACGAACACCCATGGAGGAACATCTCGTGGAAGGAGCCCTGTATGCAGCATCCAAGGGTGAGGCGCACGTACACTTCACCGTCTCTCATGAGCATATGGACTTCTTCAAGGCCAAGGTGGCAGAGAAAGCCGATGGCTTTGCTCAGAAATATGGCATCAATTACGATATAACGTTCAGCGAGCAGAAGCCCTCTACCGATACCATTGCCGCTAATCCCGATAACACACCATTCCGCGAGGCTGATGGTAGTTTGCTCTTCCGTCCTGGTGGACATGGTGCATTGATTGAGAATCTCAATGAGATTGATGCCGATGTCATCTTCATCAAGAACATCGACAACGTGGTGCCCGATCGCCTGAAGCTAGAAACCACCGAGTGGAAGCAGATCATTGCTGGTGTGCTCGTCACCCTGCAGCAAAAAGCCTTCGACTATTTGCACATCCTCGACCAAGGAGCAACAGAAAGTCAACTTAAAGAGATAGCACAATTCGTCGAGCAGTCACTCTGCACAGCACCTAAGGGCAACAAGGTCGATGTAAACTATCTCCGCAACAAGCTGAACAGGCCTATGCGTGTCTGTGGCGTAGTGAAAAATGTCGGTGAGCCTGGTGGCGGTCCGTTCCTCACCTATAATCAGGATGGCACCGTAAGCCTGCAGATTCTCGAGAGCTCGCAGATTGATACCAACAATCAGGAATACATGAAGATGTTCACACAAGGCACCCACTTCAATCCCGTTGATCTCGTCTGTGCCGTGCGCGACTACAAGGGACAGCCCTTCGATCTGCCAAAATTTGTCGATAAGACAACAGGTTTCATCTCCTCCAAGTCAAAGGGTGGCAAGGAGCTGAAGGCTCTCGAGTTGCCTGGCTTGTGGAATGGAGCTATGAGCAACTGGTCAACCATCTTCGTTGAGGTGCCTCTTGGAACCTTCAATCCCGTGAAGACCGTCAACGACCTGCTTCGCGAACAGCATCAGTAAGTCTTTTATCCGTAAATGACAAAAGCCGCAGTAACAATTCTAATTGTTCGTTAGAAAGAATACATAGCAAATCAAGTAGGAGATAAACCCTAATTGCTGGTGTTTATCTCCTACTTTTCATGCCGTACTGCAGAGTTGGACAGCAGAACAGCCGTAATAATTGTAATGCCATTATTGAAACAAGAACAAACTTCTGCTTGCTATCCGCCAGTAACACAGATGGGGGTTGCCCCACATATAATGGCTTGGCTATCTTATAAAATCAGATATTAGGTTCATCCCAGATGCGAGTAGTACTGCACTTGACAGGAGTCTGCAGATTTCCTACTCGCAATAGGAAGTCACCTTCCTCCAGAGTCCAACGTCCATCTGCCCCAACGAATGCCATGCTCTTGGCAGGCAGCCGGAAAGTGACGGTTTTGGTCTCTCCAGCTTGCAACTCAATTTTCGTAAAATCACGCAAGCGCTTGTTGTCGGGCACGAGCGATGCTACCAGGTCGCTAGTATAGAGCAGCACAGCCTCCTTGCCAGCGCAACCGCCGGTATTCTTCACATCGACAGTGACAGTTATCATATCTGCAGCATCAAACAACTGTTTGTCGGCTCGGAGATTGGAATATTCGAAGGTGGTATAGCTCAGGCCATAGCCGAAGGGCCACAACAGCGACACCTTGGCATCGTAGTTGTAGGCACCTGCCATCGTGCCCACTTCTTCGCTGACTTTATAGTCATAATTGGCCAGCGAGTTGATCTCACGTGGATAGGTATATGGCATCTTTGCCGAGAAATTGGCATCGCCAGCCAACAGATTTGCCAGCGCATCAGCACCATAGTTGCCTGGCAAGAAGATGTGTACGACAGCTTTAACCAGAGGTTCAATATCGGTAATAAGACGGGGACGGCCCTCGTTGAGCACGAGGATAACAGGCTTTCCTGTGGCTGCAAGCTGCTTTACCAGTGTACGTTGATTCTCCGACAGCCATAGGTCGGTCAGATTGCCTGGCGTCTCACAATAGCTGTTCTCACCAATACATGCCACTATGACATCTGCCTGTTGGGCAGCAGTGACAGCACGCGCTATCTCGGGTTTGTTCTCCTCCCAGTATTGTCCCTGCTCATTGTAGGTGACACCCTGTTCGAGGATAATATTCTCCTTACCATACTTGTTGCAGAAAGCCTCGTAGATGGTGTTGTACTTCTCTGCAAGATCCTCGGCACGCGAGCCCTGCCAGGTATAGCTCCAGCCGCCATTCAGACAACGCATCTGGTTGGCATTGGGACCAGTGAGCAGGATTTTCTTTCCTGCAGTCTTCAATGGGAGTATATTGTCCTGATTCTTCAGCAGAACGATGGTCTCCTCCGCAGCACGAAGGGCCTTCTGGGCATGCTCGTCTGATCCGAACTTCTCATATCCCTTACCACCCGTATTGGGCTGGTCAAACAGTCCCAGACGGTATTTCACACGCAGGATGCGACGTACGGCATCATCTATGCGTTCATTTGACACCTTGCCCTCCTGCACGAGTTCCTTTAATAGGATACAGAAGTCCACGCTATAGGGATCCATCGACATGTCAACACCCGCATTGATGGCCAGACGGATAGCATCTTTCTTGTCTTTGGCTACTCGCTCACGCTGGTAGAGATTGTTGATATCTGCCCAGTCGGTGACCACCATGCCGTCCCAACCCAGGTCTTCCTTCACCCATTTGGTAAGATATTCATAGCTAGCGTGAACAGGCACACCATTGATGCTGCCAGAGTTGACCATCAACGTAAGTGCTCCTGCCTGGAAGGCAGCCTTGAAGGGTTCGAAATACTTCTCGCGCAACATCTGTGGCGACAGATAGGCGGGTGTACGGTCCTTGCCCGTGAAGGGTGCGCCATAGGCAAAATAATGCTTGATGCAGGCAGCCACATTATACTTCCCCAAATGGTTGGGATCATCACCCTGATAGCCTTGTATCTCGGCCTCAGCCATGCGGGCGTTGACGATGGCATCCTCGCCAAAACTCTCCCAGATACGGCTCCATCGCGGATCACGACCTAGGTCCGTGACTGGATTGTACACCCAAGGACAATTGGCGGCACGACTCTCATAAGCTGTAATCTCTGCACCCGTGCGGGCCAGTTCGGTATTGAACGAGGCAGCCAGATTGATGGGTTGTGGAAAAAGCGTTCCTCCCTGTGTATAGGTGACACCATGATTATGGTCCAGCCCATAGATATCGGGGATTCCCAGATATCTCATTGATTTCTCCTGGATAAGACGAATCCATTCCTGCCACTGCTTCACGGTATGAGCCCTGGTGCCAGGAGCATTGAGGATACTGCCTACTTTCCACTTCGAGAGGAGGGTGTCGAGCACCGTCTCATTGAGCGACCACTTGCCCTGGGCATCGTACTTGCCCATGATGTCGAAATTCAGCTCTAGCATCTGACCAATTTTATCGTCGAGCGTCATCTTGGATAGCGTCTTTTCTATCTTTGCTTCCAGTGCCGCATCGCGTGGGATGTCCTGTTGCTGGGCCGAAGCATACAATCCGAAAGCCGTCAGCACGGCAAAAAGAAATAACCTTTTCATAGTTGTTCTAAGATGTAAATTGTGAAATGTTTGTAATAACTGCTGCAAAGATACACTTTTTTTTTAATAATCACAAAAAAATGATTAACTTTGCAGCATGATTCGTGCAAAGAAGCCTTTACTTGGTCTTACCACAGCAGAAATGAGAACCATCGCCACAGAGATGGGGCTGCCAGCCTTCACGGGTAGGCAGATGGCAGAATGGATCTATGAGAAGCATGTTACCAGCATTGATGAGATGACCAATCTCTCGAAGACAGCACGTCAGCGTCTACAGGATGACTATGCCATTGGCACTGTTCCCCCACTCCATTGCCAACGGTCTGTTGACGGCACGATCAAATACCTTTTTCCTGTCAGTCAGGGAGGTAGCATAGAGACCGTTTTCATCCCCGATGGCGAACGTGCCACGCTATGCGTCAGTTGTCAGGTGGGCTGCAAGATGAACTGCCTGTTCTGTCAGACGGGCAAACAAGGCTTCGAAGGCAATCTCAATGCCTCAGACATCCTGAACCAAATCTACTCTGTACCTGAATGGGAGCAGCTGACCAACGTAGTATTCATGGGGCAGGGTGAGCCGATGGACAACCTCGATGCCGTACTACGGGCTACGGAGATACTGACTGCCACCGACGGCTATGGATGGAGCCCCAAGCGTATCACCGTCAGTAGCGTTGGTGTCAAGTCCAAGTTGAAGAGATTTCTCGACGAGAGCCAGTGCCATGTGGCCATCTCCATGCACTCGCCCCTCCACGAACAGCGTCTGAGCATGATGCCAGCAGAGAAAGCTATGCCTATTAGCGAGACGGTTGATCTGCTGCGGCAGTATGACTTCTCACACCAGCGACGATGCTCGTTTGAATACATCTGCTTCGGAGGACTGAACGACTCACTGGCTCATGGCAAGGAAATTGTCAGGCTGGTTGAGGGACTGGAATGCCGTGTCAATCTGATACGTTTTCATACCATACCAGGTGTAGACCTGCCCGCCAGCAATATGTCGCGTATGGAACAGCTACGCGACTATCTGACTCAGCATGGTGTCTTTGCCACCATCCGCGCCAGTAGGGGCGAGGACATCCTGGCAGCCTGCGGACTACTATCAACAGCACATAAGAACCAATTATAAATATACAAACTGAAAATAAAATGGAAGACAAGAAAATAAGAGTAGCCATCACCCACGGCGACACAAACGGTGTGGGCTACGAGGTAATATTCAAGGCATTTGAAGATGCTGGCATGCTAGAACTGTGCACCCCTATCATCTATGGGTCACCCAAGTCAGCAACCTATCACGCTAAAGCCCTCAACATCGACATCCCACTCAATGTGATCAGTTCTGCAAAGGATGTCCGTGATGGACGCATCAACCTGCTTACAACCTATGATGACGAAGTGAAGATCGACTTTGGCATCCCCACGCCAGAGGCAGGGGAAGCAGCACGCAAGGCTCTGGACCGTGCACTTTCCGACTACAACGAGGGTGCCTTTGACGTGCTCGTCACTGCTCCTATTGCCAAGAATAGCATCAAAGGATTTGATGGCCATACCTCATATCTGTCACAGCATCTAAATACAAACGAGACAGCACAAGGCCAAGGACTGACCATCCTCGTAAGCGATAATCTACGCATAGCATTGGTTACGAACAACGTATCCCTGAAAGATGTTGCCGACGCCATTACAAAACAGAAAATCGTCGAAAAGGCACAGATCTTCCACCAAGCACTGCGAAGGGACATGCGTATCTCCAACCCACGTATTGCCATACTGGCCCTGAACCCACGTGGTGGCGAGGATGGCGTGCTTGGTGATGAAGAACAGGAAATCATCCGTCCCGCTGTCGAAGAACTGGCAGCACAAAGCATACAGGCTTTTGGCCCCTACCCTGCCGACGATTTCTTCGGTGATGGCAGCTATGCACAGTTTGATGGTGTGCTGGCCATGTATCACGACCAGGGACAGACACCCTTCAAAGCACTCACTAGCATCAGCGACGACAAGGGGGTACGTGTCACAGCCGGACTATCCCTCGTACGTACCGCACCTGCCCATGGTGCTTGCTTCAACCTGGCGGGAAGGGGATGTATGGAGGCCGATTCCATGCGTCACGCTATCTTTGAGGCTATTGACATCTGGCGAAACAGGATCAGCTACGATGAACCCATGGGAAGCCCTCTGCCAAAGCTTTATCATGAGAAGCGAGACGAAAGTGATAAAGTGCGCTTCAACGTGCCACGCGAGAAGCGGGAAGACAGAAAGGAATTTTCAAGAGACAACGCACAGGAGTGAAGAAAAAATATCAAAATGCCTTTCTCATCTTTGGGCTGGTAGTACTGGCTATCATGGTGAGCCAACTGGACTTCAAGGAAGTTGGGGATGGCATACAGCGTGCTGGCTACTGGTTTCTTGCCGTGGTACTGCTATGGGCCGTTCTATACATATTTAATACGGGGGCCTGGTGGATTATCATCAAGAGCGGAGAACGGAAAGATTACGATAACGGTGGACAAAAGCTGCGTGTTTCCGATATTCCAGAACAGAAGGACAACGAACTGCCCAAACAACAAGAGTGGCATACCAGCAAGCCCTTCTCATTTCTCTGGCTCTACAAAATCACGGTTTCCGGCTTTGCCCTGAACTATGCCACGCCAGGCGGACTGATGGGTGGCGAGCCCTATCGTATCATGTCGCTATCACCTTTCATAGGCACCGAGCGGGCCACTAGTTCCGTACTGCTCTACGTGATGACGCATATCTTCTCACATTTCTGGTTCTGGCTGTTATCGTGCATACTATATGTTCTCACTCAGCCCATGAATGTGGTCATGGGATTGCTGCTGGCAGGCATTGCCGCTTTCTGCCTCTTCGCTATCTGGTTTTTCCTGAAAGGCTATAAACGGGGAATCGCAGTCAGTGGCATGCGTATCCTGAGCCATATACCCTTTGTGAAGAAATGGGCACGACGATTCTTCGACAACCATGCGGAACAATTGCACACCATCGACCAGCAGATAGCAGCTCTGCACGGGCAGAACCCACGTACATTCTTTGCTGCCGTCTTCCTGGAACTGGCATGCCGTGTGGCGTCTGCTCTAGAGATATTCTTCATCCTGCTGGTTATCATGCCAAGTGCCAACTACCTACAGTGCATTCTTATTCTGGCATTCACCTCGCTATTCGCCAACATGCTCTTCTTCATCCCCCTGCAACTGGGAGGACGTGAAGGCGGTTTCCTGCTTTCTGCCAAAGGACTAAGCATTGGCGCACGCGAAGGAATCTTCGTAGCCCTATTGGTACGTATACGGGAAATCATCTGGACAGCCATCGGACTGCTGCTCATCAAACTGGAGAACAAGAAAGGCTAATGATACATGCGGGGAAACCGCATATCACGGAAAAGTGGTCACTTCCTGCCAAAATCGGCAGGAATCTCACCCCAGTGCTGAGTATCCCATTTCACGATAGGATTATGCCAGTCGTGCGTCTGCAGCCATTTCTCAGCCCTGGCAATCAGCTGGTAGAGGTACTCGCTATTGGCATTCCGCTCTAACTTCGTCTTACATTTACGATTCTTAATCCATAGAATGGCATTATAGGAGTCGGAATAGATGGTCTTATGGAACAACCCCTGTTTCCAGGCCAGTGAGATAGCATGAACAAGAGCCAGAAACTCACCAATATTGTTAGTGCCATAGACAGGACCAAAATGAAACACCTGATAGCCTGTCTGCAAATCAATAGCCTGATACTCCATAGGTCCAGGATTGCCAGAACAGGCAGCATCGACAGCCCAGGCATCTGCCAGCACTGCTGCCGGAAGGGGTAGCACAGTATCATGCCTGTCTGTAGGAGGATTACTATTTAAATATGAGTTGTTGGGCATCCGTTTTACTTTTTGTGTGCAAAGTTACGATATTTTTGTGAATATTCCGCGATTTGGCACCATATTTTTCAAACTAGGCGGTTGAAGATTGAAACTTGAAGAAAACCTAAATTCCGCAGCACTTTAGTTTAACTTTATTTATAAGTTCCTGAGCAACAAAAAGTTCTTCGACGAGCGAAGCGGCAGAGCCGAGCGGCCCAGGATTTTGCCATGTCAGATTTTTCACTTACCTTAGTGCTGCATT
>JAIKWS010000002.1 GCA_024684515.1 Prevotella sp.
GTGACTGACGTCAACGAGGTGAAGACCGCCCTGATCAAGAGCCGTCGCATCATCTTCACTCCCGCAGTGGACCTGAAGGACGAGCTGGCCAACACCAGCATCGAGATCACCTGCTATGACCGCAATGGCGAGGAAGTGAAGAGGGTCACCTCGGCTGACGAGGGCGACGTGGAGGACCCCGAGAACAGTAGCACCAGCGGAGAATCCGGAGAATCCGGAAACTCTGGAAACTCCGGAGAATCCGGTGGCAGCGGCAGCGACCCCGGTGACCCCGGTGAGAACGGCGACATGAACTAGCCACTGACCAAAGGCTCTCATTGGGATTCAAAGAAAACCTAGAAAACCCCTTTCTGTGGTTGGGACTGTCGTCCCTGATGTCGTGCCTGCGTCCTTGATCTTGTGAGCGAGCTCACATCTCAAGCCCACAGCCCCACCATCAGCCTCTACGAGGCAACAACCACAGAAAGGAAAAACCGAGAAAACCCCATGCGGAATGTGGAGGCTATGCGGAGGGTTACACAGAAGGTCATGCGGAGGGTTGCACAGAGTCCACGCGGACTACATCGCGCAGCCACCCACCAAGAGCGGACATCGCGCAGCCACCAATTGCGGACATCGCGCAGCCACTCCCCTCCCTTCTGAGGGGAGGGGTAGGGGTGGGGTACCGCAACGAAAGGCCCCGCAATGAGGGGGCACGCAACGAGGGGCCCACAACGAGGGACCCACAACGAGGGGCCCGCAACGAGAGGTGCTAATGACGAGGCTACTGGGTGAAAAAGTCAGTTCTGCAGACCCCACCCCTACCTTTCCCCTAAGAGGAGGGGAGGGGAGTGCCATCCGGCTGAGACCATGCGGAGGAGGGGCAGCGGAAGAGAGGGTATCGCGGAAGGGGTAGCACCGGAGGTTGCTGCAGCAGCAACGTACAGAACGGCAAACGGCAAAATGCCTGCCAGTTGTGGCTACCCGCGGCCAGTATCATCTAAGGCTCTCACACACATGGGCTTTCGACCCTTTCGACTTCTCGACCTTTTCGACCTTTTCGACCTTTCGGGCTTTTCGACCTTTCGGGCTTTTCGACCTTTTTCGGATATCCCCGCGACGATCCAAGGATAGTAAGAATTTTCGTGACTTTCGGGCTTTTCGATGTTCTCAGATTCCCCCGCGAGGTTCAATGTACAGGGAAAAAATTTTCGGGTTTTTCGGTTTTTCGGATTTTTTCGGAATAAAAGAATTAATGAATTTAGGAATAAAAGAATAGAAGAATAAAGAATTTAGGAATTTAAATCTACGACCAACTATGAAGAACAAAGATTTCTGGAGGGCAGACCCCTCTGAAAATGAAGAATGAAGAATGAAGAATGAAGAATTTGCTACCGCTACGTGTTAAGACCTGTAGCCAGCAAGTTGACCTCCAACATCAGAAGGTAGACTATATGAAAAGCCCCTCGCAAGTATCGAAGCTTGTCGAGGGGCTTAGGCTTTCAAATGTTAAAATGAAAAAGGGAAAAGGGAAAAGGGAAATCTACCTTGTTTGCTTGCGCAAAGCATAGTGACTGCAATAGCCAGGATGCCGACCTCCATCGGGATCGCATGGAATAGTCAGTAGTTCTCCCTGCGATGGAAGCGCATGAGGAAATCAATGTCATGACGTTTCTCTGCGGGAGTGCTAAAATGTGATAGCACGTCGTCGTCATAGATGTCCGGCAAGAAGTCATGCTCCAGCAGATATTTCACGACATGCGTAGTTACGGCTTTTGCGTCCCATAGCAGGTCGGCGGCTTCTTCACGGGCCCTTTTCTGGTCGTAGAAAGGATTGTCAGGGTCTGCAATACAGGGAGAGTAGGCGTAGAATATCTGCAAGTAGCCTTTTTGGTCCTCGGTATCGATAAAGAGGGTTGGAAGTTCACCCTCTCGCTCCACTATCTGGTCCAGCAAGTGTTCTGGGAAGCGTATTTCCTTTTTCAGGAAATCCTTCATCTGTTCACTGTTGGCAAAATAGGCGATTCGTAGTCCGTTTGTACGTTTTAGCAACATATCGACAGTGTGGTTTTCCATGTCTTGCTTCAGGTTTTCTTGATCATTGTCACACAGTTTCTCCCATTTCTTGTTTATTCCCGAAAGTGGTAGCAGGATGCCATTAAGATGCCACTCACCCAGATAGAACACAAACGACGATGCCATAAAGCCGTCATAGGCCTTTAACATCTCTTCTGCCATATTGAGTTCTTCTGCCTCTATCTCTATCTTTCTGCCATTGGTACGTGTCAGTCTCAGCCGTTTCGTTTTTGGCGCAAGGCCCATCAGCTTGCCCTCTGTTTTTACGGGTTCAAACTTGTACATTCCCATATCTATCCTTTCTATCTTGTCAAGATCCTCTGCCTGCTGCTCCATGCCTTTCGTACGCATCATTGCAGCGAGATAGTCCTTGGTATAGAGAGCCAGAGGGCCAATCTGATGTTCGAAGATACTTTTGGTGCTGGCGTAAAAAAAGGCCAAATAAGGCGACAAATCGGGCATATTTTCATGCTCTGCCAACTCCATCAACTCATCGGCATGCTTTTCGAGCAGCTTCTCGTTTTGTTCCCCTGCCGTGAGGTAACAGCTGCTAAAGAGCCACAGCAGGACACCTCGTAACTGGTCAAACCCCTCTGTGGCCAGTTGCAACTCCGACATGACATCATCAGCTAACTGATCGTTGACAGGAGCCTCCTCAAATACCTCTTCCAGGATATGGTGAGCAACAATGGCCATCAGCTCAATGTTCTTAGAGTCGGGAAAGACCAGCTCGCCACTGACATCGCTTTCCACGCTCCACAACAGATAGCGGATGGCGTTCAGGCTCGGCTCGTCAGGGTAATACTCTTCGTCTTGGTGGTATAGAGGCGTAGGATGTCCATAGAGCTCTTGGCACAGATTGGAGAATGTGCGCCATTGCCCACTATCGGCCACGATGTCTTCCATATAGTTGGCAAGCATGATGGCTCCCTGGTGCATCACTTCGGGAGTAAGCCCTTCGATAGTGCAACTCAGGGAGCGGAAGGCGTCCTGCAAGCGGTTTGCCAGTCGCTGGTAGTACAGGTCCGTCTGGTGGGAATTCTGATGAGGATGACATTCCTTGATGTCATTGGCTACGATTTTCTTCAGTTTCATCTGTCTGGTACAATTATTTAGGTGCAAATTTAGAAAAAAAATCCGAATTATAAGCTAGTAGAGACAAAAAATTATACGAAAGGTCTCGAAAAGACAGGAAGCTGTGGTTGCTGCAGCAGCATTGTACAGAACGGCAAACGGCAAAATGCATATCAGACGACTGGATACAGGAGTGGACTTGCACAGACGGGAGAGCCTTTCTGAACGTGAGCGGTACAGTTTGATTTCTGTTTATTGGGAAAAGATGATAATAATTTCGCAGATTAGGCTGAAATACCAAAAATATTGTGTATCTTTGCACATTCGAATGTGCATTAAAAAGAGGATAGTGATGAGAAAAAGTCTTTTAGACCTGACAGTTTCCGGCATAGAGCGTGTTCACGAGCGCTATGTGCTGATACGGCTCACAGACAGTAGTCCGCTGCCAGCGATGTTGCCAGGGCAGTTTGTGGAGGTGCGTGTTGATAATGAGCCTTCCACGTTCCTACGCCGTCCCATATCAATCAATTACGTTGACAGAGATCGTAACGAGCTATGGCTGTTGGTGGCCACGGTAGGTGCAGGGACACGTCGGATAGCCAGTTTGCGGCCTGGTGATCGTCTGAACTGCCTGTTGCCACTGGGCAATGGTTTCTCGCCAGCCGAAAGCGGTCAGCGTGTGCTGCTCGTGGGTGGTGGTGTTGGTGTCGCTCCCTTGCTTTATCAGGGCAAGGTGCTCTCAGAACGTGGTGTCCATGCAACGTTTCTGTTGGGTGCACGCACGTCCCATGACCTGTTGCTGCTTGATCTTTTCAGTCAGTATGGGCCAGTAGAGACGACGACAGAAGACGGCTCTCATGGCGAGAAGGGCTTTGTGACCGACCATTCGTTGCTGACCGGTGCCTCGTTCGATCTCATTCAGACCTGTGGTCCTACGCCGATGATGAAGTCAGTGGCTCGCTATGCCCATCAGCACGCTATCGCCTGCGAGGCCTCGCTAGAGAATCTGATGGCTTGCGGGCTTGGTGCGTGTCTGTGCTGTGTAGAGAAGACCACCGAGGGTAATGTCTGCGTGTGTAAGGAAGGACCAGTGTTTAATATCAATCGACTGTTATGGCAAATTTAGAAGTTAACATAGGTGCATTGAGGCTGAAGAATCCTGTGATGACAGCTTCTGGGACGTTTGGCTACGGCCTTGAGTTTCAGGATCTGGTGCCCCTGGATGGTATTGGCGGCATCATCGTGAAGGGTACAACACTGAAGCCTCGCCAGGGCAACGACTATCCCCGGATGGCCGAGACGCCAATGGGTATGCTCAACTGTGTGGGTTTGCAGAACAAGGGTGTCGACTATTTCTGTGAGCATATCTATCCGCAGCTGACGCCCATCGATACGGCATGGATTGTGAATGTGAGTGGTTCGTCGCCCGATGACTATGCCGATTGCGCAGCCCGTGTGGATACGTTGGATGAGGTGCCTGCCATCGAGCTGAATATCTCGTGTCCCAACGTGAAGGACGGTGGTATGGCCTTTGGTGTGACCTGTCAGGGTGCAGCCAGTGTGGTGCGTGCCGTCCGTGCTCGCTATCACAAGACGCTGATTGTCAAGTTGTCGCCTAATGTTACGGATATCACGGAGATAGCGCGTGCCGTAGAGTCGGAAGGTGCTGACGCCGTGTCGCTCATCAATACGCTCATGGGTACTGCCGTCGACATCGAGAAGCGCCAGCGAGTGCTGAGCATCGGCACTGGCGGGCTGAGTGGCCCTTGTGTGAAGCCAGTGGCTCTTCGCATGGTGCTGCAGGTGAAGCGGTCTGTCAGCATACCTGTCATTGGCCTGGGTGGCATCATGACGGCAAAGGACGCCATCGAGTTCATCATGTGTGGTGCGTCAGCCATAGAGATCGGTACGGCCAACTTCATCGATCCCACGACGACCATTAAGGTGCGCGATGGTATCAACGCCTGGCTTGATGCCCATGGCATAGCCTCTGTCCAGGAGATTGTAGGTGTGATAGACTAGCCGGTATAGGGCTTCATGTATATGGTCGTGCCATTGTAGGTCAGTGTCAGCTTCGTTCCTTTGGTAAACTCTGTCACCGTATATCGGCGTGTCCCCCCTTGGCTCAGCGTGATGGTCAGCACGTTGTTCTGCGTGTCGAGGGTGTAGGTGAACGGCTGTGCAACGGCTCCCTGGTCGTCCATCTTTGTCGAGTCGTAGAGGCTTCCCTGGTTGCCATTGCTGAATTCGAGGGCCAGTGAGTTGTCTGTCGACAGCCATGCGCTGCCGGCGAGGTCGTCAGTCGAGGTGAAGAGCAAATCCAGGATGTTGATGATGGTGTTCACGTCATCATCGTCACAGCTGGTCAGAGTAGCGGGAGCACTTGCAGCAAGCGTTGTCAGGGCAAGGCCACAGAAGAATTTCCTAATTTTCATTTTTCCTTCGTTTTGTTGAATAAATACACATTTTTAATATAATAGACCTCTGTCAGATGTCTAAAAAAGCGCCTCTGCTTTCGGTCAGTCGAAAACTCTGCTGCAAAGATAGTGAATTTTTTTGGCAATAGCATAGAAGTTGCCCTGTTTTTTTTAGCATTTCTTGTAATCCTCGTGATTCTGAGGAATTATTTTGTGTGTTTTGCCCGGCATGGGGCTTGTAGCGTGGCTATCACATGCCAGATGAGAGGTATAAAAACGGCAGTGAGATGTACATGCTGACAATAGCAGACGATGTGAACTAATAGAAATTGGCATCTTTTTGCAAAAAAAACTGTAAATTTTCTTGTAATTATGCCGAAAAAATGTTAACTTTGCCGATGTGTGTCAAAATGTCATATTATTAAAACAATGAGACAAGCAAAAAACATAAGGTTGAAAAGCGTCGTTTTGCTACTCGCCGCCAGCTTTTCGTTTTTTACTGTCAGTGCTCAGACCGTTTTTAGTAGGGCCTACACTCAGGAGGCTCCGCTGGTGTATGAGGACTGTTGGGATTTATGGCCATACGCATTCCTGAACGACCAAGGTGAGCCGGAGGGCTTCAACATCGACTTGATACGCCTGCTCATGGACGAGCTTGACATCCCCTACGAAATACGTCTGAAGCCTCAGCAGGAAGCATTTGAAGATCTGAAAAGCGGCAAGAGTGACCTGACGCTTGGGCTTGCAGTAGGGTTCCATGATGCCTTCGGTCTCTACGGCAAGAATGCCATCACGCTGTTCACGCAAAGCGTGGCGAGTGCAAAGAATAATCCCTCGACGATCAAGGCGTTTCGCGATCTTGGCAAGGACGGGGTGACCGTCATCGTCAACGACAGCAGTCTCTGTCATCATCTGATGATTGACTACGGGTGGGGTGGACATGCCGTGCCCAAGGGCGATATGCGTGAAGCCATCCAGCAGGTGAGCACCAACGAGCAGGGTCAGATTGTTTGGAACACGCTGTCGCTGAAGTGGCTTATCAGCCGCTATCACCTCGATAACCTCTTGCTGACTCCAGTGAATATGCCTCATGGCGAGTACAAATTCATGTCCAACGACCAGGCTCTGCTAGACCGTCTGGATGAGGTGTACTCGCGACTCTACACAGAAGAGCGCATAGCCCCGATACAGACCAAATGGTTCTACCCCGAGCACGAGGAGGGGCCCACGCCAATCTGGGTGTGGCTTCTCGACTCCCTATCGCTGCTGATAATCATACTGGCAGTCTTCTACTTTGCCTATTACCTGCTGCAGACTCGTCGCACCAGACGCAAGAACAAGCTTCTGAATCAGCGACTGGCACTGATACTGCAGACGAGCCAGGTGCGCATATGGACCTACGACATTGCCAGGCAGGAGTTCTCGTGGCGCAATGAGAACGGGCAGGTGGCATATACCTATAGCATGGACGAGTTTGTGCAACGCTACGACGAGGAGGGCCTGAAGCAGCTGAAAGGGGCTATCGACCAGTTGTCGGGGCACGTGCAGGCTCATAAGGGCTATGATGAGGAGGAGGTGACACTGGAGCTGAAAGCCAAGGACGTGGAGGGTGGCGACCGCGAATTGCACGACTTCGTCATTGTCCTCTCGGTACTCACACGTGATAAGGACAACAAGCCCACGGTCATCGTAGGAACGAAAAAAGACGTTACCCGCGAGCGACAGCAGCAGCGCAAGGAGAACGAGCGTAACCTGCGCTACTGGTCTATTTTCTATACGCCAATGGTGGGCGTGCTGCTTTTTGACAAGAAAGGCTATCTTGTCAATATCAATCCCTACGCCTGCGACATGTTCCACTGTAACAGCGATGAAATCATCAGAGAGCATGTACGTCTTAACGACTGCTTCGACTGCGAGATCACAGACCTGGAAGAGGCCGACGGCTTCTGTGCAACACAGATCATCGACTTCCACCGTCTGTCGCCCGAAGAACGTCGCGTAAAGAGTATGCACCACAACGGAAAGCTGGTCTGCGAATACCGCATCATGACTGTCCACGGTGATGGGGGCGAGCTGCTGGGTGTCTTTGTCATCTGTCGCGATACATCCTCGTCGGCCGTTAGTGTCGAACAGCTCAACCAGTCGAGGGAGCGTGTGGAAAACGCCGCAAGGACATGTCTCGAATACGAGAGACTCATCGATTGCGTAGCAGGCTATGACGACGTGCGACTGGTGGTCTATAAGCCGCAGTCGCACACACTGACCATCCTGAATGGTGGCGAGAAGGTGGTACATCAATTGACACAGACACGCTGCATGACACTTGTCGACAGCCAGTCGAAGGGCATCGCGATGCACACCCTCAACGATATGGACGCACGTGCCGAACGTGAGTTCCGCGTCACCATTGGCACCATTCTCCGCGTGAAGGGAAACAAGAAACTGGAGCTGCAGTTCTCGCTCTCGCCACGTCACGACAAGGAAGGAACGGTGGTTAGCTACGAGGGTATCCTCTGCGACATCAGTACTCTTTACGACATCAAGTGCCGTCTGACCGAAGAGAAGAAAAAGGTGATGGAGGTTGAAGACACCAAGAACAGCTTCCTGAAGAACATGGTGCAGGAGATACGCAATCCGCTCGAGACGATGATCGACAGCGTGCAGAAGATAGGCGAGGAGAAAGCCGTGAAGGATGAGGAGCATCTTTATCAGGGCATCCTCGAAAACTCCAACTACCTGCTGCATCTCATAGACAATGTGCTCTATCTCTCGCGGCTCGAAGCCGGTATGGTGGAGATCAGCCACTCTGTACAGGACATCGCGCTGCTCTTCGATGCTCTTTGTGAGCAGGGCTGGGGAATGTACAAGAACGCGAAAACCAACTATGTGGTAGAGAATCCCTATGAGCAGTTGTTGGTCGATGTCGATGTCACCAACCTGGGCAATGTCATCCAGCAGTTGACGGCCAATGCTGCCCAGCATACCACTAGCGGCACCGTCAGGGCACGGTGTGAGTTCATCGGACGGCGTCTGATGATCTCTATCGACGATACGGGCGATGGTATCGATCCAGAAGAGCTGAAACGCATCATGGAGACCGCTGCCGGCAGCCAGCGCAATACCAAGGGCCTTGGACTGGCCATCTCCCGCGAACTGGTGCGACAGATGGGAGGCAAGATGGAAATCGTCTCCGAGGTGGGAGCCGGCACCACTGTCTACATCATGATACACTGTAACGTACTCCATATCAAACGTAAAAAACAAGGATAGTAGCTATGAAATACAGATATTTGCTATCACTGCTGCTGCTGACGGCGACCCTTCGCCTGTCGGCCCTGGAGTCGCTCAAAGAGAAATACAATGAACAGCGGCCTGTCGTCGTTGTATGCGACTGGGACCGTCCACCCTACGAATACATAGGCAACGACGGTAAGGTGGCTGGCAGCAACATCGACGTCCTCAAGGCACTCATGGAAGATATCGACATTCCTGTGCACTTCGTCATGAAAGACTGGGGGGCAGCCCTCAGCACATTCACTCGTGGCGAGGCAGATATCATACTGGCCGACATACGACGATTCAGCGATGAGGATTATGCTATCTCGCGAAACATCATCAATTACAACCATATCTGTATTGCCACCTATCAAGACAGCGTCAAGGACATCTCCCTGGAACAGCTCAACCATAGGAGAACGGTGCTAAAGGCTGGCGAATATTCGGTCAACTACTTCCACACCGACTCGCTCAGCCGCCCCAACGTGGAATACCAGACGGCAAAGGTGGCCCTGCTAGGACTGATCAGCGGCGACTACAAGTATTTTATCTGGGGTGAGCAACAACTGAAGTGGAAGATCAAGGAGCTGAATCTTGACGGCATCGTCATCAACGAGTCGTCACTGCCCATCTCAGAGGTCCACATCATCGGACACGACAGCGTGCTGGTAGAAGTGCTCGACGATAACTACTCTCGCCTGAAGCAGAGTGGCGAACTGTCTGACCTGAAAGACAAATGGCTGCATCCAGGACGGGCCGTGAAACAATACGCCCCCATAGCCCTGTCCATCCTGTTGGTGGCACTGCTGGTGGCCATCGTCCTCTATCTCCTCTCGCGTGTTGCGAAGACCCATGTCAGACGTACCACGAAAGACATCTCGATGCTCAATACGATGATGGTCAAGGCCCTGCATATGGGCAACTACGATGTGATGGTCTATGATATAGCCCACGATAGGGTGGAGAATCGCTATGGACACATTCTGCCCAGCAAGGGAATGAGCCTCCAGGAGTTCATAGACCGCATACATCCCGACCAGCGACAGGAGTTCATCGAAAAGCACAAAAGCCTGCTCAGGGGACGTACCAAGCGCTTCGACCTGAATAAACGCTGGAATCAGGGCACTGCAGATGATCCCCAGTGGCTCAACTTCCAGGGACATGCCATCCTGGAAACCAATGCACAGGGCAAGCCTGCCTATATCATCAATGCCGTCTACGACGTCACCCACGAGATGGAGGAGCACAAGGCGGCACGAGAGCTGGCCTACAAGTACAAGACACTGTCCAATGCACCACTTGTGGCGATGTCGTTCTACGATAATAAAGGTAACTTCATCTCCTCTAATGACTCAATGAAGAGTCTTATCGGCTTCTCTGACAAGACACCACAGGTAAAACGCTTCTGGATAGGACAGAACCTGTTTGACATCGAGACCGTACGGGGCACCTTTACACCGCAGAGGCGCGAGGCCATGCTCTATTGCCATCGTTTCGACTATCCAGACTTCCATATCGACAAATACCTCGAAAGCTATATCTATCCTCTCTTCAACGACGAGGGCGAGATTGCCAACTACCTCGTAGGCAGCGTAAACCTCACCTCGGAACAAAGTCGCGACAGACAGCGCCACCAGCTGGAGCATCAGCGCAGACAGCTAGAGGAGAAAATCCGCGAACAGCATTGGCTGCTGCGGTATGCCCTCATCCGCTCAAAACGGCTGTTGCTGCGTACAGACCCTGATGCACAGACGGTTACGTTCTTCCGCTCACCAGGCTACAGGGAGTATACCCACTCTTTCTCACAGTTGCTGGATATCGTCGATGAGGAGAATCGCGACAGCATCGTCCAGATGCTTGAAACACGCCAGGAACATCCACAGACGCTCACCATTCGTCTGAAGCCTTGCGCAGGATGCCATCATGCCACCGTCTATCGTCTTACACTGCATCCTGTCTGCAATGATGACGGACAGCAGACGCATCACATAGGCGTCATCGCTGATATCTCGGCACTTAGCGAGGCTGCTCATGAGCTGGAGAAAACCACACAGTTGGCCAAAGACAGTCTGCGTATGAAGAGCGGATTCATGGCCTCGATGACGCACGAGCTTCGCACGCCTCTTAATGCCATCGTGGGCTTCACGGGTGTGCTAGATGCCCTTGGTGACTCTCCAGAGCGCAGCGAATACGTACATATCATACGCAGCAACAGCGACATGCTGCAGCGACTCATCCACGACATCATTGAGGCCTCGTCGATTAGCGACGAAGATGCAATCGACATCCATCCGAAAGAAGTCGACTTCGGAAATCTGTTTGAGGAGATATGCATCACCCTGGCGCAGCGAATCGAGAATCCTCAGGTGACCTTTGTCAAGGACAATCCGCATCAGTCGCTAGTGCTCATCCTCGACATTGAGCGGGTGATACAGATACTTACCAATTTCATGACCAACGCAGTGAAATTCACACGGCAGGGACATATCAAGGTGGGCTACCGCTATACCGCGTCGGAACTCTATCTCTACTGTGAGGACACGGGTGCCGGCATTCCCAAGGAGCAGCAGGAACGTGTCTTCGAACGTTTTGTCAAACTAGACGAGTATGTACAGGGAACAGGTATGGGACTAGCTATAAGCAAAGCCATTGCCGAGCGTTGTGGTGGCAACATCGGTGTCATCAGTGAGGGCAGCGGCAAAGGCTCTACTTTCTGGTGCAAATTTCCCTGTCAGGAGGTAAGGGCTTAGCAGGAGAGATGACAATCCTGCCTTTCCAGGCATCTGCGATGGCATTTGCTTGTGGATAATCGCTGCTTATCTCATTGCAGGATAAGTCCATGCATGTTTTTCCCGAGGATAATCGATGTTTTTTTTCTCATTGCAGGATAAGCCCATTCATGTTTTTCCTGAGGATAATCGATGCTGGAGGTTGCTTCATCTCTGAAAAAAGCAAAAATACTTGTACATGTCGAAGATTATTGTTACCTTTGTCCCTATAAAAACTAATCTCAATATGAAGATGAATATTTCAAGACTGATAGTTGTTCTAGTGACCTCCCTCTGTATGTCAGCAACTTATGCCCAGCAACTGGCTTTTCCTGGCGCACAGGGCTGGGGACGTTTTGCTACAGGAGCAAGAAACGCAGGCTCCGTCTATCATGTGACGAATCTGAACGACTCAGGAGCGGGCTCGTTGCGCGATGCTGTCAGCCAGCCCAATCGTATCGTGGTGTTCGATGTCAGTGGCGTCATCCGTATCCAGAGCCGTATCGTTTTCTCCAGCAATCTCTATGTAGCAGGACAGACAGCTCCAGGAGAGGGCGTCATCGTCTATGGCGACGGTGTCAGTTTTTCGGGGGCCGACAATATTATTGTGCGCTACATGCGCTTCCGCATGGGGGCTGTGGGATCGAAGGACAAGGACTGTGCAGGCATTGCCAATGGTCAGAACATGATTTTCGATCACTGTTCGTTTGCATGGGGACAGGATGAGAATTTCTCCATCAACTGGGACAACAAGGGTACTGCTCCTAAGAATATCACGCTTATGAACAGTATTGTGGGGCAGGGACTGATGACGCACTCGGCTGGCGGATTGATGCAGGCTGAGAATGTGTCGCTCTACCGCATCCTGCTGGTTGACAATTCCACGCGAAACTTCAAGGTGAAAGGTGTCAACCAGTATGCCAACAATCTGGTGTACAACTGGAAGAACGCTGCCTACAACATGGGTGGCGACTCAGAAGGACAGTCGTATGCCAACATCGAGTCAAACCTCTTCATCAATGGTCCTGCCGTGGGTGGCAACTGCCTGACGGGTGGCAATGCGAACTTCCACTTCTATGGTGCTGACAACTGGCAGGATGCCAATCGTGACGGACGCTACAATCCAACAGCGTTTACAGGCGATGGAGGTGGTGACCGCCAGAGTCAGCCATATAATTATCCTGAGCTAGAGAAATGGGAAGCCAGAGACCTGGTTGACAGCCTGTTGCCAGAAGTGGGGGCTTCGTTGCCCTATCGCGATCTGGCCGACTGCTATATGATTGATGAGGTACTGTCGATGGGCACTAAGGGACGTCTGATTACCAATGAGAACGAGTTGCCTATTGGTGTGCCAACGAGCTGGACATGGTTCAAGGGCGAGAAGCCTTCAGACACGGATGGTGATGGCATGCCAGATGCCTGGGAGACGGCCAATGGCACCAATCCGCAGCTGGATGATGCAATGGTTGTTGCCAGCAATGGCTATGTCAACATCGAGAACTATCTGAACAGTATCACGAAGGCAGACCGCCAGGATTTCCTGCGGGCACCACTGCTGCTGACCCTGGAGTCATCGACACAGACGTCGCTAACGCTCTCGTGGGCCGACTGTAGTGATAATGAGGAGGGCTTTATTGTAGAGATGAAAATAGACGGACAGTTTGTCGAGGTGGGACGTACTGATGGCACCCTCTTCACCTTGGCCGACGAACGCCTGAAGCCAGGAACAGCCTATACCGTGCGTATCTGTGCTTATCAGGGGACAAGCCGCTCTGACTATACTCCTGAGCTTATCGTCAAGACAAGACCAGAGCAGGTGGACATCATCGATGCAGAGAATTTCCAGGGAACGGGCGATGGCGAGTGGCTGATCAATCCTGCTGAAGATCAGGTCGTTACCCTGGATGAGCCAGTGGAGAAAACAGCAGTGGTAGTACGCTCAGATGCTCATGTCACCCTCGACGGAAAGGGATATGTCTGCGGCAATGCTTCCATGAACAAAACGGGAGAGGGGGTGCTGACCGTTGCCAGTGACCAACAGTACGAAGGGGCTACTGTACTGCACAAGGGCATCTATGAATTTGCCTCGCTGAAAAATGGTGGTGAACCTAGTGGAATAGGTATGAGCCAGGAGTTCGCACAGAACTGGGTGATGGATGGCGGAAGCTATCGCTATACAGGATCATCAACGACGACCAACCGTTCGGCTATGCTGTATAACGATACGCAACTAGACATTGCTGCTGCCAATACGGTGGTCACGATGAATGGCAGCATAGAGGGACAGGGCAATCTGGCCCTGAATGGACAGGGCACCCTGAGTGTCGGCACCAACAACTTCTTTGGTTTTGATGGTGATGTGGTGATGCGTGGTGGTGTTCTGAAACTCGCCAAGAAAGAGGTCTCCGACAAGGGCATCGGCAAGGCATCGCGACTCGTAATGGCTGGTGGACAGTTTGTTACGGTAGGAAAGAACGAGTCGTCAGTCACCTACAATTTCCCCATTGTAGTAGAAGAAGGCACTACCTCTGTCGTCGATTTCGACCTGTGGAATTCCAACAAGTGCAGGGTCAGCGGATCAGGCACGCTACAGTGGAACGTCCACTATCTTCGAGAGTATATCGAGGGCAACTGGGACGGGTTTACAGGGCATCTCATCGTCAATGGCACGGGAAAGGCCGGACAGAGCCAGTTTGCTGTGAAAAATGGTGTGGGTGTGAAAAATGCTACTTTGTATCTGAAGGGAACGGCCTCTGTGAATGGGGCCAAGAATGCGTCGACTTACTATCTTGGAGGACTCTCTGGCGACGCCAGCACTGTGCTGGCAGGATTTAATGTGAAAGCAAAGGGACAGGGAACTTGGGTCGTGGGAACTGCCAATACGGATGAAACCTTCCGTGGGGTCATCAACGACAATGACCAGGCTGGATCACATCCTGGGACTACTAGCATCGAGAAACAGGGATCGGGCGACTGGCGACTGACGGGTAAGAATGTCTATAGCGGCACTACCGTAGTCAGCAGGGGATGCCTCATTGTCAATGGTACGCATACGGGACGAGGAGCCATCAGTGTGAAAAGTGGTGCCATACTTGCCGGTGAGGGTACGCTGGCAGGAAAAGTGACTGTCAGCAACAATGCCACTATACATGCTGGCGATACGCTGACGAATATGAAGACGCTGACGCTGAGTGGCGGACTGACCATAGCAAAGGGTGGGGTAGTGGAGATACCATTGACAACCAGTGGCAACTTTGCTCGTTGCAACAAGCTGAAGATTGCTGGCGATTTCACTGTCAATGATGCTGTGCTGTGTCTTGACATTACTGAGGCTACTGCTATTGCCGACGATAAGTCGTTCTTGGTGTTCGACATTAGTGCCGCCAACGTTAGCGGCACTGGCTTCGTGAAGATAGAACCAGAACAGCCGTCGGCAACACAAAAGTGGGATACCTCCGAACTGCTTACCACAGGACGTCTCTATGTGCGCAGTGCTGTCGACACAGGTATCCACGATGTGCATGACAGTCAGCAAACTATTACCTACGACCTCACAGGACGAGTGGTGGCAGAGCCCCACCGTGGTCTCTATGTTCAAAATGGGAAGAAAATAGTGAAGAAATGAATAGCTTGGGCTACTGAAGTAGACAGAAATCTCCCTGGTCGGCAAAATGACCAGTTTTTGGAACAATAACCAGTTTTTGGAACAATGACCAGTTTGGGAACAATGACCAGTTTTTGGAACAATAACCAGTTTGGGAACAATGACCAGTTTTTGGAACAATGACCAGTTTTTGGAACAATGACCAGTTTTTGGAACAATAACCAGTTTGGGAACAATGCCTAGTTTGGGAACAATGCCTATTTTGGGAACAATGCCTATTTTGGGAACAATGCCTAGTTTGGGAACAATGACTATTATGGGAACAATAGCTAGTTTGGGAACCAATGCTTAGTTTCTGAACAATGACTATTTTGGGAACAATGACTAGTTCTGGAAAATTAGTCAGTTTGGGAAAAAAAAGAGGGCTGCCAACTGGCAGCCCTCAACCAACACAAAAACTAAACTAGACTTAACTAAAGCAACTAAGACTTTCACAAGCCCTCATTTGCGTTGCAAAGATAGTCAAATTTTCGAATAGTACAAAATTTTCGACAAGAAATTTGCAATATTCTTGAATAAATTTTAAATTTTTGACAATTTCGACAGTAAATAGTGGTCAAATATGGTCATAGCTGTCATTGCTTCCACCACGGGAACGGCTCTTGGCAGCACACAGGGATCGTGACGTCCCTTTGCTGTGAAGGTGGTGGCATTGCCTTCAAGGTCTATCGTGTCTTGTTGGCGGAGCAGGGTGGCCACAGGTTTGAAGGCCACACGGAAATAGATGTCCTGTCCGTTGGAGATGCCTCCTTGTATGCCTCCGCTGTGGTTGGTAGCTGTTTCTACTGCTTCTGAATTGGCTGTAGGACGGAAGATATCGTTTTGCTCAGAGCCACGCAAAGCCACACCATCGAAGCCTTCACCGTATTCAAAACCCTTCACGGCATTAATGCTGAGCATGGCATGGGCCAGGGCAGCATGTAGCTTGTCGAACTCGGGCTCTCCCAGTCCTACAGGGCATCCGCTGACGATACAGGTCACCACACCGCCAATGGTATCACCCTCTGCCTTCACTTCTTTGATGAGCTGTGCCATCTGTTGTGCCTTCTCGGGGTCTGGACAACGCACATCGTTGCTCTCAGTCAGCGAGAGGTCGTAGTGATGGTAGTCGCGATCCAGGACGATGGTTCCCACTTGTGAGGTATAGGCCGTCACCTGGATGCCCAACTGTCGAAGTGCCAGTTTTGCCAGTGCTCCGCCTACCACACGGCTCAGTGTGATGCGTGCCGAAGAGCGGCCACCTCCACGATGGTCGCGTGTACCATATTTATGATAATAGGTGAAGTCGGCATGCGATGGTCGGAACAGTGTTCGCAGGTTGTCGTAATCATTCGAGTGCTGGTTCTGGTTGCGCACGATGAAGCCAATGGGACAGCCTGTGCTGTGGCCTTCGAAGATGCCGCTGAGCAGCTCTACCTGGTCGGCCTCCTGCCGGGCAGTAGTCAGTGCACTCTGTCCAGGACGGCGACGGTTCAGTTCGTGCTGTATGAAGTCTGTGTCGATAGCAATACCCGCAGGCATGCCGTCTACCACACCTCCTACGGCAGCACCATGACTCTCACCGAAGGTGGTCAGTGTGAAAAGGTTTCCGAATGTATTACGCATCGTTAGGCTATGTGAAAATGCTTGTGTGTGAGAGAGAACTGTTAATGATGGCAATGGCCACATCCGCAGCCGCCATCGTGGTGGTCATGCTCCTCGCAACCACATTCGTCGCCACATCCGCCACATCCACCACATTCGTGGCTCAGATGGTTCAGCATGTGCTGAATCTCTTCGTTTGTGGCATCGCGGTTTTCCAGTACCATCCCCGTAAACTGCAGTGTCTGTCCTGCCAGCGGATGGTTGGTATCGATGGTCACACCATCTTCCTCCACCTTCTCCACGCGTGCCATGAAGCGATGCTCTTCCTCGTCCATCAGCGTGATTACGGCACCAGGAAAGATGTTCTCGTGGTCGAAATGGTCATTGACGCAGAATACTTCACGCTTCATCTTGTGGATACCCTCAGGCATATAGTCGCCAAAAGCCTCGCTGGGCTGGAGGGTGAAGTCAAACTTTTCCTCAGCCTGAAGTGGTATGACATGCTGCTCGAAGGCATCGAGCGAGAAGCCGAAGCCACTGATAAACGTAAACGGGGTGCCCTGCTTGGTCTCTTCTACCAACTGCTTGGTGCCATCGGGCTGGATGGAATAGAGCTGATAGCTCACGGAGATGTACTTGTTTTCTTGCTTATCCATATTATATATAATGTATAGAGGCTGCAAAGGTACGAATTTTATTTCAATTTGCATGTATTTTATACTAAAAACATTCATAAATCAATTATTCTGCGAATCTTTGACATCGGTCAATAAAAGGGGCTGTTTTCGCACACAGTGGGTAAAAAGCCATTGCCGGATGAAAAAATCGCCGTACCTTTGCATCGTCAAAAGGAACAAAAGCCTGGCGACAAAGGATAACAAATTATTAAAGTAGGAGCCTGGACAACACAAACAGGATAACAAAAAAACAAAACGAAAGGCTCTGAGTAAAGAAAGAAAGGAAACAAAAAATGAAAAAGATTGTTTTGACGTTGGTAGCCATGATGACAATGACAATGGCAAACGCTGAGAACGAGAACAACAACGCTGTGCAGGCCGCCAATGCCTACGACATGACGGTGAATATGCGCAAACTGGCCGTTACACTGGGCCTGACACTGGACCAGATGGAGGCTGTGCAAGATATTCACCACCAGTTCTGCAACGAGATGATGCTCGCTTCGAAGGCTGAGGGCGATGAGCAGAAGGATCTGCTGGACAAGGCTGTGAAAAAGGACGTGCGCTACATGCACTACGTGCTTGACCAGAAGCAGTATAAGACTTATTTGCTGCTGCTCAACACCACACTGCTGAATCGTGGACTGCGTTAAGAGGTTGAATTATTAATTAATAACAGGAAGCAGACTCGTGAGGGTCTGCTTTTTTTCATGTTAGGCTTTATCTTAAACTCAATCAACAAGATTTCTCGTCTGTTATGCCAAAAAACATCCTTTTCACGATACGACGACCGCCAATTATTTAAAGTTGTTAATTGGCATTGGTTGTTATTTGCATGAAAAAGCTTTATATTTTACGTTTCCAGCTCCTTGTCCCTCCTTATGCACAACAGGGGTGAAATACGGTGCTTCCTTATTAAACACTGTTGCTGCGAGAGATTTGCATGGGTTTAGTGGCAAAACCAGGGGGGACATGTCAATCTCGTGCTTACAAAGTAAACACTAGGGTTTCGGGTACTTTTGTCTATAATAAGAGGAATTATTGGAAATGGGGAAAAGGGGAAATCTACCTACTTGCGATGTGCAACTGAATACGTTGACCGCAAAAAGAAGATAGAGAAGAAGATAATAATTTATTATTA
>JAIKWS010000015.1 GCA_024684515.1 Prevotella sp.
TCAACGATATGCGCCAGCAAAACCGCTGCTATATCAAATACGAAGTCCGACAGCCCTGCTTCCATATCACGGTGAGATAGCCAGACGGAGATAACTTCGAAGGGCGAAGCGTACTCTGACCTACGGTCTAAGGTACTCCCGTTGACTACGTCTTCCAATGTCGCGGCTCGGCCAAACAAACTAGTTTGATGGCTCTCGCTGCTCCATCGGTTTGAGAAAACTCAAATATATTTGGTTTTCTTCTCACTTATTCTTGCGTCCTTTCAGTAGCAAGCGGCAAGCCGATTACGTACCTTTGACCTTTGGTCTTAGGTACTCTCGTTGACTACGTCTTCTGATGTCACGACTCGGCCAAACAAGCAAGCTTGATGGCTCTTACTGCTCCATCAGTTCGAGAAAACTCAAATAAAATTTGGTTTTCTTCTCACTTATTCGTACCTTTGCAGAAAATTTCAAAAACAACTAACAAAGAAATATGACGATTCATTTCTTCCAGACTCCAGGCAAGAGCGTGATAGCCACAGAAGCCGACCATCAGCTCGCACAAGACGAAGTACAGAAACTATGCTGGCTCTATGGCGGAGCCACATTGCTGGACACCCCGACATTGGACGGCTACTATGTAGGACCCCGTCGCGAAATGGTCACCCCTTGGTCGACTAACGCTGTGGAAATCACCCAGAACATGGCCATGCAGGGCATCACACGTATCGAGGAATACTTCCCCGTCAGTAGTGAGGATGCTGACCACGACCCTATGCTGCAACGCATGTATAAGGGACTAGACCAGCGTATCTTCACCGTCAACATCAGCCCCGAGCCCATCAAGCACGTGGAGAATCTGGAGGAATACAACGAGCAGGAGGGACTGGCATTGTCGCCAGAGGAAATCGCCTACCTGCACGGTTTGGAGAAGCAGAACGGACGACCGCTGACCGACTCCGAGATCTTCGGCTTCGCACAGATCAACTCAGAGCATTGCCGTCACAAGATCTTCGGAGGCACCTTCGTCATCGACGGCAAGGAGATGGAGTCGAGCCTCTTTGCCATGATCAAGAAGACCACGCAGGAGAATCCCAATAAGATCCTCTCTGCCTATAAAGATAATGTGGCATTTGCCGAGGGACCCGTGGTGGAGCAGTTTGCACCTGCCGACCAGAGCACGAGCGACTATTTCCGCGTGAAGGACATCGAGAGTGTCATCTCGCTCAAGGCCGAGACCCACAACTTCCCCACCACCGTCGAGCCCTTCAACGGAGCGGCAACAGGTACGGGTGGCGAGATCCGCGACCGTATGGGTGGCGGCACAGGGTCATGGCCCATCGCTGGTACGGCTGTCTATATGACCGCCTATCCCCGACTGGCTGACGACGACAACGTGACTCGCGACTGGGAGAATATCATCCCCGTCAGGGAATGGCTCTATCAGACGCCTGAGCAGATACTCATCAAGGCCTCGAATGGTGCCTCTGACTTCGGCAACAAGTTCGGACAGCCACTCATCTGCGGATCGGTGCTCACCTTCGAGCATCAGGAGCAGACAGGCGATGCCCCCACTAAGTATGCCTACGACAAGGTGATCATGCTGGCAGGTGGCGTGGGCTACGGCACCAAGCGCGACTGCCTGAAGAAAGAGCCTCAGAAGGGCAACAAGGTGGTGGTCGTCGGTGGTGACAACTACCGCATCGGACTGGGTGGCGGCTCCGTATCGTCGGTAGATACTGGTCGCTATAGCAGCGGCATCGAGCTGAATGCCGTACAGCGGGCCAATCCTGAGATGCAGAAGCGTGCCTACAACCTGGTGCGTGCACTCTGCGAAGAGGATGTCAACCCCGTGGTGAGCATCCACGATCATGGCTCGGCAGGACATCTGAACTGTCTCTCCGAACTGGTGGAGGAGTGTGGCGGCGAGATCGATATGACCAAGCTGCCCATTGGCGACAAGACCCTCTCATCGAAGGAGATCATCGCCAACGAGAGCCAGGAGCGTATGGGCCTGCTCATCGACGAGAAGCATATCGAACATGTCCGTCGCATTGCCGAACGTGAGCGTGCACCACTCTACGTGGTTGGCGAGACCACAGGCGATGCCCACTTCTCGTTCCGTCAGGGGGATGGCGTGAAGCCTTTCGACCTCGATGTGGCGCAGATGTTCGGACACTCGCCCAAGACCATTATGCGCGATAATACTGTGGAGCGTCACTATCAGAACGTGACCTACACGCAGGATAAGATTCAGGAATATCTCGAGCGGGTGCTACAGCTGGAGGCCGTGGCCTGTAAGGACTGGCTCACCAACAAGGTCGACCGTTCGGTGACGGGAAAGATTGCCCGCCAGCAATGTCAGGGCGAGTTGCAGTTGCCATTGAGCGACTGTGGTGTCGTAGCCCTCGACTATCGTGGCAGGAAGGGCATCGCCACCGCCATCGGTCATGCACCACAGGCGGGTCTGGCCAATCCTGCAGCAGGGTCCGTGCTGTCGGTAGCCGAAGCACTCACCAATCTCGTCTGGGCACCGCTGAGCGAGGGACTCGACTCTGTCAGCCTTAGTGCCAACTGGATGTGGCCCTGCCGTAGCCAGGAGGGTGAGGATGCACGCCTCTATCAGGGTGTGAAGGCTCTGAGCGATTTCTGCTGCGACCTGCATATCAATGTGCCCACGGGCAAGGACTCGCTGTCGCTGAGCCAGCAGTATCCCAATGGCGAGAAAATCATCTCACCGGGAACGGTCATCGTCTCTGCCGGTGGCGAGGTGAACGATGTCAGGAAGGTCGTGTCGCCAGTACTGGTGAACGACAAGCGGGCATCCATCTATCATATCGACTTCAGCTTCGACCAGCAGCATCTGGGAGGTTCGGCCTTCGCACAGAGTCTTGGTAGCGTGGGCGATGATGTGCCTACGGTGAAGAATCCCGAATATTTTGCCGATGCCTTCATGGCTGTTCAGCAACTCATAGAGAAAGGATGGATCATCGCAGGTCACGATATCTCGGCAGGTGGACTCATCACCACGCTGCTGGAGATGTGCTTCGCCAATACCAAGGGTGGTATGCATATCAACCTGCATGATATCTGTGCCGATGGCGACGTGCTGAAGGCACTCTTTGCAGAGAACCCTGGCGTGGTGATTGAGGTGAGTGATGCCCACAAGGACGACTTCAGGAAACTGATGGAGGAGCTCGGCATCGGCTATGCCAAGATTGGCTATCCCGTGGAGGACAGCCGTAGCATCGAGGTGAAGGCTGGCGACGAAGAACTGCTGTTCGATATCGACCACCTGCGTGATGTGTGGTACAAGACCTCCTATCTGCTCGACCGCAAGCAGAGCTTCAACGGCAAGGCCCGCGAGCGCTACTCGAACTACAAGCAGCAGCCCGTGGAGATGCAGTTCCCCAAGAGCTTTACAGGCACCCTAGCACAATATGGCATCTCTGCCGACCGTCGTACGTCGACAGGCATCAAGGCTGCCATCATCCGTGAGAAGGGTACCAATGGCGAGCGTGAGATGGCCTACTGTCTCTATCTGGCTGGCTTCGACGTGAAGGATGTCATGATGACCGACCTGATTACGGGTCGTGAGTCGCTCGACGATATCAATATGATTGTCTTCTGTGGAGGATTTTCCAATAGCGACGTGCTGGGGTCGGCCAAGGGCTGGGCAGGTGCCTTCCTCTACAATCCCAAGGCCAAGGAGGCCCTCGATCGTTTCTATGCCCGTGAGGACACCCTCTCGCTGGGCATCTGCAACGGTTGTCAGCTGATGGTTGAACTGGGACTCGTCGGAGCTCCTGGAGCCCGCATGCTGCACAACGACAGCCATAAGTTCGAGAGCGGATTCCTGAGCTTGCAGATTCCTCAGAACAAGAGCATCATGTTTGGTTCGCTCGCTGGCAGCAAGCTGGGACTGTGGGTGGCTCATGGCGAAGGAAAGTTCCATCTGCCTGAGGATGAGAGCAAGTATCATGTCGTGGCCAAGTACAACTACCACGGCTATCCTGCCAACCCCAATGGTTCTGACTATGACGTGGCAGGCATCTGCTCGGAGGATGGCCGTCATCTCTGCATGATGCCACACCTGGAGCGTGCCATCTTCCCATGGCAGAACGCCTGGTATCCCCAGAGCAGGCAGAACGATGAGGTGACACCCTGGATAGAGGCATTCGTGAATGCACGTAAATGGGTGGAGGCCCACACAGTCTGATGAGCATCTATAGGCAGAGCTTCAGCACCTTCTTCAAGATTGGCCTGTTCACCCTGGGTGGTGGATATGCCATGATACCTATCATCGAGGCCGAAGTGGTCGACAAGCATAAATGGGTGACGAAAGAGGAGTTTCTCGACCTCATCGCCATTGCCCAGAGCTGTCCCGGTGTCTTTGCTGCCAATATCAGCATCTTCATCGGCTATAAGCTGCGTAAGGTGCCTGGTGCCATCGTCACCTGCCTCGGTACCTGCCTGCCTTCGTTCCTCATCATCCTGCTCATCGCGATGTTCTTCCATCGCTTTCAGGACAACGAGGTGGTGGCAGCCATCTTCAGGGGCATACGTCCTGCCGTGGTGGCTCTCATTGCCGTACCTACGTTCAATCTGGCCAAGAGTGCCAATATCACCTGGGCCACCTGCTGGATTCCCATTGCGGGGGCGCTGGCCATCTGGCTGCTGGGTGTCTCGCCAATCCTGATCATCCTGCTGGCGGCTATTGGCGGCTATGTTTACGGAGCACTTATCAAACCCACCGAGTCATGATATTCCTACAGCTATTCATCACCTTCTTCCAGATTGGCCTCTTTGGCTTTGGCGGTGGCTATGGCATGCTGTCGCTCATCCAGGGTGAGGTGGTGCACCACTGGCATTGGATGAACACGTCGGAGTTTACGGATATCGTGGCTATCAGCCAGATGACGCCAGGTCCTATCGGCATCAACTCGGCTACCTATTGCGGCTATACTGCCGTCCATAATGCCGGACTGGGCGAGGGCATGTCGATGCTGGGGTCGTGCGTGGCAACGTTTGCCCTGGTGCTGCCGTCGTTCATCCTGATGATCCTCATTGCCCGTCTGTTCCTGAAATATATGAAGCACCCAGCCGTGCAGTCGGTATTTGCTGGTCTGCGTCCTGCCGTCGTCGGCCTGTTGGCAGCAGCCACGCTATTGCTGTGCACCTCGGAGAACTTCTCCACGCCAAGGGAGAACCCCTGGCAGTTCTGGATCAGTATCTTCCTGTTCGTAGCCACCTTCGTAGGCACAAAGGTCTTCAAGGTGAACCCTATCAAGATGATTGTCATGGCAGGTTTCGCAGGCCTGCTGCTTTTATACTAACTTTTAACACCATTTACTAACATGAAAAAACTACTAGTTCTTTTGTGCTGTCTGATGGCATGCGAAGCCATCCAGTCTCAACCCCCTCGTCGTGGCTTCCGTGGTCGCCAGATGGCTTTTGCCACCGACACCATGATGGTTCACGATCCCGTGATGGCATGGGAAAACGGGACCTATTACGTGCTTGCCACAGGTAATGGCCTGCAATGGGCCACCTCTAAAGACCGCAAGACATGGGTTATGCAACAGACACCGTTTATCGAGCAGATTCCCGCGTGGACTACCGATAGCGTGCCTGGCTTCCGCAGTCATGTATGGGCTCCCGACATTATCCGCTGGCACGACCGCTGGTGGCTGGCCTATAGCTGCTCTACCTTCGGCAAGAATACGTCGGCTATTGGCCTGATGAGCTCTGAGCGCCTGAACGGACAATGGAAGGATGAGGGCTGTCTGGTGGCCTCGAAGGAGAATCGTGACAATTGGAATGCCATCGACCCAGGGTTCGTGGTAGACGATCAGGATCAGCTCTGGATGACGTGGGGCTCGTTCTGGGACGGCATCCAGCTGGCTAAGATCGGCTCTGATATGAAGCTGGCCACAAAGCCTGTCACCATTGCCCGTCGTCATCTGGCTGGCGATCCCAACGCTCCTGAGAATCCTACGTCCAGGTTTGCCGGCCGCAACGCCATCGAGGCTCCGTTCATCCTGAAGCATGGTGGCTACTACTATCTCTTCGTGAGCTGGGACTATTGCTGCCGTGGCGCACAGAGCAACTACCGCGTGGCAGTAGGTCGTTCGAAGACTGTTGAGGGACCTTATGTCGACAGCAAGGGTAAGGAAATGACGCAGGGGGGAGGAAACCTCTTCCTCGAGGGCGACAAGCGTGAGTTCGAGGCTGCCGGACATAGTGCTGCCTACGACCTGCCTACTGGCGAGACCGTCTTCATCTGTCATGGCTATAGCACCGGTCTGCATGGGGCCAGCATCCTCATCCAGCGACCCATTGAATGGACCTCTGACGGTTGGCCACAACTGAAATAATGAAAAAAACAGGCCTCTGCAGGTTAAATTATTCTAATATTGTCGGCCGTTTGGCGGTTTTTGGCGTCATATCATTAACTTTGCACACGTATTAATCACATTAAAAGCAGAAAACAATGAAAAAGAACACATTATTTATTGCTATCGCTGCTGGTTTGTTGCTGAGCAGCTGTGCATCGAAAAAGGAACTCGTGGGATGTCGCGAGGAGAATAAGTCGCTGACCACCAGCCTACAGACCACAAAGGAAGACCTGGCTGCCAAGAATGCCCGTATTGCCGCACTCGAGGAGCAGCAGAAAGGCATGCAACAGGCGCTGAAAGCTGCTGAGGCCAAATATGCAAAACTGCAGGAGTCGCTCGACAAGAGTCTGACCAATGCTTCGCAGAACAATGTCTCCATCGAGAAACTCGTAGACCAGATCAACGAGTCTAACCAGTACATCCGTCACCTGGTCGAGGTGAAGTCGAAGAGTGACTCGCTCAACATGGTGCTCACCAACAACCTCACCCGTTCGCTCTCGAAAGAGGAACTCAAGGAGGTCGACGTACAGGTGCTGAAAGGTGTTGTATACATCTCGCTGGCTGATAACATGCTCTACGAGAGTGGTACCTACACCATCAACAGCCGTGCTTCGGAGACGCTGTCGAAGATTGCCAAGATCATCAAGGACTACAAGGACTACGATGTGCTCATCGAGGGTAATACCGACAATGTGCCCATCTCTCGTCCCAACATCCGCAACAACTGGGACCTCTCCTGCCTGCGTGCATCTAGTGTCGTACAGGAGTTGCAGACCAAGTATGGCGTAGACCCCAAGCGTCTGACTGCCGGCGGACGTGGCGAGTACAATCCTCTGCAGGGCAACGATACCGAGCTGGGTAAGCAGCGCAACCGTCGTACCCAGATCATCATCACGCCGAAGCTTGACGAGTTCATGGAACTGATCGGTGAGGCTCCTGAGACAGAAGACTAATCCCCAACTACATGATAGCCCCCTCCGGCGGGAACGTCGGGAGGGGGCTTTTTGATTCCACTAATCACAAACTGCAAACCATCAACCGCTAGTCAAATGAAACGAATCTTACTCCTTTCCGCCATCATGCTTTGCGTTGTCACTACTCGGGCCCAGAATCCTGTCAAGGGCGACTATGGCTATCTCTATTGTCACATGAGTGATGGTGGCGAATACACCGCCTATGCCCTCAGCCGCGATGGCTATCACTATGAGGATATCATCGGTGGAAAGCCCGTCATCGATCCCAGGGAACATGCCCGTATAGAGGGTGGACAGCGTGATGCCTTCATCGCTCGCAGCTGGAATGGCAAAGGATATGTCATGGTGACCACCGATATGTGTGTGGCCAAGTCGCACAAATGGGACAACTACGGCATTGACCTGCTGAAAAGCGACGACATGATCCACTGGACCAGTGTCACCTTCGACTATCGCAAGGGCACTGGCATCTTCTGCAATCCTGATGACGAGAGTGTCTACAAGGACTGGTCGACCATCAACCGCGTGTGGGCACCACAGATATTCTGGGACCCCGATTATGTGTGGCAGAATGGCGACCGTGGTGGATATATGATCTACTACTCCATGCTCAATAGTCCTGAAGAGGCCTACGACCGCATGTACTATTCCTATGCCGACAAGACCTTCACCCGTCTCACGCAGCCCCGGCTGCTCTTCGACTGGGGCTATGCCACCATCGATGCCGATATCAACCTGCTCGACGACGGACTCTACCACATGCTCATCAAGAAAGAGGGGGGCAAACCGGGCATCTATACCGCCACGTCGAAAAGTCTTACCAGCGGATGGGGAGTGCCAGTAGAAGATGACTATGTCTCTTTCGAAGGCAACAAGAAGTGTGAGGGCAGCTCTGCTTTCCAGCTCATTGGCGACGACACCTGGCGGGTGGCCTATATCCAGTATTCCGACCGTCCCAAGCACTACCGCATCTGCAAGGCCGATAAGAACCTCCGCAATTTTCATGATCCCGTCGACATCGAGGGTGTCACAGGACCGCAACACGGCTCCTTCCTCCGCCTGACGAAGAAGGAGTACAAGCGGCTCCAGAAGTGGAGTGCCAAGCAGCAAAAATAGATTTCTTACTTGAGTTCGCGATAAGCATCCTACATCAGTAGGGCTTATATGTCAAAGGCGGAAAGCAATGCAAGGCTTTCCGCCTTTTGTGATGCTGAACAATGGAGTAGGGTGGGGGATGATTTTTCGTGAATGATAGGAATTTGCAATAGACCTACCGACCTACCATGACCCCTCGCAAATGCCCTGCCACAAAGGATTTGAGGCATGGTAGGTCTTGAAAAAAGACCTACCATATTGAAACGCCTTTGTATAAAGGTTTTCCGCCCTGTTATGGTAGGTTGGTAGGTCTATTTCGAAATTGTGGAAAATATTTTTTTTCTCACGTCCTCTAATGATAGAGAAAAGGTGCCATATAGACAATAACAACAAAACAAGAGGAAAATCGAAAATACAGACGTTGGCCGGCGACTTTTCACAACCTTTGGAGGAACTTCTGTCTTGACCCTTTTTCCACTCTGAAAATAGCCCTAAAAAATGGACCTAGGGTTCATGTGCCAATGAACATATGTTCGTGAGCCAAATAACATATGTTCATGTGCCAATGAACATATGTTCGTTGCCCGATGAACATATGTTCGTTGCCCGATGAACATATGTTCGTTGCCCGATGAACATATGTTCGTAAGCCAATGAACCCTTGGGGACGAAAAATGTCCACCTGGAAACGCTGGGGAGACCTTTAGGTAAGAAGGTGGTTTTCTTGCAGGCCAATACTAAAAGACGGGAAACGGAATGTATATTCTTTTTACGATTCGAAGGGAGCCCGTATTTTCTCCTTCGTACTGAAAAAATATTTCCCTAACTAGGAAAAACTATTTTCCTAACTAGAGAAAAATATTTTCCTAACTAGGGAAAAATTATTCGTGTGCAATAGCAAAATATTGCCGTTGCTGAAAGATTTGTTTTGTAATGTTTTTTTTGCTTTATGATCGTATGTTAGGCCTAAAGTGTTCACCAGTTTGTATGCCAAATAGCTCGCTACTTATCCCCAAGCCAGGTTCTCTAGAAAATCTAGGCCATCTAGCAATATCCAGGATGTCTAGATTGTCTAGATTGTCTAGAAATACTGACGTATCTGGCTAATTATCAGAACTCCAGTACCAGGCTCTGTCTTGGCTTCAGCTGTAGATCCCCTGCCAGACTGTAATACCGTCCTGTGAGCACGTCCTTGGCCCGCTCGGTCTGCCCAATCACCTCCTTGTACCTTGCCACGGGCATGATAGTGGCTTTTGTGGTGCCATTGAGGATGGTGAGCACAGTCTTGCTATTATACTGTCGTGCTATGACGTAGATACCATTAAATGGTATGAACTGTTTCTGTGTGCCCTTGGCGATGACCTCATTGCCCTGTCGCCAATGCAGCAGTCGTGACAGCCATCCGAACATCTGCTGTTCCGTCGTGCTGCGTCCCTGTCGTGTGAAGGCATTATGCTGGTCGCCAGGGAAACCGCCGGGGAAGTCCTGGCGCACATTGCCATCGGTAATCTCCTTCGTGCCATTCATCATAATCTCCGTGCCGTAGTAGAGCTGTGGGATGCGGTTGATGGTCAGCAGCATGGCGAGTGCCTGCTTCAGCATCAGCGAGTCGCGTCCGTTGCCCAGGAATCGGTCTGTGTCGTGGTTCTCGATAAAGGCGAGCACACTCGATGGGTTGGGGTAGAGATAGTCGTAGACGAACGAGTTGTACAGCCGGTTCAGTCCCTGCCACCAGCCATCCGTCTCTTCGTTCTTGGCCTGTGACAGCTTGTCGAAGAACGAGAAGTCCATCACCGTCTTCAGGTAGCTGTTCTCTGCTGAGAGCTTCGAGTCCTTCTGCCAGGCAGCGGTATAGGCAGGCTCGGTGACCCATGTCTCACCCACGGTGTTGAAATTGGGATATTCGTCCTGTAGTTCCTTCATCCACGCAGCCATAGCCCCACGGAAGGCATAGGGATAGGTGTCCATGCGTATGCCGTCGATGCCCACGCTCTCTATCCACCATTTGGAGTTCTGGATGAGATAGCGCATCAGATGGGGGTTCTCCTGGTTCAGGTCGGGCATCGTAGGCACAAACCATCCCTCGGTGGTCTCGCTCAGGTCGAATTCCGAGGCGTAGGGGTCGAGCACGGGGGTGAGCTTATAGCTGGTCTGCATGAAGCTGGTGCCCTCTGGATTGCTGGTGCCTCCCGACTGCCTGAGCCACTCGGTATGGTTGATCCAGTCCTTGCTGGGCATATCGCTGACCCAGGGGTGCTCGAAGCCACAGTGGTTGAAGATCATGTCCATGACCACCTTGAGCCCTCGTTTGTGACAGTCGTCCACCAGCCGGCGGTAGTCATCATTGGTGCCGAAGCGTGGGTCTACGCGATAGTAGTCGGTACAGGCATAGCCATGATAGGTGGAGAAGCCATTGTCCGTATCGGGCGAGTTGTTCTCCAGCACGGGTGTGAACCACAGGGCTGTGACGCCCAGGTCGGTGAAATAGTCGAGGTGCTGCCGGATGCCCTCCATGTCGCCCCCGTGTCGTAGCGATGGCTGCGAGCGGTCCTCCTTGTAGGGGTTCATCCCTTCGATGGGCTTGCTATGGTCCAGTCCCTGAGCAAAGCGGTCGGGCATGAGCAGGTAGAGCACGTCGCTGATGTCGAAGCCCCGTCGCTCAGCCCCTGCCTTCTCGCGAGCCTTCAGCTCGTAGGCCGTCTTCAGCGTTTTCTTGCCAGCCTTCATGCTTAGCGTCATCATGCCGGGCTGTGCCTCGCGTACATTTAAATATAATAGCAGATAGTTGGGGGAGTCCAGGCGCACCACGCTGTCGATGCTGACGCCAGGATAGTCGGTGGTGACCTCGCTGATGGTGGTCACGTTATTGCCATAGACCATCAACTGTAGTGACGGGTTCTTCATGCCCACATACCAGTTGGTGGGGTCTATACGCTTGATGGTGGTCTTTGGGGTCTTGGCTGCACTCATAGTCATGGCACTCAGTAGTAGTGATAAACACAGAATCTTTGTTTTCATATCGTTGTTAGTTAATTTGAGTGCAAAGATAGTAATAAAAATCAAAAAACAAAGTAGATTAGCCAATTTTTTATCGACAAAGACTTGTGCTATATCAATAAAATGCGTAACTTTGCAGCCGAGTCTACAAGAACAAACATACGAATTATTGCTATCTTATATTATTTAATAACAAAAATTACAACATTATGAAGAAAAGACTACTTACATTAGCAGCTCTTGTGGTGGCATTTGTGGGAAGCTCTTTCGCCTACAACATTGGCGACTATGCTTACACGTCAACGCAAAGAGTGAAGATTCTAGGTGAGAACATCGTCCAGAACGGCGACTTCACGCTGGGAACGGAAGGATGGACAAACGCAGCTGGCGAAGGCACCAGCGCTGACGTATGGTCGATGGAAGAGGCCGCAGGACCCAATGGCGAGAATGCCATCATGAGCCTTAACGGCAGTACCGACGACGCTGCCCTGTGCAGGGCATGGACGCTCTCTGGCGGTACTTACCTCATTACTTACGATATCAAGGGCGAGGGTACCAATGGCACAGGTATTGTCAGCGGTGCCTCCAGCTGTGTGGACATCTTCCTTACCACCAGCGGAACCCTGACCAAGGCCGATGGCGACGTGAACGTATCGACCGTCGATGGTTATAAGGATGTATGGAAGACCAATGCCTATGCCTTCGTGGCTGAGGAGGGACAGTCGCTCGTCATGCACGTCGAGAAACTGGCTACCAACACCCAGCTGACCAATGTGAAGATCTATCCTGCCAAGGTGGTCTATGACGACCGCATCCTGCAGCAGAAACTCGCCTATGTAGACCGTCTGATTGCTACTGGCAAGTTCGTGCAGGACACCGAGAACGAGTTCATCGGCAACATCGTGGAGGTGATGCGCAGCATGTTGGGCACAACAGAACTCGACGATGCCTCCAATGCTGAGGTACTCGTGGCTGAATATGAGAACGAGTTGCTGAGCTGGCTCGACGTCAATGCTGCCGACCTGCTCAAGGAGGAGAAGAAATGGAGCGCCTATGGTGACACCCGCAAGCAGAACGCATTCGGCAACTGGAAGGGTGGCTATCGTGGACGCTGGTTCCACAAGAACAATGGTGGTAGTAATGAGATTACCAACGATGGTGATGAGATTGGCTATCGCTTCCAGGGTGGCAATGCCCTGCAGTCAGAGCGTATCGCCTACAGCCTTGTACCCAACAAGGCAGGTACCTATATGTTCTCGCTCGACGTGGTTGGCCACTACATGGCTGGCACCAGCGGCAAGGTATACAACTTCCTGCCTGGCACCACCGACAACTATGTCACCGACTGGAATCGCGATTTCAAGGGTGTAACCGTCTATGCCGGCAAGGAAGAGATGGTGGCCGACGATACCGATGCTGAGAGAAACGTGGAGCAGGAAGGCCAGAAGGTCGACTGCGGCGTCATCAGCAATCCCAATGCCAAGCTCAACTGCCAGCGCTTCGTGGTCTTCTACGAGGTGTCACAGGCACAGGTAGATGCCGGCGAGCCCCTCTATTTCGGTATTGCCTATGTACCCGATGCTGAGGTGACCGCCAAGCTGGGCTGCAACGTCAACATCGCCAACCCGCAGATACGTCTCATCGGAGTCACGCAGGATGAGATTGACTTCGAGAACGAGGTCGCTAAGATCATCGTTCAGCAGACAGCCCTCAACGAGCGTCTCGGATGGGCTAAGGACGACGTGGTGAAGACCGCTCAGGATGGCTATCCCTGGGGCAAGGCCGACCTCCAGGCCGTCATTGACCAGTGCCAGCCTGCCTACGATGCCTCGCTCGAGGTGGTCGACGCAGAGGGCAACGTGAAGAATGCCGACCTCATCAATGAGTTCCTCGACTATGTCAAGAATGGTACTGGCACAGCCTATAGCGACAGCCTGCTGCGTGTCGTACAGGCCGTCAACAGCGGACGTAGCGCCTACTCCAATATCAACAAGCCTATTGCCAATTATCGTCAGGAGATTGCCGATGCTGAGGCTGTACGCGATGATGTCATGAACGCACAGGGCGACAAGAAGACCTTCCAGGCTGCTATCGATGCCGCCATTGCTAAGCTCGATGAGGTGCTTGCCGTTACTACCGACGAGACCCGCGAGGCCGACGAGGAGATGCTTACCGCTCAGCTGGCCCTGCTAGCCGAGGCCGTGGAGGCCTTCAAACAGAGTGCTGCACTCACCCCGATTGTCGACATCGATTTCTCCAACGGATTCGAGCCTTGGGTGGACGCAGAGGGTATCACCCTCGGACTGCTCATCAAGGGTGCCGCTGGTCAGATGACCTTCCCCGACGGTGTGGCAAATGCTGAGAGCAATGTGGTGCTGACCAACGAGTCGAAGGGTATCGGCGAGATGAGTTTCGCACTCGGCGTTGGTGAGGAACTGCTTGATGTGCTCCGTGTGGGCAACGGCTCTGCTACTGTAGAGATTGCCGAGGCCGACCGTGCTGGTGACGATGAGGTAATCCGCTTCAACTTCAACGCATGGCTGCTTCGACTCACCGATGGCTATTTCACTATCGACCTGCTCAATGCTGCCGACCAGCGCGTGGCTGGATTCAGCTACTGCTCATATAGCGAGGCTGTGGCTTACAACGACTTCAACAACGAGGCCAACGAAGGTATGATCCTTAACAAGTCGACGGCTGTGGCTAACACCACGGGCGATGCTGGCTCGCACACCGACAGCAATAAGTCTGGCTTCTCACTCATCGTCGACTACAAGGCAAAGGCCGTACAGGGTATCATCGAAGGCCCCAATGGCTTCACCACAGGCCAGCTCATCCCGCTGCGCACTCAGGTTGACGAGGAGACTCCGCTGGAGGACAACAAGGTGGCTAAGTTCGTGCTGACCAGCAATTACAAGAACTATCCTGGCCGTCGTTGCTGGTTCGACGATCTGCAGGTCTTCAAGTACGCTTCGCAGGCTGACGGTCCTATCGTCGACGGCATCAGCACCATCGCTAGTGAGCCCGTCGTGAAGGGTATCTACACCCTGAGCGGACAGAAGGTAGAGAAGGCCGTCAAGGGTCTCTACATCGTCAATGGCAAGAAGGTGCTGGTGAAGTAATCGCCAAGCCAATATCCTATACACTAAGGGGGGCACAGCTGCTGTGTCCCTCTTATTTTGTTTGTCCAGCATGAACGTATAGGGCAGAACATAGCAGCCTGTCCGTATCCCTTCTGGATGACGGCACGTCCACGCCTGAGATTGCTGGGATTCTCAGCCTTACGATGCTCCATCTATCACAAAAATCAGAGGTGTGGCGATGATGGATAGGAAACCATGACACCCAAACGCTGATATTTGTTAGCTTTTATTACCTAAAACCTAAATAAAAAGAAAGACTTTACTGTTTTTTATAGCAACATCTCCTACAAATTTCCGCAAAGGCCTTCATACAAAGGGTTTCGCATGCGGTGGGTGTTTGAGCAACACCCACCGCTTGTGAACCCCCTGTGTTTATGGGCATTTCCAAAGATTGTATGAGGTGTTGGGCAAAAATAACTTAAGAATTATTTTGCAAATAGGAAAAAAGTACACAAAATGAGGACTATATGCAATAATAACAAGTGGGGGCTATACGCTTAATGTACTCGTGTGTGACCTGCGGTTGGTGGATATACCAACATCGGCATATCGGTGGTGTGAGAAGTCGGAAAAATGAAAAAGAGGAAACTATTTCCTTTTCCTCCTACTTGCTTGTGTCTTCTTTCCCGCCAGCTCCCCTCCACTAGGTTTATCCACAAAATACGGCACTAAAAAGGCACAAGGTTCTTTTCTCCTGGAAAAGTTCCTTGTGCCTTTGTGTTCAGTCAGGAAAATCCTGAATTACTCCCACTCGATGGTGCCCGTTGGCTTCGGTGTGAGGTCGTAGAGCACGCGGTTCACGCCAGGCACCTCAGTCACGATGCGTTGTGTGATGTGATGGAGCAGTTTGTAGGGGATCTCCTCAATGGTGGCGGTCATGGCATCGCGGGTGTTCACGGCACGGATGATGACGGGCCAGTCCCAGCTGCGCTTGTTGTCCTTCACGCCTGTAGACTTATAGTCGGGCACCACGGTGAAGTACTGCCAGACTTTGCCTTCCAGACCGTTCTTGGCAAATTCCTCACGCAGGATGGCATCGCTCTCGCGCAGGGCCTCCAGACGGTCGCGGGTGATGGCACCGGTACAACGTACACCTAGTCCAGGGCCGGGGAAGGGCTGGCGGAATACCATGTTGTCGGGCAGTCCCAGCTCTTTGCCTACCACGCGTACTTCGTCCTTGAACAGCAGTTTGATGGGCTCCACCAGCTCGAACTGCATGTCCTCAGGCAGACCACCAACGTTATGGTGCGATTTCACAGGTCCTGACTCCACGATGTCGGGATATATGGTGCCCTGTGCTAAGAAGCTGATGCCCTCCTGTTTACGGGCTTCCTCTTCAAACACGCGGATGAACTCGCCGCCGATAATCTTACGTTTCTTCTCAGGGTCGGCTACGCCAGCCAGCTTGTCGAGGAAACGGTCGGTGGCATCCACATAAACCAGGTTGGCGTTCATTTCGTCGCGGAAAACCTTGATTACTTGCTCGGCCTCGCCCTTGCGCAACAGTCCGTGGTTGACATGGACAGATACAAGCTGCTTGCCCACAGCCTTGATGAGCAGAGCTGCCACGACCGACGAGTCGACGCCGCCCGATAGTGCCAGCAGCACTTTCTTGTCGCCAATCTGTGCCCTCAGCTCCTTGACCTGTTCGTCGATGAATTTCTTTGCCAGCTCGGGAGTGGTGATTCTCTCCATGTCTGCTGGTCTTACATTTCCTGTACTCATAATTTTCTGTTGTATGTTTTAAGTGATGCTATAGTGTCTTCGTCATTCCGGCAGGGTGGGGTGTTGCTGTCCGGTTCGTCATACTGCTTCTGTTTCTGGCATGAAAACAGCGGTGTGCGTATAATCAGGCACAAAGATAATCATTTTTCTTGTATTCCACGCATTCTCCTGAGATTTTTTTTTCATTACAGGCGATATTGTGGCTCAGGCGATACGGCAGTCCCGTTCTGTCTTTGTGGTTTAGCGAGCCGTAATCTCTCTATGAGTGAGCCGTAATCTCTCTATGAGTGAGCCGTAATCTCACTATGAGTAAGCCGTAATCCCACTATGAGTAAGCCGTAATCCCACTATGAGTGAGCCGTAATCTCTCTATGAGTAAGCCGTAATCCCACTATGAGTGAGCCGTAATCTCTCTGTGAGTGAGCCGTAATCTCTCTGTGAGTGAGCCGTAATCCCACTATGAGTGAGCCGTAATCTCTCTGTGAGTGAGCCGTAATCTTCCTGTGAGTGTGTCGTGACCTCTTTTGTATTTTTTGCATCTTTTAAACCGAATTGACAAAAATCAATGCTGTTTGTCAATTATTGTAGCGGTTTTTTTTGGAAGTTTGTCTTTTTTTTCCTAATTTTGCACATTGAAAAAGAATCTACTACAATAGGCGAACAAACAAACGAAATATTAGCTAATAAAAACATTTTTTATGAAGAAATTCTTTTTCTGTGTCTCTCTCGCTTTGGCGGGACTGATGACCTCCTGCATTGAGAAGTATGAGGAGGTGGATGCCGACGCAAAGCCCTCGTGGCTTGGTGGCAGCATCTATGCGGAACTGAAGAATCCTGACCCCTCGCGGTTGTCGGGCACCTTCTCCACCTACCTGCGGCTGGTAGATGATCTTGGCTATGCCGAGACGCTGAACCGCACAGGTTCGAAGACGGTGTTCCCTGCAAACGACGAGGCGTTCCAACGTTTCTTCAGCAGTAATGACTGGGGCGTGTCGAGCTATGAGCAGTTGTCTGATGCTCAGAAGAAGCTGTTGCTCTACACGTCGATGCTCGACAATGCCCTGCTGCTGGGCATGTTGCCCAATGCCAGTAACGGTACTAGCGACCCCATGAAGGGTGCTGCCGTCAAGCATGCCACGAACGTCAGCGTGATCGACTCTATCCAGTTCATCCCCCAGGGCAGCGGCATGCCACAGGGCAATCCCTACTGGGAGAAGTACTACGACAAGGGCATCAACGTGGTGAGTGACAACACGAAGCCGATGATGGTGCACCTGACGCGTGAGTACATGCTGAACAACGACATCACCACGCTGGGTGACCAGAGCGACTTCGCCATCCTGACCGGCTCGCCCTATACGGAGGGCACGGCCTACATCTTCAACAACCGCGTGGTGAATGGCGATGTGACCTGTCAGAACGGCTATGTGCACCAGATGGAAGACGTGCTCGTGCCCCCGGGCAACATGGCCCAGGTGCTGCGCCGCCATCCGTCGACGAGCTTCTACAGCCGCATCCTGGACCACTATGCCGTGCCGTACTTCGACGAGACGACCACACGTCAGTACAACGACTGGGCGGTGACCAACGGCAAGCCCGCCATCGACAGCATCTACCAGCTGCGCTACCTGAGCACACGCTCGCAGGGGGGCAACGCCCTGACCCGCGACCCCAACGGTTCGGAGAAGTCGTCGACCTATGTGCTCAACCTGGACCCGGGATGGAACCAGTACTATCCCAACGTGGCACAGGCATCGAACGTGGACAACGTGATACGCGACATCGCAGCCTTCTTCGTGCCCGACGACGAGGCCGTGAAGAAATACTTCCTGCCCGGAGGCGGCGGCTCGCACCTTATAGAAATATATGGTAGTACGCGCGAGGGTAGCGTGACCAACGACGAGGCACACCTGATGGAGAACCTCGACTCGCTGCATGCCAAGAAGCCCGAGGTGCTGGCATCGTTCACCCGCAACCTGCTCAAGCCCCGCTTCACGCAGACCGTGCCCTCGAAGTTCCCCAACGTCACCAACGACGCCTCGGAGAACATGGGACTGACACTCGACATCATCGACCGCAAGAGCGATGGCAAGTACGACATCACCATCGCCAACAATGGTGTGATCTATGTGATCAACGATATGATCGTGCCCGATGAGTATCGTGCCGTGCTGGCTCCAGCATCGGAGTATCCCGACATGCGCGTGATGAACTGGGCCATCCAGGACGGACACTCCAATGGCGACTACCTGGGCGTGGACTTCAAGTACTACCTCATGGCCATGAGTGCCAACTATGCCTTCTTCATCCCCGAAGATCCCGCATTCGACCTTTATTATATAGATCCCACATCGCTGGCTCATGAAAACAACGGCGAGCCTGCACCCGAGGTGCTGCACTTCTACTTCGACACCGAGGCCAAGCGCCAGCCCTACGTGAAGTGCACCCGCTATCGCTACAATCCCGAAACGGGCGAGGTGGACCTGGAGAACCCCAGGGACGCCAATATCAGCGCCGTGAAGACCCAGCTCGTGGACATTCTGAACTATCACACCCTGATCCTGAAGAGTGGCGAGACCATCGGCCAGAACCACTACTACAAGACCAAGCACGGAGGTGAGGTATATGTAGACGGCAACATCGAGGACGGACGCGTGATGTCTGGCGCACAGATCGAGAACCCCGACCTGCTGCCCGCCCCGCGCATCAAGAAGATATATAATGAGAAGAACGGACATGCCTATCGTCTGGACCGTGTGATACAGCCGCCGCACAAGAGCGTCTATGCCGTGCTGATGGAGAGCGAGAACTTCACCGAGTTCATGGAGGCATGTACTGGTTTCCAGGCTACCGACCTGATGACCTGGGCCGGCATCTCTGCCGACATCAACAAGGCCACCGGTGCCTCGGAGCAGGATGCCTTTACCATCTTCACCAGCAACTATAAGCTGGGATCGACAACCATCAACGATGCCTGCCTGGACTACAACGTGAAGATGTTCAATACCTATAACTACACGCTCTTCGCTCCCGACAACAAGGCCATGGAGATAGCCTATCAGAACGGGCTGCCCCGCTGGTCGGAGATACTAGCCCTGTTTGAGAAATACCATCAGGAGGACCAGGACGAGACCGAGGAGAGCAGCGAGATCAGCGCCGAGGAGCAGCAGGACATGGACCGTGCCAAGGCGATGATCAAGTGCATCCGCGACTTCGTGCGCTATCACTTCGTAACCAGTTCGGTATATGCCGACAACGAGGTGGCAGGTGGTGACTTCCAGTCGCTCTCGTCCGACGCTACGGGCGTGGCCAAGGAGGTGTCGATCTCGGGTGGCAATGGCAAGATTACCGTCACCGACCTCAAGGGTCACAGCGTGACCGTCGATGCTGCCAACACCAACATGCTGGTCAACAAGATGGCCCGCGACTACTGGTTCAACGCTGCCAAGAAGACGGCCACGGCCATCGAGACCTCCTCGTTCTGCGCCGTGCACCAGATCTCGGAGCCCCTCTACAACAATGCATCTGGCCGCTTCGACCAATAACCTATTACGTAAACAGCGAACGATAAAGATTTTAAGGCAATGAACGTAAAGAAAGTCATATTTACTGCCCTGATGGTACTGGTAGCACAGCTGGCCATGGCACAGGGGGTACGCATTTCAGGTACGGTGAGCGACAGCGACGGTCCCATCATGATGGGTAATGTCGTGGAGATAGATGACAACAACCGTATCGTATCGGCTACGCAGACAGACTTCAACGGTAACTTCTCGCTCTCGATCAAGAGCACGAAGAACAAGCTGAAGTTCTCTTATGTAGGCGACAAGGACAGAGTTGTCACCATTGGCAACCAGAAAACATTCAAGATTGTGCTGCAGCCCGCCAACACACAGCTCAAGGAGGTGAAGGTGATCGGACGCCGCGGTGCCTCCGGAGGACTGATGCTCCAGAAGAAGGAGATTGCCGTGTCGCAGCAGACCATGTCGATGGAACAGGTGGAAGGTCTCGCCTTCACCTCGGCCGACGAGGCCCTGCAGGGTGAGATTGCCGGTCTGGACATCGTGGCCAACTCAGGTAACCTCGGTGCCGGCACACAGATGCGCCTGCGTGGTGTCACCACGCTGTCGGCCAATGCCAACCCGCTCATCGTCGTCGACGACAAGATCTTCGATAACCCTGACGAGAACTTCGACTATGCCAACGCCGACGAGGAGCAGTACTCCTCGCTGCTGTCGGTCAACGTGGAGGATATCGCCAGCATCACCGTGCTGAAAGACGCTGCCGCCACGGCCGTCTGGGGCTCGCGAGGTGCCAACGGTGTGATCCTCATCACCACCAAGCGCGGCGCACGCGGCAAACCACGTATCAACTTCTCGTATAAGTTCACAGGCACCTGGCAGCCCGAGGGCTATCAGCTGCTGAACGGTGACGACTACACCATGCTGATGAAGGAGGAGTTCTACAACCCCACACAGCAGAGCGACCGCACCACGACCATGGCCGAGCTCAACTACGACAAGAGCGGCTATGCCGACTGGGAGAACTGGAACAACAATACCGACTGGGTCAAGGCTGTCACACAGTTCGGACCTATGCACGACTATAACGTCAACCTGACCGGTGGCGGACAGAAGGCACAGTTCCGTATCTCCGCTGGCTACAAGCACCAGACGGGTACCATCATCGAGCAGAAGCTGCAGCAGTTCACCACGCGTATGGCTCTGGACTATAACGTGTCGGACCGCATCCGCTTCATCACCAACTTCGCCCTGACCTATACCGACAACAACAAGAACTATTCGGGACTGCTCGGTATAGCACAGAACCAGGCACCTAACATGTCGATCTACCGCCAGGACGGCAACGGCAACGATACCGACGAGTACTTCCTGATGAACCCTACGGCCCCCAACCGCCAGACATCACCCTACGACGGCATGTACTCGAGCTACGACCTGTCGGGGTCGTACAACCTGGGCAACCCCGTCGCCATCGGCAGACTGGCATGGTCGAAGGATAACACCTACCGACTGAACCCCGACTTTACCATCACGTACGAGATACTGGGCACCGAGGCCGAGAAGAGCCGACTGACCTTCAAGGGACGCGTGGACTTCGACATCTTTGCCGAGAGCCGCCCAGACTACTATCCTGCTGCACTGGCCAACTCGCAATGGACGGCAGACAACTATAACACCACCAGCAACTACGAGTTCAACCGCATGCGAATAGGCGGACGTGCCGAGCTGGTGTTCACACCCTACTTCAAGAACCGCGACTGGTCGTCGAGCATGCTCCTGCGCTATGAGATGAGCTCGCAGAGCAGCAACAACCAGACGGTGAACATGAACCACCTGCCCAACGGCATCACCTCGTCGACCGTCGACGCCTATCCCGGCACACCGAGCAGCGGCAACTCACGCTCGAAGTCGCAGTCGGCATTCTACAACGGCAGCCTCAGCTATAAGGACGGCCGCTACGCCATGCAGTTCTCGCTGCGTGCCGACGGTGACTCGAAGTTCGGTCCCAAGCACAAGTACGCCGTCTTCCCAGGTGTCTCGTTCCGCTATAACCTCAGCGACGAGCCGTTCATGAACTGGTCAGACAAGTGGCTCTCGATGCTCGGCTTCCGCGTGTCGTATGGTATCAACGGACGGGCACCCAGCAGCGACTACCTCTTCTATAACACCTATAAGGAGTCGGCAGGCAGCTATGGTAAGGGTAACACCAGCCTGGCCAACTATGCCACGCTCGACGGACTGAAGCTCGACGACCTGCGATGGGAGAAGACCAAGAGCTATAACCTCGGTATCAACCTCGGACTGTGGGACAACCGCATCGAGGTGGACTTCGACTACTATTTCAAGAATACGACCGACATGCTGCAGAGCAGCGTCAAGATTCCTTCCTATACCGGCTATGCCTCTATCTCCTATGCCAACGTGGGACGCATGACCAACCAGGGTTGGGAAATGAACATCTCGGCACGCCGCTTCATCAAGGTAGGCAAGTTCTCGGCCGACTTCGGACTGAACGTCGCACAGAACAGCAACCTGCTCAAGGAGATGGACGAGAGCGTGCTGGAGGCCATCAACGGTACGACCTGGGATGCCAGCAAGCGCGGCAGCTATCCCGTCCGCGTGCAGCTGAACAACTCGCTCGGCTCTATCTACGGCTTCCGCTATCAGGGCGTCTACCAATATACCTACGACTATCTGCAGAATTACGCCAAGGAGAACAACCTCACACCTGAGCAGTATGAGGACTGGATCAACGAGTTCCTGGCCAGTGGCAAGACAGCCCCTGTGGCAGTAGCCGCCGACGGCAAGGTGGTGATGACCAACACCGGCGAGCCACAGCACATGAAGTACGCCTACGGCTCGTCGTCGGAGACCAACTTCCAGGGTGGTGATGCCAAGTATGAGGATATCAACCACGACGGACAGATCAACGCCCTCGACGTGGTGTACCTGGGCAACTCGCTGCCGAAGATCAACGGTGGTTTCAACCTCACACTCAACTACGGGCGCTTCTTCGTCAAGGGACGTTTCACCTACCGCTTCGGCAACAAGGTGGTCAACGCCGCTCGCATGAGCCTCGAGCAGATGTTCGGTACCAACAACCAGTGCTCGACGGTCAACTACCGCTGGCGCAAGGACGGCGACGACACCCCCATGCCACGAGCCATGTATCAGACGGGCTGGAACTTCCAGAACTCTGACCGCTATGTCGAGAACGGCGGCTTCGTACGCTTCCAGAACCTGCAGGTCGGCTACCGCTTCGACAACAAGATAATCAAGAAGTGGGGTCTGAACAGACTGCAAGCCTACGCCTCGCTCAACAACCTCTATGTGTGGACCAAGTATAGCGGCATCGACCCCGAGGTGTCGTCAGTCGGCTATAATCCTGCCATCGACAACTCGAAAACACCACGCTCGAAGCAGTTCACGCTGACGCTGAATGTGGGATTCTAAAGATTATCTGTAACTCGTAAATAGTAATTAATCATGATGATTACCAAGCTATATAAAATAATGTGTGTCGGCGCTGCTGCCTGTCTCATGACAAGTTGCATGGATACCATCATCCTGCCCGACGACAAGACGGTCGATGAGGACTTCTGGAAGACGAAGGAAGACGTGGCATCGATGGTCAATGGCGCCTATGCCGCCATGGCCGCCGACGACGTGCTCTCGAAACTCATCGTGTGGGGTGACTTCCGCGGGGATGAATTCCTGCGCACACCCTCGGCCAAGGTGAGCGCCACCGTCACGGCACTCGACGAGATAGCTGCCGTGAATATGCAGACCACCAACCAGTATGCCGCATGGGCATCACTCTATACCGTCATCAACCGCTGCAATATCGTCCTCGACAGGGCAGAGGCCGTGATGATGGAAGACCCGAACTACACCCTCGGCGACTATCAGGTGGACCGCTCGCAGATGCTCAGCCTGCGCGCCCTGTGCTACTTCTACCTGGTGCGCAACTTCCGCGACGTGCCCTTCGTACAGGAAGCCTATATGAACGACAGCCAGAACATGGACCTGCCACAGACGGCTCCCGCCGAGATTATAGACCATTGCATCGCCGACCTGGAAGAGGCCAGCAAGACAGCCATCGCAGCACGTAGCTACCCCGTCAGCGAGTGGCGACGCGTGGGATGGATCACCGACGACGGTATCAACGCCATGCTCGCAGACATCTATCTCTGGAGAGCGTCGGTCATGCACAGCCAGGCTGACTACGAGCAGTGTGTCAACTACTGCGACAAGGTCATCGAGTCGAAGCAGGCACAGCACATCCGCGGACGCAACGAGGTGGTGCCCAAGGTCTATCCCCTGGCCGATGCCGCCGACATGTACGAGGATATCTTCTTCGAGCAGAACGCCGAGGAGAGCATCTTCGAGCTGCAGTCGAGAAGCAATACCGCCCTCTGCCAGTATTATTACAAATATGAGAGCGCTGCCACCAACGGTGGTGAGGGCTGGCTGCAGGCTACACCCATCTTCGGGGCCACTCCTCACTCTGTTTATAACGCCACGACGAGCGTCAGCAGCAATGCCCTGTTCAGTACCAGCGACATGCGCTACTATGCTGCCTGCTACTATCCCAGCGCAGGCGAGGAAGGCTACAGCGTGAGAAAGATGATCAGCGACAATCCCGTTCGCGACAAGACCGTGGTCAAGGAGCGTGAGTCGTACGACTATGGCGGAATGAACCGCAACTACAACGTCTATCGCCTGAGTGACGTCATGCTGATGAAGGCCGAGGCACTCGTGCAGCAGGTGGACACCACCTGGGCCGCCGAGGACCAGGCTGCCGGACTGCAGAAGGCCTTCAACATGGTGCAGGCCGTCAACACGCGGGCCCTGCATCAGGACAACCAGGGCGACTCGTTGAAGTGGAGTACCTTCAAGGGCCTGGACAAGGACCAGTTCGAACAGCTCGTGCTACAGGAGCGCCTGCGTGAGTTCTGCTTCGAGGGGCGCCGCTGGTATGACCTCATGCGCTATAACTACCGCCACGTAGAGGGCGTGGACTACACCCGCACGATGTATAGCATCATAGAGAGTGGCGAGGCCCTGGTGCCCAACTACAAGGAGATGCTCAACCTGATGACCCGCCAGCGCGGCAACGAGGCCAATGGCGTGAAAGCCAAGATGCGCGACGAGGCCTATCTCTATATGCCTATCCCCAACAGCGACCTGATCGTAGCACCACAGCTGCATCAGAATCCGGCTTATAAGGATACGAACGAATTTGAAAAGACTTATTAAACCAAAGGAGGAACTACAATGAAGAATCATTTGATTAATATGAGTAGACGGATTTTTGCCTTCGGTGTCATCGGTATGGCGATGGCTGCCGTGACAGGCTGTAATCCCGAGCCCGACGAGTCGGATCTCTATACCGCTACGGGCGAGACGGCTGCCGACTATATCAACCGCAAGCCGGAATTGTCGTCGTTCGAGAGCGTCCTTGTCAAGGCCGGACTGCAGCGCAACCTGTCGTCGTATGGTGAATATACATGCTTCATACCTACCAACGATGCCGTGGCTGCCTATATCGACAAGCTATATAACGATACCGAAGCCTCCATACCACACAACGGACTGTCGGACAACTCGCTCGAGGCACTCATCTCGAACGATAGTCTCTGTAACGACATCGCCAAGTATCACCTGCATGCCAACGAGTCGCTGACCACCATCGAGATGGGCGGCGGTAGCGGGTCTATCAGCACCATGCTCCGCATACCTATCGCCAGCGACGGCTCGACCGGCAAGATCATGCTCAACCAGGTGGCTACCATCATCGAGCCCGACAGCATCGTGACCAACGGCGTGGTGCACGTCATCGACTCGGTCATACCACGTAACAGCCGACTGCTGCCCGAGGAGATGGACCGCCTGCAGGAGTTCAGCATCTTCAACGAGGCGCTGCAGCTGACAGGACTGGCCGACTCTATCAGGAAGACGAAGAAGGACGCCGTGTACACCATCTCCGATCGTAACGATACCAATGGCGACCCCCTCTACGTGCCCGATGAGTGCAAGATCATGTACACCATCTTCGCTGAGCCCGACTCGGTGATGAAGCTCAACGGTATCAACAATATTGATGACCTCATCGACTATGCCAACCGTATCTACGGTGATGCTGCCTCATGGTATGACTATCCGGTGGAGAAGGGCTATACCATCAGCACCGGCGATGACTATACCAACCGTTTCAACACGCTGAACATGTTCGTGGCCTACCACATCCTCTATGCCGGCATGCCGGAAGACGAGCTGGTATACGAGCGTAACAGCAAGTGGAGGAAAGAGGGCTACTGGAACTATACCAACGGTGCCCAGCCCTTCGACTTCTATGAGACGATGCTGCCCAATACCATTCTGAAGATCTGGCAGCCGTTCCCCATGCAGAGCAAGCTATCCCTCTACATCAACCGCTGTCTGGCATTCAACACCCTGACCGACGAACTCGGAACGATGGGTACCGAAAGCCTGCACCAGGTAGTCAGGGAGGGCGTTAAGATCAACCGTTCGAGCGACAAGGCCAGCGGTTGTCAGAACTTCAACATCCAGACCTTCAATGGCTATATCCACAGTCTGCAGGGAATGCTTGTCTACGACGAACAGGTCGTGACGGGTGTGCTCCACGAGCGTCTGCGCTTCGACAGTACGACGTTCCTGGTGGAGTTTATCAACAACGGCATCCGCATGTCGACCAACTCAGAGGTCAAGGCTCTCAATGGCGGTGGCAGCGGCAACCGTGTGGCATTCCCATTGAACTATTTCGACAATGTGGTGAGCTATACGTCGGAGAACCGCTTCCGCTATAATGTGAAGGGCGCCTATAATGCATGGCAGAGCGACACCTTCCAGGGATGGGGTAACTACGACCTGGCTATCAAACTGCCGCCAGTGCCCACGAACCACTATGAGTTCCGCATCTTCTACACCCCAATGTCGCACGGTGGCATGATGCAGTTCTACATGGGTACCAACAGTAAGCTGCAGTCGATGATGGCACTTGACATCCCGCTCGATGTGCGTATTCCTATCGACGACCCACGTATCGGCTGGACCGTGTTCACCGAGGAGGACGACTACGGCGTGTCGACCGACGCTGCCATGCGTAACCGTGGTTACATGCGCGGACTATACTCCTATGCCGACCATGCCGAGCGTGGCGACCTGAATACTACGCCCGGTATCATCAACGACGAGCGTAACATGCGCTATACCACAACAGGCAACAACAGCCTGCGCAGGATTATGGGACGTATGGAGATGAAACAGAGCGACGAGCACTGGTTCCGCATCAAGAGCGTCATTAGTGATGCTACCGACCTGAAGTGGCAGTTCGACTATATCGAGTTCGTACCGCTGGACATCGTGGACAACGATACCTACTCTGAGGACTGGTTCTAGAAATTGAATGTTGAACATTGATTATTAGGAATTATGATTAGTATCAAGAATAAATATGCCAGTCGCGCCTGCTTCGGTATTGCCGCAGCCTTGGCCGTGACAGCATGCTCAGACTTCGACGACTATAATGAGGCCCCTGTCGATGCCCTGGCTTCGAGCAATCAGACACTCTGGGAGAATATCACCCAGAACAGTCAGCTGTCAGACTTCGCACAGCTGGTTAAGCAGTCGGGCTTCGACAATGAACTCAGCACACCGCGTTCGCTTACCGTCTGGGCACCCGTGAACGGTTCGTTCTCAGCTGCTGACTTCAGCGGACTGTCGAAAGAGGACCTGCTGAAACAGTTCGTCCTGAACCATGTGGCAGAATATACGCACGTTGCCACCGGTAATGTAGATGAACGCGTGCACATGATGAACGAGAAGTCGTATGACTTTACTGGCAATGGCAGCTACACTTTCGACAATGTGGCTATCAGCCAGACAAACCTGCCTAACTCAAATGGTATGCTTCACCTGCTGAGTGGTACGGCAAAGTTCTATCCTAACCTGTATGAGTATATCTCAATGGCCAAGGATATCGACTCCTTGTATAACTATTTCAAAATGTACGAACTGACGACGCTTGACCAGAATGCCAGTGTGAAAGGTCCTATGGTGAACGGTGCTCAGACTTATATCGACTCGGTGATGGTGACATCGAACTCCCTTTCCAGAGCCCTCAACGCACAACTGGAGAGCGAGGACAGCTCCTATACGTTCATCATGCCGACCAACAAGGCCTATGCCGCCATGTACAACCGTGTGAAGCCTTACTACAAGTTTATCACCAAGACGGTGGTGCCCGATGCCGAGAACTTCACCAGCGGTACGGATACCAAGACCAAGAGCATCACCGTCGATGCGGAGTACATGTCCGACTCGTTGACACGTCGTGCAATCGTGAACAATCTTGTATTCAACAACAACGATATCTACAATAAGTGGGTCGTGGACAAGGGACAGTATACTGACACGCTGCGTTCCACCCTGCGTGAGAAGTTCTCCAATCCACGCGATATCCTCGAGAAGTATGCCGTGGGCGAGCCCGTGCTGATGAGTAATGGCTATGCCCGCATCGTAGACAGCCTGGCATACCTCCCCTGGGAGCACTATTGCTATGAGATAGAGGCTAACCCACGCAACTGTCTGCAGAGCCTGTTCCCACCCACGGCCCAGGCCAATCGCGGACAGTCGTTGCCCGACTCGATCGTAGAGCGCATCTTCGGTCCCAACAGCGGCATCACCAATTATCGCTACATGTGGATATCGCCTGGTGGTGACCGTGCGAAGCCCGACTTCTTCATCGAGTTGCCTAATGTGATGTCGACCACCTACAATTTCTATGTCGTCTTCCTGCCTTCGGCATGGCCAGAGGTAGCCAACGACAGTCGTCCCAACTGGCTCAACTTCCAGCTTCGCTATTGCAACGAGAGTGGCGCTATTGCGAACTATAACTTCAGCAAAGAGGTTGCTGACAGCCTGCTCTCGGGTGGTGAACTGCCAAAGGCCCCGGCTTCTGTAGGAGCCAAAACAGCCTTCACCAACGATCCGGAGAAGATGGACACCGTGTTCATCGGACAGTTCACCTTCCCCGTCGGTTACCGTGGTCTAGGAGACGGCTATTCGCCCAATATCCGAGTAACATCACCCATCAGCGTGTTCAACAAGACACAGCTCGAGACCTATACGCGTGATGTGCGCATAGCAGCCATCCTGCTGCGTCCAGTAGAACTTGATGAATATGAAGCTAAAAACAAATGAAGATGAAGAGCACCATATTTAACCCCTGGCAGGCAGTAAGTCGCAGACTGCTGTTTTGCACCCTGGCGTTTGGTTTCTGCACGCTTCCAGCCATGGCTCAGACCGAAGATGAGTTCGTGGAAGAGGAAGAAGAGGTTGTCGCACAGCCTAAGCGCAACGTCAAGCAAGTAAACTATCCTGTGGTGACCATACATGGACTCGTCACCGACCAGGCCACCGGCAAGCCCCTCTCGGGCATTCAGTTGCAGGCGTTAGGATATATCCGCTATACGGCCATGACCGACGAGGATGGTACGTTTAGCATTAAAGTGCCACCATTTGCCACCTCGCTCTATGTGCATGCACCAGAGTATCAGTCGCAGCAGGTGGCCATCGTGGCAGGAGACTCTACACAGCGTGTCGTTGTCGGCATGTTGCCTGACAAGTTTCTTCCTATGTATACCAATGGCACAGAGTATACGGCCAAGAGTGAGACCAACATTGAACGGTTTGGTATAACTGCCGAGAACGAGATGGCTAACCGTCTGGGTGGCGATATCCGTATGGTGACACATTCTGGTGCCATCGATGGTGGCGCTGCCATGTTCATCCGTGGTCTGAACAGTATCACCAGCGATGCACAGCCGCTTGTCGTCGTCGACGGTATTGAACAGGATATGCAGCACGACCGTTATACGCTCCACGACGGACAGGTCATGAATATGCTGGCCAATGTTGCTCCCGACGACATAGAGAAGGTGACCATCCTGAAGAATGCAACGGCACTCTATGGTGCCCGCGGTGCCAATGGCGTCGTGCTGATTGACACTAAGCGTGGTCACTCGATGGCTACCCGTATCGATGCTAATGTGTCGGCTGGTGTGACCTTGTTGCCTCGCATGATGAACCTCATGGATGCTAGTCAGTATCGCTCGTATGCAACCGAACTGCTGGGCACCATTGATGGCATTTCCGAGAAGAATATCAACTTCCGTTTCCTGAACGACGATCCCAACGGTTACTATTATCACAACTATCATAACAATACCGACTGGACGGACGAGGTCTATCGCACGGCACTCACGCAGAACTACAGCATTAACGTGCAGGGTGGTGACGATGTGGGTATGTACAACCTCTCCGTGGGTTATGTCGATGCGGAGTACACGGCACGCAAGAACGACTTCAACCGCATGAACGTGCGCTTCAACACCGATATCTACATCCAGTGGAACCTGAAGGCCAAGTTCGACATCTCTATCTCGCGTACTACGAACAACGTGTTCGATAATGGCATGCCCGAGGACTTCTCTACCGGTACGGTCGTATCGCCAACGGCACTAGCGCTCATCAAGTCTCCGCTCGTGGCACCTTATCAGTACAACAAACTGCTAAATAACGGAGCCGGTGGCTTTTCGACGCTGCTCTCTGGTTACGACGACCTGTTCTCACAGCTCAGCAATACCTATTCGCTGGCCAACCCGCTGTCGGTACTTGAGAATGGTCAGGGCGACAACAAGAACAAGTCGGAGAATACCTATTTCAACGTGCGTGTTGAGCCTCAGTGGATCATCAACAACGATCTCGATCTGACGGCTATGCTCAGCTATACCCTCGACCGTAATGCCCAGCGTTATTTCCGTCCGTTCACGGGTGTTCCTTCGTTTAATGTGGCTGGTCTGGGTACCGTACGTGCCAAGACGCAGTCGATGTTCGCCAAGGAAAACAATCTCGTGGCCAAGTTGCAGCTCAACTGGAAGCACCAGTACGGAGCCCACACGCTGGCTGCCTTTGCCGGCGCTCGTTTCAACTCGTTCACCTTCGACAATAATGACGTGTCGGTGCAGGCAACGGGTGAGACCAGCGATAAGAACCCGTCACTTGGATGGGGTGGTTTCCACGGCATCCTTGGTTCGAACGATGCCTGGAAGCAGATACAATGGTATGGCAATGTGGACTATAACTACATGAACCGCTATTTCGCAACGCTCTCGCTGCTGGGCGAGGCCAACAGCCGCTTTGGTGAGAATGCCGACGGACTGGGTCTCTTTGGCGTCAAGTGGGCTATCTTCCCAAGCCTGCAGCTGGGCTGGGTGCTGACCAACGAAAGCTGGTTCCCCAAGCACACGGGCATCAACTACCTTCGTCTGAATGCCGGTTTCGACATCAGCGGTAATGATGGCATCTCCAACTATGCCGCACGGACCAGCTATACCACGGTGCGCTTCAACAGCACCGCCATCGGTACACAGCTGACGAATGTCGGTAACGACAAGATCAAGTGGGAGTCAACGAAGAAGATCAACCTCGGCTTGCAGAGCTATCTGCTGAACAACCGTCTGGGTGTGAAATTCGACTACTTCATCCACAAGACCAACGACCTGCTGACGCTGAAGTCGTTCTCCAACCCCATTGGTGGTATCAACCGCTACTGGAGCAACGGCGGCTCGCTCGAGAACCAAGGCTACGAGACCACAATCACTACCAAGCCCATTGTCAGCAAGGACTGGAACATGGAGGTCGGAGCTAGCGTTGGTCACTATAAGAACAAGGTGACTAAACTGCCTGACGGTAGCTACACCACTTCTGTCTATGGCGACAATAACGTGCTTACCGCCGAGGGCAATCCTGTGGCACTCTTCTACGGCTATCAGACGGCAGGTGTCTTCTCTACTGATGCCGAGGCTGCCGCTGCTGGTAATAATGGCTATCTCTACATGGAGGACAATGCTGGTAATGCCCATCAGTTCCAGGCTGGTGATGTCCACTTCCTCGACCTCAATGGCGATGGGAAGATCAGCGATGCCGACAAGACGGTCATTGGCGACCCCAATCCAGATATCTATGGTAATATATTTGCCAATATCAGTTGGAAGCACCTGACGCTGGGAATCGGCTTCAACTATTCGCTGGGCAACGATGTCTACAACTACCAGCGTTCGATTATGAATGCCGGTTCGAACTTCTACAACCAGCAAGTGGCAGAGGTCAGCCGTTGGCACTACGAGGGTCAGCAGACCGACATTCCTCGTGCCATCTATGGCGACCCCAATGGAAATAACCGATTCAGCGACCGTTGGATTGAGGACGGCAGTTATCTGCGTCTGAAGACCCTCTCGCTGACCTATCGTGTGCCCATCCCTGGCACATGGGACTGGCTGCAGGGACTGACTATCTGGGCTGAGGCTCAGAACCTGTTCACCCTTACGAAGTATCTGGGCAGCGATCCTGAGTTCTCTATTGGCAGCAGCGTTTTCTATCAGGGAATCGACTGTGGAAACCTGGCTCAGAGCCGTTCGTTCACCGCTGGATTGAAGATCAACCTCTAATGAATTAGCAATTATGATTACAAGGATTATAAAAAAATACGTTTCCGTAGGGTTGGTGTGCTGCGGTTTTGCTGCCATGGGTAGCTGCTCCGACTTGCTGGAGAGTGAGAGCTCACGCCAGAACATCGAACCTAGCATCAACGAGAAAACCGACTCTGTGTTCTATGCTTTCGGAATACTGGAGTCATTGCAGCAGCTGGCCGACCAGTATGTCTTCCAGGGCGAGATGCGTGGCGATCTGGTGAAGACCACATTCTTTACAGACAACAATCTGCGTCAGTTGGCCAACTTCTCGGCAACCACAGAGAATAAGTACGACTCGGCCTATGTCTATTATCGTGTCATCAACAACTGTAACTATTACATTGCTCATGCTGATACCAATCTATACAACGGTTCTACTAACGTTGTCATCAACGAGTATGCTGCCGTGAAGGGTATTCGTGCATGGGCTTACCTGCAGTTGGGACGTAATTACGAGCGCGTGCCATTCTTCACAGAGCCTCTGACCAAGATTTCGCAGATTGACAAAGGCTATCCTGAGCTGACGCTCGCGGAGATAGTGGCTCAGCTGGCTCCCGACCTGGAGCATTATTCAGGTTTCAAGGTTCCTACCTTTGGACCTCCCACAGCAGCCGTGAGCATTGGCACTCCCAACTGGGAGAGCGTCACCAAGACCTTCCTGCCTCGTCTGTGCTTCATTCCTGTTGACGTCATCCTGGGCGACATGTATCTCGAGACACAGAATTTCGATGCTGCTGCACGCCATTATGTGACCTATCTCACCCAAGTGACTAATCAGCGTACCTCTGCCTATGTGGCTCCTATGGCTGCAAAGAACAGCGTTAGGAATACTGGTATCGGTGGTGGTGGCCGTCCTGGTGGCAATGGTCGTCAGGAGACCGACGAAGAGTTGCCCGATGTGAGCAACTTCAGTAGCCCAGCTGTCTACTCAGAGCAGACGAATGGCACGTGGGCGAATTTGTTCTCGCGTAACTCTACCGATGACGTCATCACCTACATTCCAATGTCTACAACTCAGCAGAACGGTCCTACGACTATTCTACCGCTGACACTTGGCTTCGACTATTATACCACGCCTGAGGAGGGTGTCCGCAGCGGTGCTCCCTATATTGACGAGGTGCAGTTGCTTCCTTCCGATGCCTATAACCTGCTGTCGGACTCGACTGAGTTCTATTACTATGCAGGTCATACCGACCAGACCGATATGTACGATAGCATCCTCATCAGCAAGGCTGGCGATATGCGTCTGCGCAGCGTCATGCATCAGGAACTGGAAGAAGACTCAACCCTTCAATGGATGACCAAGTTCAACAATGCCAACATCATCCTCTATCGCAACAGTATCGTCTGGCTGCGCCTGGCTGAGGCCTTCAATCGTCTGGGCATGCCCGATGCTGCTTTTGCCATCCTCAAGGACGGTGTCAGCGAACTCATGTTGCAGACCTATGCCGATGGTTCTTACTACATCGAATACCTCACCGAGGAGACTCGTCAGAAGCTGCAGACTACCTATCCGTTGCTCTCGGCAGAGAATGTTGCCAAGTTCGAGACCGAGAATGCCTATGGCATCCATACTCATGGAGCGGGAAAGGCCGCAGGTGGCTATCCTCATGGAAATGCCGTTGGCGGACAGACCTATCACACGGGTAAGTCGCCCTATCAGCTCGATCGTATGGCTGGACTGAAGATGCAGGAACTGTCTGCTGTCTATGGCATCAGTATCGGCACTACGAAGCAGGATACTATCAACGCCATCGAGGATCTCATCTGCGATGAGCTCGCTCTCGAGTCGGCTTTCGAGGGCAACCGCTTCTATGACCTCTGCCGTCTGGCTCGCCACAAGAACCAGGCAGGACTCTATGGTGGCAACTTCGGCAGCCTCTGGCTGGCGCGGAAGCTTGCATTCAAGAATCCCGTCAAGGATCTTGCCGACCCACAAAACTGGTATCTGCCCTTCAAATGATGCGACGACTCTTTTATCTAACGATAATCCTACTGTTCTCGGCCTGGCACACTCCTGTGCAGGCCGAGAACTATCCTTATCGTAGCGATGTGCTCTGGGTCACCACGCCCAATCATGCCGACTGGCTCTATAGGGTGGGGGAGCAGGCAGAAGTTGAGGTGCAGTTCTTTAGGTATGGCATGCCATGCGATGGGGAACTGGAATATGCCATTGGCAACGACCTCCTCGATAGCGATATGCAGGGCACGTGCAAGCTGCGCAAAGGATACTGTACTATCAAGATGGGGACGGCAAAGAAACCTTGTTTCCGTGACTTGCGACTGACGCTCCATCTTGACGGTCAAACCTATCGCCATCATGTCAAGGTTGGGTTCTCGCCAGAGCAGATACGTCCCTTTACGAAGTTGCCTTCTGACTTCCAACAGTATTGGGAGCAGGCAAAGGACGAGATTGCAAAACTGCCGCTTAACTATACGATTGAGCCCTACGAACCGTATTCTAACGATCGTGTGGAGACCTATATCGTGAAACTCCAGATCGACGGCAAACGGCATTCTCTTTATGGCTATCTCATGAAGCCACGTGGTGCCAAACCAGGCTCTTGTCCTGTGGTCCTCACCCCTCCTGGGGCTGGTGTGAAAACCATTAAACAGGCCTACGAGCGAACGTACTTTCAGGAACAGGGAGTCATTCGTTTCGTTACTGAGATACATGGATTGGACCCACGTCTGAGCGATGATACCTTCAACGATCTCAGCCGTGCCTTCGGCAACTATCTCGAGATGGGGCTAGAACATCGCGACAATTATTATATGCGGCATGTCTATCTGGGTTTGGTTCGTAGCATCGATTTTCTCACTTCGCTACCCGAGTGGGATGGTCGCAATGTCTGCACGCTGGGTGGGAGTCAGGGAGGTGCGTTGTCGCTCATTGCCGCTGCACTCGACCCCCGTGTAACGCTCTGTGTGGCTAATCATCCTGCCCTTAGTGACATGGCAGCAGCCTCGCAGCCAGGTCTCACACACGGCTATCCCCATTTCCGCCGTGAGTTGCTCACACCAGTTGCCATCCAGACGTTGAGCTACTATGATGTGGTTAATTTCGCCCCATTCATCAAGTGTCCGACTTATATGACCTGGGGCTATAACGACAATACCTGTCCTCCCACCACTAGCTATGCTGTATGGAACCTGCTGCAATGTTCCAAGGAGCATCTGATTACGCCCATCAATGAACATTGGACCAGCGATACCACCAATCGTCAACAGCTGACGTGGCTCTTGCAACATCTCAACCACTAGGTTTACTGCTTTGACACTTGTGTCGGGGCAGCAAGTATTTAACCTATCATCAATTATGATCGAACACCATCCTTTGTCGCCATTCCTGCCTGCTGATGCTCGTGTGCTGATGCTGGGCAGCTTTCCTCCTTCCCAGAAGCGGTGGTGCATGGAATTCTTCTACCCGAACTATGGCAACGACATGTGGAGGATTTGGGGACTGATAGCTTTTGGTGACAAGGATTATTTTGTGGATTTGCAGCAAAAGGTGTTCCGCAAGGAGGTCATCATCGACTTTCTTCGCAGTCGGGGCATTGCACTTTATGATACTGCCTGTGCTGTCATCCGCACGAAGAATACGGCCAGCGATAAGGATTTGCAAGTGGTAGAGGAGACCGATTTAGATGCGTTGCTCTGCCATTTGCCCCATTGTCAGGCTGTTGTCACCACGGGACAGAAGGCTACCGATATCGTCTCTGCCCGTTTTTCCATCCCCCAGCAACCTGCTGTCGGCAGTTTTGTCACGTTCACCAGACAACAGCGTACACTACGTTTCTATCGCATGCCTAGCAGTTCCCGTGCCTATCCCTTGGCGTTGGAGGCCAAAGCTGCTAAGTATACAGCACTCTTGCCTTTGCTTAAAGACATACAGGGGTGATGGCGATGGCAACGATTACAGCAGGGCCATCACGGTGGTACATGCGATTTCCTATGCGGTTGCTGTTGGTTGCAAAAGTATGGCTTATTTGCACCTCAGATCTATGGTCTTAGGTGTTTCGTTCGAGAAAACTCAAATAATATTTGGTTTTCTTCTCACTTATTCGTACCTTTGCAGGCAATATTCAAAAGCTAAATGATTGAAAGAAATGGAAAAGAAGCTTAGATGTGGCTCGCTATGCGTGCATGCTGGCTACAAACCCAAGAATGGTGAACCTATTGAGTTGCCTATCGTACAGTCGACGACGTTCAAATATGACGATTCCGACGAGATGGCACAGTTGTTTGATCTGAAGAAGGAAGGTTATTTCTATACCCGTCTGCAGAACCCTACCAACGATGCTGTGGCAGCGAAGATTGCTGCTCTCGAGGGTGGTGTGGGTGCTGTACTGACTTCGTCGGGTCAGGCAGCCAACTTCTATGCCCTGTTTAATATCTGTGAGGCCGGCGACCATTTTGTCACTTCGAATGAAATCTATGGTGGTACGTTCAACCTTTTTGGTGTTACGTTGAAGAAGCTCGGCATCGAGTGTACCTTCGTCAGTCCCGAGGCAACGGATGAGGAGATAGAGGCCGCCTTCCGTCCCAATACAAAGGCTTTGTTTGGCGAGACCATCTCCAATCCTGGATGTGCTGTATTAGATATTGAGCGCTTCGCTCGTATAGCTCATAAGAATGGTGTACCTCTGATTGTTGACAATACTTTTGCCACCCCCGTGAATTGCCGTCCCTTCGAGTGGGGTGCTGATATTGTGACGCATTCCACAACTAAGTATATGGATGGTCTAGCTACGCATGTGGGAGGTGTAGTGGTGGATAGCGGTAATTTCGACTGGATGGCTCATGCCGAGAAGTTCCCTGGCCTCTGCACGCCAGATGACAGCTATCATGGTCTGACCTATGTGAAAGCCTTTGGCAAAATGGGCTACACCACGAAGCTGGTGGCACAGCTGATGCGTGACTTGGGTTCTATCCCTGCTCCACAGAATGCATTCCTTCTGCACCTAGGTCTGCAGACGCTCCATCTGCGCATGGCCCGCCATTGTGAGAATGCCCAACAGGTGGCTGAGTTCCTGCACGACAACGAGAAGGTGGCATGGGTACATTATTGTGGCCTGAAGGATGATGTCCATTATGATCTTGGTCAGAAATACTTACCTCATGGCAGTTGTGGCGTTATTGCCTTTGGACTGAAGGGTACTCGCGAGACGGCCATCAAGTGGATGGATTCGTTGGAGATGATCAATATCGTGACGCATGTGGCCGATGCCCGTACCTGTGTGCTGCATCCTGCAAGCCATACTCACCGACAGTTGAGTGACGAGCAGTTGCGTGAGGCTGGCGTGGCTCCCGACCTGATTCGTCTGTCGGTAGGCATCGAGGATGTAGAGGATATTCTTGACGATATCAAACAGGCATTGGATAAGATTTGAAAACGCTAGCCCTCCTTTTTATGATGCTGTCGAGTGTCTCGGCAGTCCATGCACAGTCCGTTGTTGGCGATACACAGGCTGATGGCTATCGTCTGGTGTGGCACGACGAATTTGAAACTGATGGCCGTCTCAATCCTGATGACTGGACCTATGAAGAAGGCTTCGTACGTAATGAGGAAGCGCAATGGTATCAGTCCGACAATGCTTTCTGCCAGGACGGGCTATTGGTCATCGAGGGTCGTCGTGAGCATTTCCCCAATCCCCGGTATGGCCGTTCACGTGGCTGGCGCAACAGGGAGTTCGTTGACTATACCTCTGCCTGTGTTACCACCAATGGTCGTCATTCGTGGACTTATGGTCGCTTTGTAGTACGTGCCCGCATACCTGCTTTCACAGGTTGCTGGCCTGCTATCTGGACGCTTGGGCAGCAGGATCGTGGGCACTATGGATGGCCACACAACGGTGAGATTGACATGATGGAGTTCTATCAGGTGGCAGGACACCCTCATATCCTGGCCAATTTCTGCTGGGGAGGACAGCGTCAGAAGTACGAGGGGACGTGGAGCACCCAGCGTATACCCTTTACCCATTTCCTTGAGAAAGATTCCCTGTGGGGCGACCACTTCCACGAGTGGCGCATGGACTGGACAGCAGACAGCATCAGCCTTTATCTGGACGATGAGTTACTCAATAGCGTGGCTCTTGACAAGACTGTCAATCCCCAGACGCAGTTCTTTCCGGAGGCAGGCTATAATCCCTTCCGTCAGCCTCATTATATCTTGCTGAACTTGGCTTTGGGAGGCATCAACGGCGGTCCGCTAGATGATACTCCCTTCCCCTGTAGGTATGAGATTGACTACGTCAGGGTGTATCAGAGGTTTTAGTGCCTTGGCGTTATGGCGTTATGGCGTTATGGCGTTATGACGTTATGACGTTTTGTCGTTATGACGTTATGACGATATTTCGTTATGACGATTGTTTTTCCCATCAGGTTATCTTTCTGCCTGGAAGGTGACGGTACTGGTCTTTAGCCCGTCAGATTCTGCCGTCACGGTGATGGTGCCTGGTCTGTCGGCAGCTATGATAGCCAGGCATTTGCCTGACCATGCCTTGCGTTCAGAGGCTAGTACGGAGCCGAGATCTGTCATGTTGCCATTCTCGACACCCAGCAGACGTCCTCCCGTCACCTTGAAACGCACCAGATTGTCGGTAATGGGACAGATATTGCCGTCTTTGTCTAGTACTTCGACCGTAACATGGGCCACATCAGAGCGTATGGCATGCATCGAGGGACGATCGACGGTGGCACGCAGTTGTGCTGGAGCACCAGCCGTATGAATAACCTCTTCCAGCCGTATGCTGTCGCGAATGCCCACGACCTTGATTTCTCCAGGCTGATATTCCACATCCCATGTTAGGTGCAGGTCGGCAGTAGTGGCGAAATGCTTGCCTGGGTCGTAGGATGCCCAGCTGGGGTTCACTCCCCTACGTGGGAATTCTGTTGCTTTCTTGCCATAGGACTTGCCATTGACGAATAGTTCCACCTCCTCGCAGTTGGAATAGCAGGCCACTTGCATAATCTGTCCCTCATGGCCTTCCCAGTTCCAGTGTGGTAGCAGATGCAGCACGGGCTCCTGACTCCAGATGCTCTTGAAGAACCAATAGCCGTCTTTCTTGAACCCGCAGTTGTCGAGATATCCCGACTGACTGCCTCGTGATGGCCATCCCGACTCACCATAGTAGTCGATGCCAGTCCACATGAAGTCTCCGATGACATAATCATAGGCTGTAGTGAATCGCCAACGTTGTTCGACGTCAATCTGCTCGCTTCTGATGATGCCATTGCTGCGACGACGCCATCGACGTTGTGGAGGCTGTTGCTGCTGGGGACTGAAACCATCGGCACCAGCACCCAGCTGTGGTGGAGGCATGGTGCCTGGCCATTGGTACTGACGACGGGCACCTCCAAGTCCTGTCGACTCTGTTGCCACCACCCTGCGGTTTGGGTATGCCGCTTTGTCGATAGCATAGACCACCTCTCGACGTGTGCGCCAGCGGTCAGGATAGTTGTATCCGATGATATCGTTTTCGAAGGCTGCTAGAAACTCTGGTGATGTAGGGCTGTTGGATGCTATCTCGTCGTTGCCACTGGTCACCAGACGTGTATCGTCGAGGCGATGGCAGATAGCAATCATCTCTGCAGCGGCACCAGGACCTTCTTCCGACCGTTGGTCACGGATCTCGTTGCCGATGCTCCACATCACCACAGACGGATGGTTGCGGTCGCGGGCTACCATGGCAGTAAGGTCACGTTCGTGCCACTCGCGGAAATAGAGGTGGTAGTCCTCCTTGTTCTTGCCATTGATCCATTGGTCGAAGGCCTCGTCCATCACGAGTATGCCTATGCGGTCGCAGAGGTCGAGGAACTCTGGTGCTGGTGGGTTGTGGGCTGTGCGGATGGCATTGCAGCCACCACTCTTCAGGATCTCGATTCGTCGTTCCCATACACGTTCGGGCACGGCAGCACCAACAGCTCCACCATCGTGGTGTAGGTTCACACCCTTCATCTTCACTTGTTGTCCGTTGAGTAGAAAACCCTTGTCCAGTGGATATTCAATCGTCCTGATACCTAGTGTGTTGTCAACGACGTCAATGGTTCGTTTGCCGTCCAGTAGCGTAGACCGTAGTGTATAGAGATAGGGATTTTCTAGATTCCATGCTTTGGGCTGTTTTACGTCGATGGTCTGCTCGCTGTTCGTCTTGACTCCTGCGGCAATGGTGATGGCTGTCTCGGCTTGTGCCACGCAGTTGCCCGTGGCGTCAATCACCTCGTGTCGCAGGGTCAGTTGCCTGTCTTTTGTGTCCTCGTTTTCTACCTCCGATTTTACACGTATTGTAGCCTGTTCGCCACTCAGTTGCAGAGTGCTGTTGAAGACGCCCCACTTGGCGAAGTGTGTCTTGTTGGTTTCGACCATTCTCACGTGTCGATAGATGCCCGATCCTGTATACCATCGTGAGTTGCCGTGATGCGAGTTGTCGACCATCACCACCAGTGTGTTGCCATTCTTCTTGATGAAAGGTGTGATGTCGTATGAGAAGCTGGAATAGCCATACGGCCACGTTCCCAGTTCGTGTCCGTTGAGCCACACCGTGCTATTCATATAGATGCCGTCAAATTCTATGGTGTAGCATTTTTTCCTGTCGTACGTCTTCAGGTCAAAAGATTTCCTGTACCATCCGATGCCTGTAGGGAAGAATCCGATGCTACCACCTCCTGGGTTGTCACGCAGGTTTTCTCCCTCTATGCTCCAGTCGTGTGGAACGTTCAGCCGTCGCCAGCTGTCATCGTTGAACGAAGGAGCTTCGGCACCCGTGACATCACCAAGATGGAACTTCCATCCCAGATCCATGTCAGTCACTTTGCGTGGTTGAGCCATCGCAGTCGTAATGATGAAGAGCATCAGCACTACGGATAACAGTTTCTTGTTCATATTGACAATCATTTTTTAGATTAGAGTATAGTTTGTCTCCTGTGATAATTCCGCTTGCAAATTTACATAATAATTCGTTATGGCTGATTAAAATATGCTTCATTCTGTAGCACAAATGTAACAAAGTGGCATTACGGCTCGCTCCAAGTGGGATTACGGCTCACTCATAGTGAGATTACGGCTCACTCATAGTGAGATTACGGCTCGCTCCAAGTGAGATTACGGCTCACTCATAGTGGGATTACGGCTCACTCATAGTGAGATTACGGCTCACTCATAGTGAGATTACGGCTCACTCTAGTGAGATTACGGCTCACTCCAAGTGAGATTACGGCTACTTGTATTTAGGATTGACGACACGTCGGGTTGTACTGATGGCTCCTGTGGGACATACCAGACGGCAGAGATGACAGCCTACACACTTCTTTCCTATGATTCGG
>JAIKWS010000114.1 GCA_024684515.1 Prevotella sp.
CAACGATGCCTTTGAAATCCTTGATGGCGCGTCCGAAGTTGATGCGCCCCATGCCTTCGACGATGATAATCAGCTCGGCGCCTTTCTTCACGGCAGGGATGGTGAGTGACTTTTCGTTCTTCACGCGATCAATCTTGCCGATATACTTCTTGTCGATAAACACCTGAGCGAAGTCGTGGAACTCGCCGGAGAGCACGCTCTGCGAAGTAATCTCGGGCAACCGTGTAGAATACATCATCGTACCCCAGCCCATATCCATCTCCTCGAAAGTCTTGGGTGTGCCATTGACAGGCTTGGTCATCGCACTCATAAAGGGTGCAAACTCCGTCAGCTCAAACTTCGGAACGGTGATAATGGGCATGGGAGCCTTAGGCACGGCTGGCATCTTCTTGCCGTCGTTGTATTTCTCCATCATCTTGCGCAGCTCGTAGTATTTGGGCGTGGCCTGACCATACTCGTTGATGGGGGCATCGTAGTCGTAAGAGGTGACGTCGGGTGCAAAGCCGGGACTGTTGGCACCTGCCCAGTGCCCGAAACTGGTACCGCCGTGGGTCATATAGAGCGAGAAGCTGATGCCTTTCGACAACATCTCGTCCATACCCTCTACCATCGCCTTGGCAGGGCGTGTTTCGTGGCGCGCACCCCATTTGTCGAACCATCCGCTCCAGAACTCCGAGCACATCTTCGGGGCGTTAGGGCGCAGCTCGCCCAGACGGCGGAACTGCTGGTCGATATTGGCACCCGTGCCGAAGTTCATCGTCCATGTCAGGTCATCGAGACCGTTCTTCTCGAAGTTACTTGACCAGTCGCACTGGAAGAGCGACAGCTCTTTGCCGTAGATGCCACGCAGACAGTCGCGAATCTCGCTGACGTAGGGCTTGTCCTCACCATACGAGCCGTATTCATTTTCTACCTGAATCATGATGATGGGACCGCCGTTCTGGATGGTTAGCGGCTTCAACTGCTCACCCACCTTCTCCTCGAATATCTTTACGCGCTCCAGGAAATAAGGGTCGCGCTCACGCAGTTTGATGTCCTTCTTCTTCAGCAGCCACCAAGGCAGACCGCCCATCTCCCATTCAGCACAGACGTAGGGTCCGGGGCGTACAATCACGTACATGCCGTTCTTCTGAGCCAGACGGCAGAACTCAGCCACATCATTGTTGCCTGTGAAATCAAACTGTCCCTCCTGCTGCTCGTGGATATTCCAGAACACATAGAGGCACAACGTGTTCATGCCCAGTGCCTTGCACATCTTGATGCGATGCTCCCAGTAAGGACGGGGAATGCGAGGATAGTGTACTTCGGCCGCCTTCACCACAAAAGGCTGTCCGTTGAGTAAGAAAGTCTTGTCGCCAGTAGTGAACGTACCTGGTTTCTCTGCTGCCGATGCCACTGCTGGAGCTATCAGCAACAAGGCCGCAAGGGCCAGTCGTTTGAATAGTTTCGTCGTTTTCATCATGATGATTGTTATTGTTCTGCTAATAATGTCTATTCAGTGTAGATTTGTATTTTGCAAAGGTACGAATAAGCGAGTAAAAAACCAAATTAATTTGAATCTTTTCGAGCAAGATCACCCTAGATATTTCAATAAGTACAAATAAAAGCGGCAAAGTTTGGTTTCGTCAATCAGTTCTTGGCAGGCCTGCGGGGTGAGTGTGTGGGCTAGAGCTCACTCGGGACTTGCACCCATTAGACAATGCTCATGCCGAGCATACAAACAAGAAAGTGGCTGAAAATCAGCCACTTTCTGTGCTATCCGTTTTTATATTGTCGGGATGAGGCGACTCGAACGCCCGACCCCTACGTCCCGAACGTAGTGCGCTACCAACTGCGCTACATCCCGAAAGCCGTAGCTTCGGCAATACTTTGTACCCAGAGCCGGGGTCGAACCGGCACGGGTTTCCCCACTGGTGTTTGAGACCAGCGCGTCTACCGATTCCGCCATCTGGGCAACAAAGCGGGTGCAAAGTTACAACATTTTTTGGAAATACCAAACACTTTCTCCTAAAAAAATCAAAAATTCTTGGTGGTATCAACTTTAATTCGTATCTTTACACCGTCTAAAACAATAATAATCTATATTTATGGAAATACGGAGTAATAATTTTTGCGTTATCTTGGCGGGAGGACGTGGAAAGAGACTATGGCCATCAAGCCGTAGCGACCGTCCTAAGCAGTTTGTGGATTTCTTTGGCTATGGTCGAACCCAGCTGCAAGCCACCTATGATCGGATGTTGCGAATCATCGATCGTAATAATATCTATGTGTGCACAAGTGAACAGTACGAGAAACTGACACGTGAACAGTTGCCAGATATACCTCTAGAGAATATACTAGCAGAGCCTGTCAACCGGAATACCGCCCCCTCTGTGGCATGGGCAGGAGCACACATACACCGGATGTGTGAGGATGCGCGTATCGTCGTTGTACCCTCCGACCAGTTTATTGTAGGCGAGGAGACGTTCTACAATAGTGTGCAGCAAGGTCTTGACTTTGTTGCCAACAACGACATCATCCTGACAATGGGCATACATCCGACCCGGCCAGAGCCTGGATATGGGTACATACAGATTGGTGAGCCCACACTGACGGCAGGCATACACAAGGTACAATCGTTCACGGAGAAGCCAGAACGCAATTTCGCGCAGCTATTCCTAGAGAGCGGTGAATTCTTATGGAACACAGGCATGTTCCTGATGAATGTATCATATCTGAAGACATTTTCATGGCAGGTAATGCCGGATATCACCTCACGCCTCTCCGCTGTAAAAGAACTTCATTCATACCAGGAAGAGTACCAATACGTGCAGGCACACTACCCATCCTACCCCAACTTATCGATGGACCAGGCAGTATTGGAAAAGCACGACAATGCCTTTGTGATGACGTGCGACTTTGGCTGGGCCGATTTGGGCACCTGGCATTCCATCTACGAATTCAAGCACCAGCAAAACGAAGACAATGTGGTCATCGACTCAGAGGTGGTGCTAGAGAACTGTCAGGGCAATATCATCAAGTTGCCGAAAGGCCATGTGGGTGTCATCAATGGTCTCAAAGGCTATATTGTAGCAGAACAAGGAGACGTGCTCCTCATATGCAAGAAGAGCGACTCATCGTCGCTCATCCGCAAGTATATCAACGAAGTAGGTCTCCGCTATGGTGACGACTACGTATAGCTCAGCCTTCGAAACAAGCAGCTATCTTACCAGCTATCTGTTGCATTTCCTCAGCAGATAGCTGTAGCTTTTCGCGACGGAAATCCACGTCGCCCTCTGTGTTCATGGGGATCAGGTGGATATGAGCATGAGGCACCTCCAGCCCCAGTACGACCTGTGCCACCTTCTTACAGGGGAAGGCCTTTTTGATGGCAATAGCCACCTGCTTGGCAAACGTCTGGAATGCTGCCAGTTCGTCATCATCCATATCAAAGATATAGTCAACCTCCCGACGAGGTATGACCAGCGTATGTCCCTTTACGACGGGATTAATGTCGAGAAAAGCATAGAACTGGTCGTTCTCAGCACATTTATAGCTGGGAATCTCGCCAGCCGCAATCTTACTAAATATATCCATAGCACTTAATGGGTTTTAAAGACGGGTTAAAAACATCAGCAGTATCACCCAATGGTGATCTTCTCTATGCGCAACTTGATGGTACCTCTCGGGATCTTCACTTCCACCTCGTCGCCCACCTTGTGATTGAGCAGTCCCTGGGCAATCGGCGTCTTGATGGAAATCTTCCCCTGCCGCAAGTCGGCCTCACTCTCGCTGACGATGGTATAGGTCATGCGAGCCTTGTTAGCCATATTGGTCATCTCAACCTTCGACAGTATCTGCACCGAATCGCTGCTCAGACGCGAAGTATCGACAATCTTTGCCTCGCTGATAGCCAGTTTGAGCTGATTGATCTTCGACTCCAGATGTGCCTGTGCCTCCTTAGCGGCTTCGTACTCACTATTCTCACTGAGGTCGCCCTTGTCGCGTGCTTCCGCGATGGCGGCCGATGCCTTCGGGCGCTCAATGCCCTCCAGACGCTTTAATTCAGCTATGAGGTTGTCATAGCCTTCCTGTGACATGTATGCCATGTTTCTATTATTTACTAGTTATTAATTCCTTTCTTGTTTTTAGCTTCGCAGTAAAAGCAAAGAATCCCGGCCATTCTCTCAGGGTCGGAATCCTCGTCTCTTATGTCTGTATCCTTATACAGGGTGCAAAGTTAGGAATTTTTTCCGAATTGCCCAACTTTTACATGTTAAAAAATGTTTTACGCCTCAAGCAGTCCCATCAACTCCTGCATGCCCTCTGAGGCACCTTTCATAATTTGTTTCACGCCGCTGCCTGCTGATATTGGGTTGGGATCTATAAGATAGATAGGTATGCCCGGGCGCGTATAATGTAAGAGTCCTGCTGCCGGATAGACCACGAGCGACGTGCCGATAACGATAAGGATATCAGCCTGTTGCACCTCTTCTGCCGCGATGGTTATATTAGGCACTGCCTCTCCAAAGAAGACGATGTATGGGCGCAGCAGAGAGCCATCACCGGCCCTGGTGCCTGGTGCTATCTCACAATTGTCGGGGGTGAGTAGCTGTATATACCTAGGATCGTCCACGTTGCGGCTGGAGCACACCTTCATCAGTTCGCCATGCAGATGGATGACCTTTGTAGATCCCGCCTGTTCATGGAGATTATCCACATTCTGTGTGACCACGGTCACGTCATAGTTCTCCTCGAGCTTAGCCACCAGCTCATGCCCCTTGTTAGGCTTCACGCCCCAACACTTCTTACGAAGCATGTTATAGAAATTAGTCACCAGTTCCGGGTCAGCCTCCCATCCTTCGTGGGTAGCCACCTTTGCCACGGGATAGTTCTCCCAAAGTCCGTCGGCATCACGGAAAGTCTTCAGGCCACTCTCCACCGACATTCCTGCTCCTGTCAAAACGACAATTTTCTTTTTAGTCATCGTATCGTATTGTTTTTGTTACTTTACTGCTGCAAAAATAGCCAAAATAATCTGAACAGCCAAATTTTTTGGTGGTTTTGTTGTTTTTTCGTACCTTTGCGGCATGTTAGGAATGAGCACCTTGCTTTTCTTGTCGACCATCATAGCTCCCGACGAGTCTGCCGACACGATCCGCACCCGTCAACTAGACGAGATTGTCGTGTCGCGTAGCGTGTCGTCGCAGCGGGTACAGGGTGTGCAGATGGGGGTAGAACAACTAGAGATGGAGGACGTGCATCTCACGCCTGCCCTGTTTGGCGAGAACGATGTATTGCGAGCCCTCCAGCTGCTTCCTGGCGTGAAGGCCGAGAACGAGGCATCGAGTGGTTTCCAGGTGCGTGGTGGTACCTCTGCCCAGAATGCCATACTGTATGATCATGTTCCTGTATATAATGTAGGTCATCTAGCAGGACTCTTCTCTGCCTTCAATAGCGATGCCCTCTCTGGAGCCACACTCTACAAGGGCTGCCCGCCTCCACAGTTTGGCGGTGGCTCATCAGCAGTACTCGACGTCAGCTCGCGTTCCGGCAGACTTGATGCCTGGCACGGTAGTGGCGGTGTGGGACTGCTCTCAGCAAAGGCGATGTTCGAAGGACCACTTGACGACCGCACGTCGGTACTCCTCTGTGGCCGTCGCAGCTACATCGACAGGATGCTGTGTTTTTTCGACGACTTCAAGGACGACACCTTCTATTTCTTTGATGTCAATGCCCGTGTGGACTATCAGCTGAGCGATCGCGACCAACTACGGCTGTCGCTCTTCGGCAGTCGTGACCATACAGCTGTCAAGGACCTGGTGAGCATCAAATGGAGCAATCTGGCTGTCGACTTCAGCTGGCGACATCATTTCCGCAACAATGCACATTCACAGACGTCGTTACTGTTGTCCAACTATTCCACCAAGAATGGCATTGTAGTTCTAGGCATGGACCAGCATATCTCCGAGCATATCCGTCAATGGGGCTTGCGCGAGGACTTCACAGCCCCACTGGGCACAGGCAAGCTGACACTAGGTGCCCAGTCGATGGTGGTCGACGTAAAGAGTGCCGAGTGGTGGGTTGTGAACAATCATGAGAAAGAACAACGCCGTGCCTGGGAGAACACCCTCTGGGCAGGCATCGAGCTGAAGCCCCTCTCCCCTCTCACTCTCCAGGCAGGCCTGCGTGCCTCTGCTTTTTCCTCCCTTGGCGGCCCTTACTACTACGATATCAGCGAGACAGGCGATATCGTGTGGTATTACAAGACACGACGCTATCATATCGTCAACACCCATTTCACCGTAGACCCACGGCTGAGTACAGTATGGGCGCTCAACGACCAGCTAAGTCTGAAAGCCAGCTATGCCCATAGCTCACAGAACGTTCATGCCCTGCGAGGACAGAGCACCTCCACCCCCTTCGACCGCTATACGCTGAGCAGCAATCTCATCAAGCCACAGCATGCCGACCAGGTCAGCATGGGTATCTATGCGATGACGCCCAAGCAAGACTATGACTTCTCGATTGAAGGCTACTATCGCCACATAGACAACATTCTTGATTATCGCGACGGCAAGTCCTACGCCAGCGCCATCGAGATGGAACGGCTGGTATTGCCTGGTCAGGGCCGCTGCTATGGTGCCGAGCTGCTGCTGCGCAAGAATGCCGGACGTCTCACGGGCTGGCTCGCCTACACCCTGTCGTGGGCACGCAACAAGATTGAGGGTATCAACGAAGGACGCTGGTACACCTCTAGCGTAGACCGTCGCCACGACATCGACATTCTTGCCGTCTATCAGCTCACGCCCCACTGGAAGCTCAGCGCCACCTGGGTGTACTATAGTGGTCAGGCCTTCACAGCACCAAGCGGCAAATATGAGCTCATCGACAACTACATCTATTATTATGCCGAGCGCAACGGCTACCGTGCTCCTGCCAACCACCACCTGGACCTTAGCGCCACATGGACGAAGCACAAGCCTGGCAGCCCCTTCACACGCGAGTGGCAGATAGGCATCTATAATGTCTACAACCGCTACAACCCCTTCATCATCAACTTCGAGGACAGCGAGCATGGTGCTCGCACCAAGGCGGTAGGCTACAGCCTGTTCGGCATTGTTCCCTCGGTATCGTTCAATATCACGTTCTAACACTTCAGCCATGCGGAATATTTGCCTTCTCCTGTTCATCCTGACATGCTGCCTGGCATGCGAAAAAGAGATAGCCATCGACTATCGCTCAGCCGACCCCATCTATGTGGCAGAAGTGCTGCTGACCCCCGATGATATCACCGCCCGCATCACCAGCACCCGCGATGTCAAGGAGGCGACTGCCGACAGCACCTATGTCGACGATGCCATTGTCACGCTACGCATGGACGGCAGCAGCTGGACCGATACCCTGCAAAGCACAGGACGTGGACGCTATACCCTCAGTCTCTTCGCCTACGAAGGAAAGGAATACTGGGCCGACGTCATCATCGACGGACAGCACCACACCTCATCGTCCGTCATGCACGGCATGCCCCAAGTGAACAGCCTCGACTTTGTCTGGCTCGACATGATCTATGACGACATGCTCTTCATAGACCTGCGGCTACAGGATCAGCCCGACGACAACAACTACTATTTCATGCATCTCTATCGCAACAACGTCGGCTATCGCTGGGCTATCATGGACGACCGCTCGAGTCCCGGCGGCGAACTGCAACAGCTCTTCTCTTGCTGTACAAGGCGGGACATTGAAGACAAGGTCAACAACAACAGTGTGCTGCACGAGGGCGACAAGATGCGAATGGAAATACGCTCCATCGACCGAAGGGTCTACGACTATCTCTACTCCCTGCAGATGATGGACTATGCAGGCAGCAACCCCATCGCCAATTTCTCTAACGGTATGTTTGGCTACTTCTCTGCCTACCAGCAAGTGACGGAAGAGAAAATCTTCAGCCTCGACTCCGTGCATTGACAAAGGGCAAATTTTAGCCTTATTTTTCGAGTGCACTGGAAATATTTTTTGAGTGCACTGGAAAAAGTTTTCGAGTGCACTCCAGAAAAATCCCTGCAACTAGGCAATTATTTCTCTATAACTATGAAAAAAATCCGACCTGTGCGGTTGAAGAATGATACTTAAAGAAAAAAGAGAATTCTATCATGGCTGGATGGCTTATGAACGGATGGCTTATGAACGGATGGCGCTCCCCTCCTCGAGGAGGGGAGGGGCAAGGGGTGGGGTCTGCAGAACTATCTATTACTCCCATCTTTATGCCGTATACCCTCGTTGCGGGCCGTCAGCCATATAAAACTCTCTAAAAAAGTTAGTCTTGCAGACCCCACCCCCAGCCAGTTAGCTTCGCTGACTTTTGTCGATCGAGTAGGAGCATGGGGATTAGTTCCCCATGCGACCTCTCACACCACCGTACGTGCCGTTCGGCATACGGCGGTTTCCTATCTTTTCGACAATCTCTCATAACTATAATCCG
>JAIKWS010000032.1 GCA_024684515.1 Prevotella sp.
TGCAGACCCCACCCCTGCCCCATTCCCGAGCAAGCTCGCCGACCCGTAGCCTTTCCCCTAAGAGGAGGGGAGGGGAGCGCCATCCGGCCATGACACTATCCTTGTTTAGCGAGATTACAGATTGTTCATAAGGATTTCAACCGCACAGGTCGAAAAAATCCCTGTGCCTCGTCAGAAGCACAGGGATTGAATTGACTAGAAGGATTGGTGTTACTTCACCATGACCTTGCGAACTTCTCCGTTGCGCACTACGATGTTCAGGCCACGCTGCACCTTGCCAGTCTTCACACCAGAGAGTGTGTAGATGCCGTCGGCCACGTTGTCGTTGATCGTCGTGCTGCTGATGCCAGTTGCCAATGGGCCTTCCCATCCGGTGTTATCACCCTTGGCAGTGAGCGTCAGTGTCCATCCGCCTACCGAGTACCAGTTGCCTGCGAATACCTTCTCAGTCTTGCTGGCAGCAGTACCTGCCATTGTACCGATGAGCAGCTCGTGGTTCTTAACCTCGATGCCAGCCATCTCCTGAATCTGCCATCCACGACCGTTGCCGCTATTGGCATTGTAGACATTGCTCCAGAAGTCATATTCAGGATCGGTGACAGCCATCTCACCCTCCACATTCAGCTTAGCCTGCTCCCACAGAGGACCGTGGGTATCAGAAGCCACAGCGATGGAATCCTCGCCAGTAGAGCTGATGGTGGTGTAGTAGTTCATAGGAATCTCAACGAAGGTAGTATCAGCAGCAGGTGCATTCAGGATATAGGCACCCTCGGCAGGAGTACGTGTGTAAGCCTTGACGGTGTAGGTACCATTTGGCAGGTCCTTGATCAGCTGTGTAGCGATGAAGCCCTGCAGTCCCTCTGCGTTGTAAGAGTCGATATAGCGTGTGCTGGTACCGTCGAGCCACTGTCCGCTAGCGGTATTGGTGTTACCATTGCCCTTATTGAAGTTCCATCCTCCCTCGCCCTCGAGATTGGGGTTCTGGATGAATGCAGTGTAGTCAGTAGCATTGGCATCGTCAACGATATTCTGCTTCTTCACAACAGCGATAACGCGGTTCAGCTCAGTAATGTATTCATTGATGGTATCCAGGTCTCTGATCTCAGCAATGAGGGCAGCCTTCTGTGCATCCATGATCTCCTGCAGAGCGGCCTTGCCAGCTGCCGATGCAGACTTGGCAACCTGCTCAGCGTTCTGGAACGCTGGTGTGTAGGTGTTGGCATAGTTCTTCAGCACGTTAACGACAGCATCGAACTTGGTATAGGTAGCAGTGTCGCAAGCTATCCAGTTCTGGACATAGTTGTATGCGAACTCTACAATCTCCTCAGCAGCGCCATAGCCTTCGCCACCGTTCTTCTTCAGCGTGTTCTGTACGGTAGGAATGGTCTTTCCCTCGATGGTACCATCGCTGGGGATGTACTCCTCGTACTTGGCCACACTCTTCTGAGCCTCTGTCATGGCAGCAGCCAGACCAGTCAGCGCAGCGATATAGTCGGTATTGGCTGAATAGAGGGCAATAGAATCGAGGAATGCCTTCTTGTCAGCAGCAAAGTGGATGTTTGCAGCCAGCTCTTTGGCCTCCACCACCTTGTTGTCGAATGCTTCCTTCAGAGCCTCTGCAGGAGCCTCACCCAGATAGTAGAGGTGGAAGTTTGTAGCCAGGAACCATCCGGCAGCACCACTGCCATTACCTGTTCCCTCGGCACCGATTGTCAGCTTGCCGTCGACGACGAGCACCTTCTCATCGGCGGTCATCGTCAGGGTCTCCCACTCGTTGTTGTCCCAGCCTTCGAATGTCATGCTCGAAGAGGTCTTCTTCTCGGCAATGCTCTCGGCATAGACGTGCTGATTGGTGAGCATGCCTGCCTGTGTGCAGAGGTCACCGCTGACGGTGTAGTAGCCATTAGGCAGGCCCTCGAGGGTCTGACCGACGGCAACTGTTGTCGTGAAGTTGTTGTTCCATGCATTCCAGCAGCTACGTCCACGCTGCCAGTTCAGACGCTGGTCGCCACCATCGGCACCTGCGATGAACCATCCCTCGCTATTCAGGTTGGGGCTGCTAGCGCTACCCTCGGAATAGAGATCGTTGCCCTCTTCATCATAGCGCTTGGGGAATATCCATTCGCCATCGACCAGTGTAGGTTCTGCATCGGTGTCGATGAACCAAGGATGCTGAACGAAGATGGTGAAGTCAGCAGGATTGTCGATGCTGCCCTGCTGTGTCATATAGTAAGCCTTGATAGCTGCGGTAGCCTCTGCCACAGCACCCAGGATCTGCTCTGCTACGTCAACGCCTTCAACAAGGTCGCTCTCCTTGTAGCTCAGGATCTTTTTGTAAGCCTCTTCAAGCTCTGCCTTTCCAGGATAGTCGGTGGTCTGCAGCAGGTTGTCCATCTTGGCCAGCATGGCCTCGACGCTTGAAATCTCGGCAATGGCGGCACGGAACTTAGCCAGCTTCTCGTTGCCAATCTTCAGGGCAGCTTCCAGTTCTGCCTGGTCGCCACCGAAATACTCTTCCAGCTCAAACTCATAGTCAGCAATCTGCTGAGCCAGTCCAAGGTAGTCCATATTGCCTGCCTGGCTGCTCAGCTCCTGGCACTCTGCCATCAGGTCAGAGATATCAGACTCGAGCAGCTGTATGGGGTCAGCCTCACCAATCTTGTAGAGCTTGATACCGTCGAGTGCTACGATAGGCTGTCCGCCAGAACCAGCGTTAGCAGCCTGATAGCCGAACTGCATGGTGAACTCTGCCGTTGGCGTGAACTCGAACTCGTGCTTTGTCCATACCTGTGCACTCAGGCCTGTACCTTCCTCGTCCTTGAACACATCCTTGCGGCACACGATCTGTGTGAGGTCCTGAGCAACAGACGAGGTGTTGGGATTCATGTTGAGTGTCCAGTACTCCAGACGATAGACGGCACATGGGAGCTTTACCACCTGCTTGTACAGAGCCATGTTGCTCCAGCCGGCACGCAGATACACGAAGCCATCGCCACCCTCAAACTCGGTAGGACGCTCTGCCACCTGCAGATAGGTACTGCCATCGTCAGCCACAGGCACAGCCTCAGCAGTCATATCATACGAGACAGATCCAAAGTAGGTCCATTCACACGATGGGAAGTTGCCATTCGACTCCATTGTCCAGCCCTTGATACGGCCCTTGAAACCATTCACGGCTTCCATCTTACGACCATCAGGACGAGTCTGGCCACTGGTCTCTTTTGGACGTGCATACACTGTAGAGTCAGCTGCGATGTACGCCCAGCTACGATCACTCAACGATGTAGTGGTACTGACGGCTTCTTTCATCGAACCATCTGCCTGGAAGGTCAGATCTTCGTCGAAGCCCGCATTCTGGATGTAATAGGTTACATCTTCATCCTGCGCAAATGAGGAAAATGCAAAAAGCACGCTCCCCACAAGAAGTAGAAGTTTCTTCATAGAAAGTTATTTTAAAAAGTTAGTAAATAGTACATTTTTGTGCAAAGTTAGTCTTATTTTTGCAATTTGAAGAAAAAAGTGCTAAAAAAAGCAAAGCATTTAAGGACTTTTAATATAAATGTATTCCTTTCACACTCACGAGCAAACAAAGCGTTTCTTTTTCTGATTCTGACATGTTGCGCTACTTATATAATAATGTGGTGAGTCTTTCTGGGGCGAAAAGCTGACAGGCAACCTTCTGAAGATCGTCTGCTTTGATGGCGTCTATATGTGCCATCACATCGTTCACCGTACGTCCCTTTCCTGTATGGAGGAAGCTTCGCGCATAGTCGAGCACCATCTGCTCTCTGTTGTCACTGGCGATAGCCAGCTGGCCCCGCAGCTGCTGCTTGGCAGCATGTAGCTGTCCCATGGACAACGGCCTTACCATGAGTTTATCGAGTTCTCTGCGAACCAGTTGCAGACAGTGCTTCACATCGTCGGCATCACAACCGAAATACACTGACCAGAGTCCAACATCGCTATAGCTCACCATCGAGCTTTCGACCGTATAGACCAGGGCGTGGCGTTCGCGCAGCGAGAGATTCAGTCGTGAGTTCATACAGGGTCCTCCCAGAATATTGTTCAGCAGGTAGAGCACCCACCGTCGGTCATCGTCGGCGGCAAAGGCACGTGTTCCCAGCATGACATGAGCCTGGTGTGTCTGGCGGTTGCGTACAAACAGTTGTCCTGACACATCCTTGAATCCTGGTGTCGTCTTTTCTGGCTGCAAGGAGTGCCATGGTGTCTGGCTGGCTGTTGCCGGCAAGAGCGAGGGTGGCACGGTGCCCGTCACGAACAGCACGCAGTTTTCCGGCCGGTACCACTGCTGGGTGAAGCGGGCTGCATCAGCACTGGTGTAGGTACGCACCTGCTCGCTTGTGCCGAGAATGTTATGTCCCAGGGGATGTCCGTCGAACAACAGGTTCTCAAACTCGTCGTAGATCAGTTCTGCTGGCGTGTCTTCATAGCTGTCTATCTCGTCGCACACTACTTCGCACTCCTTTTCCACCTCCGCCTGGGGATAGATGCTATTGAAAACAATGTCGACCAGTACGTCGATGGCCTTGCGGAGATGTTCTCGCTGGATGGCACAGTAAAATACGGTGTCTTCCTTGTTGGTAAACGCATTGAGCTCTCCCCCTAGCCCCTCGATATCGTTGATGATACGCATGGCATTTCGCCTGTTCGTACCTTTGAACGTGAGGTGTTCGCAGAAATGTGCCAGTCCCTGCTGGTCAGCCTTCTCGTTACGCGTGCCGGCATGTACGGCAATGCCGCAGTAGGCCACTGGCGAGGAGGAGGGCAGGGTGATGACCTGAAGGTTGCTGGGGATATAGAATTGGTGTCGCATAGTCAGTTTTTCAGTGATTGTATATATTGCCAGAGTTTTCTATAGAAGGGATGGCGGGTCAGGGTATGGCGATCGCCAAGGATGATGACTTTCATTCGTGCACGGGTGATGGCCACATTCATTCGTCGCAGGTCGCGCAGGAATCCAATCTGTCCCTCGTCGTTCGACCGTACCAGTGAGAGGACGATGATATCTCGTTCCTGCCCCTGGAAGCCGTCGACGGTGTTTACTGAGATCAAGCTGCGGTAGGTTTTGAAGAACTCCCTTTTCCTCAGCTGCTGGCGCAGCAGTTGCACCTGGGCACGATAGGGAGAGATGATGCCTACGTCCAGTCGTTCCTCCAGGATACGCTCCTTGCCAATCATCTCGAAATAGGCCTGCAGGCAGAGCAGTGCCAGCTCAGCCTCCGGGGCATTGAGCAGAGAGGTGCCTTTCCCCTTTCCCTCTCCCTCGTCATCAGCGGTGTTGATCCAGGTCATGGGCAGGTCCAGGTCGAGAATGCTGCGGTGCTGTACCTCTGGTGCTGCCACCATCATATTATGGTAGAACCAGTCTGAGCTGAAGCGCATGATGTCCTCGTGCATGCGATACTGCATGCGGAGCAGTGTCACCACTTCTGGTCGCTGGCTGGCTATCCGCTCCATGAGTGTGCGTCCCAGTCCACCTTTCAGTGCCTCGTAGCATTTCACCGTTGGTGGTAGCTGACAGTGGTCCCCGGCAAAGATTACCCGTCCTGCCCTTCGTATAGGTATCCAGCTGGCTGCCTCGAGGGCCTGTGCCGCCTCGTCGATGAACAGCGTTCCGAACTTCATACCGTCGAGCAGGCGGTTGGCACTGCCTACCAGTGTGCTGGCGATGACACGTGCCTCGCCAAAGAGTTGCTGGTTGATGCGTATCTCCAGTTCTACGGCACGGCTCTTCAGCCTGTCCATCTTCTGATGCCACTGGTCGCTACGCTTGCGCTGGCTTCGCAGGTCGCGTATGGCCTTGCGGATGGCCCATAGCTGTGGATAGTCGGGATGAGCCTCGAAACGACGTTCGTAGGTGAAGGAGAGCATCTTGTCGTCAACACGGGTGGGATTGCCTATGCGGAGTACGTTCAGTCCACGGTCCACGAGTTTTTCCGATATCCAGTCGACAGCCATATTGCTCTGTGCACACACCATCACCTGGCTCTCCCTGCGCAGCGTCTCGTAGATGGCCTCCACCAGTGTCGTCGTCTTGCCAGTGCCAGGAGGACCATGAACGATAGCCACATCCTTGGCTCGCAGCACCTCGTTGACGGCATGCTCCTGCGTGGGATTCAGATAGTCAAAGCCCATGTCGGCAAAGGTCAGCGTCTCTGCCCGCATCTGCCGGGTGGTGGTATAGAACAAGTCGCGAAGATAGCCCAGACGCCCCTTGGCACGCATCGTACGCTCCAGTGCCTCAAACATCAGCCGGTAGCTGGTCTCATCGAAGAAGATCATCACCCCCAGCAGCCCTTCCGTGACCTGAAGGCTTGCCAGTGGGGCATTGTCGGCTACCACCACCACCATGCGGTCACCATCGACATAGCTGACGGTGCCTGTGAAGAGTGTGTGAAAGGCGATGGGTAGTGGGCTTTTCTCCTCTTCTCCGCTCATCCAGAAGAACTGTACAGGCTTGCCGAACTCGAAGTTGTGATCCATCGCTTCGTCATCGTCAGCAGTCGTCTGTCGGAATACTTCCACGCAGAGCTGGTTGAGGGAATTATAGTAGCTGCGTCCCACCCGCAAAGGCAACCAGGCATCGCCACGACTGACTAGCCGGACGATGCCTTGTGACTGCTGTTGTTGTTCAAACTGCTGCTTCTCCTGCTCGTATTCCATCTGCAGGAGCATGCGCTGTCGTTGCAACTCCAGAATGGGTGATAGCGATTCGTCCAAGGTCCTGATGTTATCTTATCTTCGACTTCACCGGATTGCGCAGTCCCTGGTAGGAGCGCAGGTAGGCCTTTGCAGATCCGAACGAGAGGTTCATGTCCAGTCGTACTGGCATGTGGTTGTCGTCGTCAGTGATAAAGAACTTGATGAGCTCTTTGTCCTCGTCATCCTCATGTACGAAGAACGAGAATACCAGGCAGCGGAACTTCTCGCCAGTGTCTTCCACCTTGTAGTTCTCCTTTCCCTGATACACGATCCATGTCTCTTCGCGATGCTTGGCATCTGTGATGGGCAGGGGGATGATATCCTTCTTCTTGAATTTCGAGGCGTCGAAGTTGCGTGCATGCATGAAGATGCTCATCATGTCGTAAACGCAGTCGTCATAGGTCTCTTCCTTCCAGGTGTGCTCCCCATGTCGGTTGATGCGATGCATCTTCACCTTCGAGTGTCCGTTGGGATAGCTGTACCACAGCTCGTCGACATAGTATCGCTTGCCTTCCAGTGCTCCTTTCCGGTAGTAGAGTGGTGACAGGTCGGCGATATTGCAAAAGCTGGTCAGTGTGTCGCGCATCACGAAGACGCCATCCAGCTTGTCATTGCCTTTTGTCATCAGATTGGTGCGATAGGCAGGCCTGCCGTCGTAGGTTGACATGACTGTCGACATCGATGCCGCCCCAACCTTTACCCATACGAATTTCCAGTTGAAGTACAGATCATAAGCCAGGAACTCACCTGCCTTGAAGGCATTGTTCTCTGTTCCACATTCCGACTGTGCCTGCATGCTTAGAGGCAGTAGAGCCAGAAACAAGATCACTAGTTTTTTCATATCGCTACGCTTTTTATTGTTCTACCAAAGGGTGTCTTCTACATTCTTACACCCGTCTTTTCCTGAATATATTCTATGCCCAGCTGTTTGGCACGGTCCAGATTCCTGTTCCTTAGTTTCTTTGCCTGCTCGGGTTTCTGTTTCACAATCTTTGCCGGTTTCTGCTCGTAACGTGGCACGGCCCGTAGGTTCCACTTGCGGCTGACGTCCCAGTTGGCCTTACATTCCACCTCTTCATTGAAATAGAAGACAGGCTCTGGCTGGCGGTCCTCATCATAGATGCCCGTATCCCACTTGCCATTGCCGTTCATATCGCAGAAGGCACTGAGATAATAGGTGGCGGGCTTCACATACAGGAATTCCACCTTGCCGTCTTTGGCTGTCAGCTGTCGCAGCATCTTTCCTGAGTTGTCGAGCAGCTGCACCTGCAGTACGGCAACAGAGTCGCCGGCAGGGATGGGGATGCCTGAGATATCGAGCTTCAGCGTGCTGAAGTCCTCCGCTTTCCCTACTTTGATGCCCTGTTTGGCAGCTTTGTTCACCAGGCCATAGATACCCTCGACGGCTGCCGAGTCGATCTCCAGGCTGTAGTCGGTGCCCGCTTGCCAGTTGGCAGAGATCACGTATTGCCTGGTCGATAGCTGTCTGACCTCGTGGGGTGATTCAAACCACAGCGTGTCTTGTTTAGAATAGAGATGTATAGCCGAGGTGTCGCATTTTGCCAGCGGCTCTGGCAGTTCCATGGTGATATTGTCCAGGGGTGTTATCTGCATGTTCGAGAACCTGGGCTCGAGATATTTCTGGGGCATGATGCTGTCGTAGTGCTCACCTCTTTTCTTCAGCTTCTCCTGTTCCTTCTGCCATTTCTCGAATTCCTTTTGCAAGTCTTTGCTTCTCTTCTCGTACGACACCTTCGACTGGAACGTCAACGTATCGATATGCTCCTGCAGCACCCCCAGCGTGTCTGTCATCATCGACCGCATCTCTATGTTCAGCGTGTCCATATTCACCAGTGCCGTGTCGCGGAGCCAGTAGAAGATGGTGTCGCGTTTCTCCGTTGCCTCCACCACAAAGGCACTGTCGCTGTTGAAGTTGAGGCCTGTCAGCACAGGCAGCGAGTCGTGGCCATAGGTGAAGTAGATGCCCAGCTTCTCGGGCTTCTCCCGTTCTGTCTTCAGCAGCATGCGGTCTGTCTGTGGCTCCTGGAAGCTCAGCAGCGTGATGTCGTCGGGCAGGAAGTGGGTATAGGGTATAGAGATGATATTGGCGATGTGCAGGGAGTCGCGCCAGATGGTGTCCTGTCGTGTATCCGGCTTCCACGTTGGCTTGATGCTGTCGCGTGAATAGGCCACCAGCTCGCTCTTCTGTCCAAACACGAAGTCGCCATCCACATCGTTCAGTGCCATGATGCGGTATTTGCCGTCTGCCACACCCTTGATGTTGAACTGCCCACCGGCATTAGTGCGGGAGATACGCATCATCGCCTCGTGATGGAAGGCACTGTCCGGCGTGTCGTAGGGATAGAGGCCTACGAGTATTCCTTTCACGGGTTCCAGGTCCTCGGCATTGAGGACATAGCCCGACACCTCGAGTGTATCTATCTGATTGCCGGTAGAGAAGCTGTAGGTATAGTTGCCCATCGGATTACCCTCGTTATTGTCGCTGATGGCATCGCTGAAGTCCACCGTATAGGTGGTGTTCTCCTTCAGTGTGTCCTTCAGCTCTATCAGTATGCGGCGGCCGGCAGCCTTGATATCGGCTTGCTCCAGCTGGGGTGGTGAGACGATGACCTTCTCCTGGGCATTCTCAATCTTGATATATTCGTTGAAATTGATGACAACCTTCTTCGACGACACGTTGATGGCACCTTCCGCCGGCGAGGCACTCACCACACGAGGGGGGGTATCGTCATACCACCCTCCGTCGGGATTGCCCATGCGGGCACAGGACGACAGGCCTGCCACCACTCCTGTGCCAGAGAGCAGGGCAAGGGCAAGCATCGTGACTCCTCTGCCTGGTCTCCGACCACCAAACGTGAATATCTCCGGTTTTTTCATCCTAGTTCCTTGTTTTTTGCTAGTATCATCCTTACGCGAATCACTGAGCCAGCGACAGCTGGAGCAGCTCGTCGATATGCTCACGGCTATTGCTCAGACGGGGCACCTTGTGCTGGCCGCCCAGCTTGCCCTTCATCTTCAGCCAGTCGTTGAACAGTCCCTTGCGGGCAGGGATGATCTCCAGGTGCTGCAGGGTGATATCCTTATAGCGCTTGGCCTCGTAGTCGCTGTTCAGCTCCTGCAGACGGGCATCCAGCAGTCGGGCAAACAGCTGCATGTCCTCAGGGGGTGTGCTGAACTCGATGAGCCACTGATGGCGGCATTTGGCCTTCGCATCCATGAAGACGGGGGCTGCAGTATACTCCAGCACCTGGGCACCCGTCTGCTGACAGGCGTATGCCAGACCTTGCTCGGCATTGTCCACAATCAGCTCCTCGCCAAAGGCATTGATGAAGCTCTTCGTGCGGCCAGAGATGATGATCTTATAGGGATTGGTAGAGGTGAACTGCACGGTGTCGCCAATCATATAGCGCCACAGTCCGCACGACGTGGAGATGATCATCGCGTAGTTCTTGCCCTTCTCGACACCCCACAGCGGCACCACCTGGTCTGTGCCCACCTCCTGGAATTCGTAGAACACATCGTAGTCCAGCATCAGCAGCATCGACTTGTCGCTGGGATCGTTCTGTATGCCGAAGAAGCCCTCACTGGCATTGTAGGTCTCCATATAGTGCATCTTCGGACTGGTGATAAGCTGCTGATACTGTTCGCGATAGGGTGTGAAGGCCACTCCCCCGTGGAAGAATACTTCCAGATTGGGCCACACCTCTTCCAGGTGTGTCTTTCCCGACAGTTCCATCACCCTGTTCAGCACGGAGAGCATCCACGAGGGCACGCCACTCAGGTTCGTCACGTTCTTCATCATCGCCTCACGGGCTATGCGGTCGCGTTTCACCTCGAAGTCACTCAGCAGGGCAGTACCCTTCGATGGTACGCGAAACAGGTTCACCACGGGGTTGATGTTCTCGATGAGGATGGCACTCAGATCGCCAACCAGCGATCCAGGCAGGTTGTAGTTGGCCTGATGACTGCCGCCAAGGATGAGGCCCTTGCCGTCGAACATGCGGCTCTGAGGGTTGTTCTGCAGATACATCACCACCACATCGGTGCCGCCCTTATAGTGCAGGCGCTTCAGACCTTCCTTCGACACGGGGATGAACTTCGACTTGTCGTTGGTGGTACCACTCGACTTGGCATACCATTTCACACGTCCTGGCCACAGCACGTCACTTTCTCCGTGACGCATGCGGTCGATATGTCCTTTCAGCTCCTCATAGCTGTTCAGTGGGTTGTTGCGCACAAAATCCTCATAGGTCTTCATGCTGCCAAAGTTATGGTAGCGGCCCCATTCCGTATCCTTGGCACGGCTCACCAGTCGCGACAGTACCTCGTGCTGGAGGGACTCTGCCTCGTTGTTGTGGCGTTCCAGCTCCCGCCAGCGGGGAGCGAAAAACTTTCTGGCTATTCCTGTGATGCTCACCTTGATGATTGCTTTTTCTTGCCACCGCCTTGCGGGCAGGCAGCGATCCTCGTTATTCGTTTTTGATGATGACAGCTTTACTGTCGCACTTTTGACTGCAAAGGTAGCCGAAAGTTTTGTAATATGCGCAACTATTTACGTTTTTTAGCAGTATTTACGGCTTCTTGTCCCCTTTTGACCATGTGAAGCCGCTACTTTCTCGATGGACAAACGCATCGACAACGATGATGCCCCCTCGTTGCGAAAGTTTGTTTATAGGCCTCTCGTTGCGGGCCCCCTCGTTGCTTACCCCACCCCTGCCCAGTTAGCTTCGCTGACTTCTTCGACGAGCGAAGCGTACTAAAGAAACGATTATTGTCGCGACTCGGCATAGCTCAAACTAGTTTGGCTCTGCTCATTCTTCGACGAGCGAAGCGGCAAGCCGATTACCCGCCCTT
>JAIKWS010000129.1 GCA_024684515.1 Prevotella sp.
CTATCGCACCTCGTCAGAGTTGCCTAAGGAATACGAAGGAATTCTGCCTGAACCTGAAGAATTGAGAAAACTAATGTGACTTATATCTTAGTGTTTGCGACTCATCACAAACATTTAGAATAGAACAGACAAGAAAAACGCATTCCGTTTGGTGTATTCAGAAGAAATGATTACCTTTGCATCCGATGATGAGCCATAAAACGGCTGGTGGCTCTTCATCGGGCGTTCATTGAAGCAATTTATAGCAGAATGTGGAAATGAGTACGGTCTCCAATTCGTAACCCAGTTTTTCTTCAATTCCCCAGACTGCCTTTATACAAAGAAATCCAGCGAATTCTTACAAAGTTACGAAAAGTCGAGGGAAATGCAAAAGGAAAACAAATAAAAAGAGTGCGGTATGAATCACTCACTCCGCACTCCGCAATCTAATAACATAATCTTTACCTTAAATCTATTAACTACTAACCTAATGAATAAAGTGTGTAGTCATCACGACTATTGACTATGCAAAGGTAGTCATTTTTCCTGGAAAAAAGGCCTCTTTCCGCTTAATTATTCTAATCAAGTTCATGCTGTTGACTTATGTCAAAGACTGCTATGTCTAGGGCATGTCATACCGATAGTAGAAAAAACAGAACCCGCTCACATCATGTGAACAGGCTCTGTCTATGTGATATCTCTAGATCTTAGAGTTTTGGACCTGCAGCGACCAGTTCGGTAAACTCGCTGCTTCCGATCCCAAACTTTAGAGTTTTGGACCTGCAGCGACCAGTGCCTTGCCGGCCTCGTTGCCCTCGTACTTCTTGAAGTTCTTGATGAAGCGGCCAGCGAGATCCTTTGCCTTCTCCTCCCACTCGGCACGATTCTGATAGGTGTCGCGAGGATCGAGGATGCCCCATGCCACACCGTCGAGTTCTGTGGGAACCTCGAAGTTGAAGTAAGGAATCTTCTTGGTAGGAGCCTTCAGGATAGCGCCACCCAGGATAGCGTCGATGATGCCACGTGTATCCTTGATAGAGATACGCTTGCCTGTGCCGTTCCAGCCTGTGTTGACCAGATAAGCCTTGGCACCGCTCTTCTCCATCTTCTTAACCAGCTCCTCAGCATACTTGGTAGGATGCAGCTCGAGGAAGGCCTGTCCGAAGCAAGCAGAGAAAGTAGGAGTAGGCTCGGTGATGCCACGCTCGGTACCTGCCAGCTTGGCTGTGAATCCAGAGAGGAAGTAGTACTTTGTCTGCTCGGGAGTCAGGATAGATACTGGGGGCAGCACGCCAAAGGCATCAGCACTCAGGAAGATCACGTTCTGGGCCTCAGGACCAGCGCTCTTGCCATAGATAGGCTTCACTATCTTCTCGATGTGCTCGATAGGATAGCTCACGCGGGTATTCTCTGTGACGCTCTTGTCAGCGAAGTCAATCTTGCCGTTCTCGTCAACAGTAACGTTCTCCAGCAGTGCATCGCGACGGATAGCATTGTAGATGTCGGGCTCGCTGTCCTTGTCGAGGTTGATGACCTTAGCATAGCAACCACCCTCGAAGTTGAACACACCCTCGTCGTCCCATCCGTGCTCGTCGTCGCCAATGAGCAGACGCTTAGGATCGGTAGACAGTGTGGTCTTGCCAGTGCCAGAGAGTCCGAAGAAGATAGCGGTGTTCTTACCCTCCATATCGGTGTTGGCCGAGCAATGCATGGCGGCAATACCCTGCAGGGGCAGATAGTAGTTCATCATCGAGAAGATACCCTTCTTCATCTCACCACCATACCAGGTGTTGATGATGACCTGCTCGCGGCTGGTGGTATTGAAGGCAGCACAGGTCTCGCTGCGCATACCCAGCTCCTTGAAGTTCTCAACCTTGGCCTTAGAGGCGTTGAAGATCACGAAGTTCGGCTCGAAGGTCTCCAGTTCCTCAGCGGTAGGCTGGATGAACATGTTCTTCACGAAGTGAGCCTGCCAGGCCACCTCCATGATGAAGCGTACGCGCAGACGGGTAGCCTCGTTGGCACCGCAGTATGCGTCCATGACATACAGCTCCTTGTCGCAGAGCTCCTTGATGGCGATTTCCTTTACCTTGCCCCATACCTCTTCTGTCATGGGGTGGTTGTCATTGGGATATTCCTCAGAGGTCCACCATACCTTGTCCTCGCTCTGAGCGTCTTTTACGATGTACTTGTCCTTAGGTGAACGGCCTGTGAAGATACCAGTCATCACATTCACGGCGTCCAGCTCGGTGAGCTGTCCTTTGTCATAGCCGGTCAGGCCTTCTTTTGTCTCCTCCTCGAAGAGGAACTCATACGACGGATTGTGGGCAATCACCTTACTGCCAGTGATGCCGTACTGTGTCAAATCTAACTTTGCCATTGCTTTTGTTATGTTTAAAAATGTTCGTTACTTATTATTTTTCGCCTGCAAAGGTACGAAAAAGTTTATAGTTAAAAGTTGAAAGTTGAAAGAATTTTGTGCGAACACAGCGCTTTTTTGGTTAAAGTATCAAAAAACAATGCTTTCCCGCAAAGTTTTGCCACCCGCAGTTAGCAAAAGATTGAAATAAAATGACTATATTTGCAGGCGTAAACGAACCAAAACAAAGATAGCTTATGGCAAACACACCTACTCCCCACATCGGGGCTAAGCTCGGCGATATTGCCGAGACCGTCATCATGGCAGGCGACCCTTTGCGTGCCAAGTTCATGGCCGAGAAATTCCTGGAGAATCCCGTGCAGTTCAACAATGTGCGTAACATGCTCGGATTCACGGGCTATCACAAGGGAAAACGGGTCAGCGTGATGGGGCACGGCATGGGCATCCCGTCCATTGGTATCTATACCTACGAGCTCTACAACTTCTATGATGTGAAGACCATCATCCGCGTGGGGTCTGCCGGATCCATCCATCCCGACCTGCATGTGGGCGACCTTGTACTGGCCATTGGCGCCTGTACCAACTCCAACTACGCATCGCAGTACGAGCTGCCAGGCACCTTCGCACCCGTTGCCGACTTCTCATTGCTGCGTGCTGCTGCTGACGCCTGCGATCATTTCGGTTATCGCTACAAGGTGGGCAACGTGCTCAGCAGCGATACCTTCTACACTGAGAATGCGCACAACGACAAGTGGATGAACATGGGTGTGCTGGCCATCGAGATGGAGGCATCGGCACTCTATATGAATGCGGCACGGGCAGGCAAACGGGCACTGGTCATCCTGACCGTCTCCGACCATATCCTGACGGGGGAGGCCACCACAGCTGAAGAACGACAGACCACTTTCACGCACATGATGGACGTTGCCTTCTCGCTCATCTAAAAACCACTACCACTATGAAGAGAATTTTCAATTCATTGCTTCTTGCAGGCATTGCAGCCACTATGATTCAACTATCAGCATGCCAGAACGGAGGACGTTCTGCCGACAACCCACTACTACAGGAGAGCAGCCTGCCCTATGGCGCTCCCGAGTTCGACAAGATTCAGCCTCAGCACTATCTGCCGGCCTTTGAGACGGCCATCCAGCAAAAGAAAGACGACATTGAGAAGATTGTCAGCAACAGCGAGGCACCTACCTTCGAGAATACCATCCTCGCCTACGAGGAGAGTGGCCTGGTGCTATCTCGCGTCAGCCGTATCTTCTTTGCACTGGTAGAAGCCGACAAGACACCAGAACTGGCTGAGATTGAGAAAAAGGTGATGCCCATGCTGACCGACCTGGGCAACGAGATATCGTTCAACAAGCAACTCTTCCAGCGCATCAAGACGGTCTATGACAACGACTTTGCCAGCCTCGAAGGCGAGCAGAAGAAACTGACCGAGGAGACCTATAAGGAGTTTGTACGCGAGGGTGCCCTGCTGACCGACGAGAAGAGTGCCCGTATGAAGGAGATCAACCTGCGCATCAGCGACCTGCAGCAGCAATGGGGCAACGTGCTTCCTGATGCCACCAACCATGCTGTGGTATGGGTAGACAGCGAGGAGGAGCTGTCAGGACTCAGCCCGGCCGACATTGCACAGTGCAAGCAGGATGCCGAGGACCTGGGCGGGCAGAAGCCCTACTGCATCGTGATTGTCAATACCACACAGCAGCCACTGCTCACCAGTCTTGACAACCGTGACCTGCGTCGTCGTGTCTTCGAGGCTTCCATCCATCGTGCCGATGGCACAGGACAGTTCAACACTTTCCCCATAGCCGCTGAGATAGCCAGGCTACGTGCCGAGCAGGCCCAGCTGCTGGGTTACGACAGCTATGCCGCCTACTCGCTAGAGCCTACGATGGCTCAGGACACTGCCCACGTCTACGACTTCCTGCGCAATCTGATTGCTGCCTACAGGCCCAAGGCAGATGCCGAGACCCGTGCCATCGAGAACTATGCCCGTCGGACGGAGGGTGCCGACTTCCAGCTGCAGCCCTACGACCGCTTCTACTATTCGGCCAAGATGAAAAAGGAGCAGTTCAACGTCAGCGATGAAGAGACTAAGCCCTACTTCAATGTCGACAGCGTGATGCAGAATGGTGTCTTCTATGCTGCCGGCCGCGTCTATGGCCTGTCGTTCAGGCAGCGTACCGACATCCCCACCTATCATCCTGACATGAAGGTGTTTGAGGTCTTCGATAGCAACGAGAAGCCTGTCGCCCTGTTCTACTGCGACTATTTCCGCCGTCCCACCAAGCGTGGTGGTGCCTGGATGGACGAGTTTGCCACACAGAGCCGCCAGCGCAACCAGCTGCCCATCGTGTTCAACGTGTGCAACTTTGCCAAGGCACCTGAAGGACAGCCCTCGCTGCTCACCTGGGACGATGTGACGACGATGTTCCATGAGTTCGGACATGCCCTGCATGCCATGCTCTCCAACTGCCAGTATACCAGTCTGAGCGGCACCAATGTGGCCCGTGACTTTGTGGAGATGCCATCACAGTTCAACGAGTCCTTTGCCAGCATTCCTGAGATCTTCGACCACTATGCCCGCCACTACGAGACGGGTGAGCCCATGCCGGCCGACCTGAAGGAGCGCATGCTGAAGAGCATCAGCTTCCAGCCCTGCTATGCCCTGGGCGAGAACCTCGCTGCCACTTGTCTCGATATGGCCTGGCATGTGCTGGCTCTCGACAAGGTGCCCACAGCCGAGCAGGCTGCCGCCTTCGAGACAGAGACTCTCAGCCGTATCGGACTGCTAGACAAGCAGATTCCTCCTCGCTACAGCACCAGCTACTTCAACCATGTATGGGGTGGCGGCTATGCTGCCGGCTACTACAGCTATCTCTGGACAGAGGTGCTGGCAGTCAACGTGGCCGATGTGTTTAAGAGCCGTGGAGCCCTCGATCCTGCCGTGGGTAAGGATATGCGCGAGAAAGTTCTCAGCAAGGGCAACACACTGCCGCTCATGCAGCTCTTCTCTGATTTCACTGGAATGCAACAACCCGATGCCTCGGCACTGCTCAAAGCCCGTGGCCTATAACAATAACGATGATGAAGCGAAGCTTTTTCCTGATCACGATTTTCATGTTCTGTGCCCTGATAGGTCAGGCACAGAACGTGAGTGTGTATATCTACGACACCGACGGGCCTTTCACCAATGTGCGTAGCAGTCCCAAGGGGAAGGTGGTGGACAAGATTCCCGTCGACAGAAGCGCCACCCTCCTGCTGACAAAGGCCACCAATGGCTGGTGGCGCATCGTGGACAACTGCTATGGGGCCTTCGACGAGGATGGTGACTTCGTGGAAGTCAAGCTGAAAGGCTCTACCACTGGCTACTGGATTCATTACTCCACCATCGCCGTAGGCACACGCAACTATGGTGGCGAGGACCTGCCCCTGCGCAGCCAGCCATCGAAGCGGGCCTCTGTCAGCTTCACGCTCAAGGGCGAACAGCTAGTACGTCCCATCGACGTGAAAGGCGACTGGGTGAAAGTGAAAACCCTCGACGGACGAGGAACTGGATGGATAGAGGTAGAGTGGCTGTGCGACAACCCGCTCACCAACTGCTGCTAAGATACTACAACACCCTACATCTTTATATATGAAAGTAATCAATTTCTCTGAACAGAACTCGGTCATCAATCAGTTCATGTCCGAGCTGCGCGACAAGAGCTACCAGCGCAACCGCATGCTCTTCCGGCACAACGTGGTGCGCATTGGTGAAATGATGGCCTACGAGCTGTCGAAGACACTCAACTACAAGCCAAAGACCGTCAACACCCCACTGGGGTCGATTGACATCCCGCTCATCAAGGACGACATCCTGCTGGCTACCGTCCTACGTGCCGGACTGCCCTTCCACGAGGGATTCCTGCGGGTCTTTGACCATGCTGACAACGGTTTCATCTCTGCCTATCGCATGTATACCAACCGCGAGCATACCGAGGTAGGCATACATACCGAATATATGGCTTCTCCCAGCATCAAGGGCAAGACGCTGATCATCGTCGACCCCATGCTGGCTACGGGTGGCTCGATGGTTGCTGCCTATGGAGCACTATTAAAGACCGGCCGTCCTACCAGCGTACATATCGCCTGCGTCATTGCTGCCCCTGAGGGTGTCGAATTGCTGAGGAATACGGTCAGCGACGATGTCACACTCTGGTGTGCTGCCATCGACCCCGGCATGAACGAGTACAAATACATCGTTCCAGGATTTGGCGACTGTGGTGACCTCTGCTACGGAGAGAAACTCTAGAAACTGAAGGCACCTCAGCGAGACTCTTGCCATACCCTAGGCATACGCTAGCCTTGGGGTAAGACAGGATTATTCCCAGGCGGTCTATTGGTTTGAACAAGCAATCAAAAAGAACCATGCAGCCTCTGAATATTATCTCGGTCTCTGCTATTACTATGGGCATGGTGTCCAGAAGGATGTAGAAGCAGCAATGGTGAGTTTCAGAAAGGCCGTTAAACAGGGATATGTGGAAGCCCGGCAGTTTTTAGTGACCGAAGGAAAATGACTTCGTACAATTCGTCTATGATAGCGCATTGGCAGCTTATGAATTCGCAAAAGACCACGACGGGCAAAAGCTATCATACGAAGAAGAAGTACAGACAGAGGGTTGACGAGATAGACCAGGCTCGCAAGCAGCTATCAGACGAGAGTGACATCACGGTCCCCTCCACCCTGTATCAGATGTACAACCAAAGAAGAATAATATAGAAAACAAGACGAGACATATGGAACTTCAAGAACTGCACAGGGATTGCGCGAAACGTCAGAAGAAAGGACTCCATTTCATTCTGGCTTCCGTGGTCGTATGGGGACTGATCCTTGCCGTGCATCTCACCCATTACAGTATGGAGACGAAGAACATCCTCACCTTCTGCTGCTCGGCAATCCTATTCCCCTTGGCCTGGGGAGTATCGAAGATGCTCAGCATAGACTTTGAAGGAAAAGGTAATCCGCTCACGAAGGCAGGCATCATCTTCAGTGTAAACCAGATGCTTTATATCCTGATTGCCATGTGGGTGTTTGCGGCTGTCCCAGACAAGATGCTGATGGTGTATAGCATGATTTTTGGTGCCCATCTGATGCCCTACTCATGGCTCTACCAGTCCAGGAGCTATCTGATACTGTCCATTGTCATCCCGATTCTCTCCCTGGTCGTCGGACTGTTGTTCCAACCATTTGTCCTGTGCATAGTCATGATCATTATAGAAATGCTCTTTTCTTTCCTCTTGTACAGGGAGTGCGGTACAAAGTAACGTATTACAGCCTCACCCCGCAGACCTTAGCCGCATGGCACTCACCGCCCCTTAATGGAAGGGGATCGCCATGGGGCTGAGATGGTTTCCCTAAGATGTTTCCCTGGCGGTTGACCTTCGGCTCCGATGCCCTGGCGTTGCGTTGGGGCAAGAAGACGGTTTCTCATCTTCTTTCTCTCCAGTTGCATGTTCAGTCACACCAAATTTCCCTTTTTCCCTTTTTCCCTTTTCCCCTTTTAACACATCAAAGCCCTCGACAAGTTCCTATAAATGTAAGGGGTTTATAGTTCACCATCGATGAGTCCCTGTTTCAGGGAGTCATCCTCATCGACATGTGTAGCAATGGGCTTCCATCAAGGGTTTCGTCTCCTCCAAACAGGAAGGCCGTCGCATCATCTTCACTCCCGCAGTGACCTGAAGGATGAGCTGGCCGCATGGCAGGCCATGCGGCTGAGATGCTTTCCCAAAGGTGTTTCCCTGGCGGTTGAACTCCGGCTCCGATGCCCCTGTTTCTTCCCCCGATTTCCGAGAGAGGGGAATCGCTGGTGGTAGAAGGTTCCAATTTGTTTAAAATTTTGACAAAGGGTCAGATGATTGAGCGTTGTCCGTCTTTTTGGGGGTGCAAGGCAGAACTTTTTTCCTCACCAGGAAAATTTTTCTGCCTAGTGAGGGAGTAAAAAAACTTCTCATGAAAGTGGAAAATGTAAAGTAAAATTACTTTTTGGCGTCAGTGCATTTTGCTTACTTTGTAAAGTATTTTCGCAATAGAAAGAGATGCGGATAGAGTTGTGTAGGCAGCGCAGCAGACGGAGACTGAAATGTTAAAAGTGAAAAAGGGAAAAAGGGAAAAAGGGAAAAAGGGAAATTTGGTTTCTTTGAAAAAGTGGCACAAAAAAATTATAATTAATATATAATATATTATATATTAATTATAAATATATATAATAATAAATTCTTACCTTCTTCTTCTCTTCGTTGCATGTTCAAACACGGTAAATTTCCCTTTTTCCCTTTTTCCCTTTTTCCTCCCTGTTTTAACACTTGGTGCTTGCCCTGGCGTTTCGTTGGGCAAGAAGACGGTTTCTCATCTTCTTTCTCTCCTGTTGCATGTTCAGTCACACCAAATTTCCCTTTTTCCCTTTTTCCCTTTTCCTTTTAACACTTGTAAGACCACGTGGGTCGTTTCTCCCTTGTGTGATGTGTAACCGCTTTGTATCCAGCTGTATGACAACGCTCTCGGACGCATATCCCTTGCAGATTGAATCAGAAATCTCAGCTGGTTAAATGGAGAGAAACGTGCTCGGAGGGTCTTACGAGACTGTGAGGGGCCTTTCCTATTTTTTTCAGTAATTCGTCGATATGGTCAATGTAATCGAGCGAGTCATCGATGAAGAAGCTTATCAAAACCACTACCCCAAATTAGGGTGGTGGTTTAGATCCTGCTACATCCTATCGACGGTGAACGATTCGTTCACCGTTTACCATCATGTATATCGTAAACCATTTTCGGTCATCTCCCTCAAACAGGAAGGTAGGTTAAACTTACGAGAATTTGGCGGTACAAAGTCACGTATTACAGCCTCACCCCGCAGGCATTAGCCGCATGGCTGAGTGCCTTTAGGTTGTCATTGCAATCGTCTTTCATTCCTGTTGTTACATGTGTTTACTCGACTAGCATCTGAGCCACTGAAATGTTAAAATCTAGGCATATCGAAATGTTAAAAGGGGAAAAGGGAAAAGGGAAAAGGGAAATCTAGTTGTTTTGAAAAAAGTAGCACAAAAAATTATAATTAATATATAATATATATATTATATATTAATTAT
>JAIKWS010000008.1 GCA_024684515.1 Prevotella sp.
ATGGGGTGACCCAAATCGGGGCTCAGGGCTTCACCCCGATAGCATCCAGTAGTTTCGTGACCTCCTCATCGTAGTCTGTGCGGAGCATAACGGACATCTTCTTTCCGTTGTATGGGTTCACATATTCTATATTGAAAAGGCCGAGATCGACTGTCTCGACACCTGCGGGAGTCTTCTCATAAGCACCATTCAGAATGATGTCCACCACTTGGTGGCATCTGCGATTGTAACTGTTCCATCATCATTCACGTCACCCTTACCACTTTGGTAGAATATGGCCAACATACGATCCTTGTCTAGCTCAAAGCGCGTGCTACCGCTCTCGATAACCAGCTTGTCGCCACTTGACGAAATGCTCAAGGAAGCTGGAATGGCTACTTTCGACACACTGCCGTCGGGATGATTGAACACCAGCGTCTGAGACATCAATGGCGAGACGCAAAACACTGCCATAAGGGCAAACAAAACACGAAAAACCGTTGTCTTCATAAGAACTTTATTGATAAGGATTAGATTTACCTTACATAGATAGACAAAAAAAATTGTTTCGCCAAACAATTATCGAAAAAATCGCATAGTAATAATCAAGAAATGAAAAAAGGACACATTCGACTAATCTACCAATTAGCCAGTTTTACTCGACAAAAGCCCCCATTTGTGTGTCAGCGAGGATTCTGCAATTTCTTGTGTATTTTCATTGTGATTTAAGATATCTTCTATTCTTTGGAATAAAAATGATTATAACAAGTGTAATGACTTCTAACAACAGAGAATATCAATTCTTATAATCAAAGTCTATTTATTTCACCAAGAAATTCATATCTCTGGCTTCGCGGAGGATAGGCTGCACCGTGGAAATATAAAGAAAAATGCATTTTTCTTTTGTATTTTGCTCGATTTGTACTATCTTTGCCCTACAAAACCTAAAAAATATGCTTGCAAAGACATATACAGTAGCTGTTAACGGTCTGGAAACCACTACAGTTACGGTGGAAGTGAATATGACAAGAGGAGTGCAGTTTCACATGACTGGACTACCCGATGCTGCAGTCAAGGAAAGCTATGACAGAATACGTGCTGCGACCATCAATAGTGGCTTCAAAAAACCTACCATGGACATCATAGTCAACCTATCGCCTGCCGACATCAAGAAAGAGGGCTCTGGCTACGACCTGCCACTAGCAATAGGCATTCTAGCTGCCAATAGCCAGGTGGAGGGCAATGTACTCAATGACTACATGCTGGTAGGAGAACTAGGTCTGGACGGTCGTCTGCAACCCATTAGAGGTGCACTGCCCATCGCCATCAGAGCACGTAAGGAGAAATTCAAGGGACTCATTGTGCCACAACAGAACATCCGCGAAGCTGCCGTAGTCAATCAGCTGGAGGTCTACGGCATGCAGACGCTATCAGAGGTCATAGAATTTCTCAACGGAAGCAAGAAATACCAACCCACCATCATAGACACACGGCAAGAGTTCTACAATCAGCAGAACAAATATGAGATGGACTTCGCAGAAGTGCGAGGACAGGAAAGCGTGAAACGAGCACTCGAGGTAGCTGCTGCTGGAGGTCACAATCTCATCATGATAGGCCCTCCAGGAAGTGGTAAGTCCATGCTGGCCAAGCGTTTGCCTAGTATCCTGCCACCTCTGTCATTAGCAGAAAGCCTGGAGACGACACAAATACATAGCGTAGCTGGCAAGCTGAGTCGTGATACTAGTCTCATCTCCCAGCGACCATTCCGTGCACCGCATCATACAATATCGCAAGTCGCTCTGGTCGGTGGCGGCAACAATCCGCAGCCTGGTGAAATATCACTTGCTCATAATGGCGTTCTCTTCATTGACGAAATGCCTGAGCTGTCCCGTTCTGTTTTGGAAGTTTTGCGTCAACCGCTTGAGGACCGTAAAATCACTATCAGCCGAGCGAAATACAACATAGAGTATCCTTGCTCGTTCATGCTCATCGCCTCGATGAATCCCTGTCCCTGTGGCTACTATGGCGATCCGACACACCACTGTCACTGCACACCTGGCCAAATCCAGAAATACATGAACAAGATCAGTGGTCCCCTACTCGACCGCATCGACATCCACTGCGAGATTCAGGCCGTTCCCTTCGCACAACTATCTCAAATGCAGCCCGGCGAACCTTCCTCAGCTATTCGTGCACGAGTAATCACAGCCCGCAAAATCCAGGAGGAACGTTTCAAGAACCACAAAGGTATCCATTGCAACGCCCAGATGACAGAGAAGATGCTCCACGATTATGCCGAGCCAGATGCTGCCTCTCTCGATATGCTCCGC
>JAIKWS010000033.1 GCA_024684515.1 Prevotella sp.
CGACTCGGCATAGCTCAAACTAGTTTGGCTCTGCTCTCGCTGCTCCAAAAGTTCCCCTAAGAGGAGGGGAGGGGAAAGGCTACGGGTAGGCGAGCTTGCTCGGGAATGTGGCTACGCGATGTCCTTCACTCGAGGCTACGCGATGTCCTTCACTCGTGGCTAGCGCACGGCTGGCTAAAGCGATATCTGCCAGTGAGCTTCATGCCAATGGTCATGATAAAAGTCTATTTTTTTCATCAAGTATCAATCTTCAACCGCACAGGTCGGATTTTTTCTGCTCACCATGAGCATTATCTAAAGCGTGCAGGTGCTGAGCAAACCAAGAAAGCGGTATCACATAGCCGATGGAAATGTCAACGGATAAGGCTGGGTACAGAATATGAAGCCGTCACTGGTCACTTTTGTCATGTGGCAAGAGTATGTCGACGGGGATTTTGATACGTGTCTCCTTCTTAGCTTGTGCTTAGCTTGTTCTTGTCTTGTTCTTGTCTTGTTCTTGTCTTGTTCTTGTCTTGTTCTTGTCTTGTTCTTGTCTTGTCCTTGTCTTGTCCTTGTCTTGTTCTTAGCTTATTGATCTCATTTGGTTCTTCTTTGGTTCATTTTGTCGTGCTTCTTGCGTTCTCGAAAAAGGCTCCTTGCCCATGTGGATTCATACTTGTTCCCACACTGAAGAGGGTCTTTTCCTACGTGGGGAAGACCATCTTGCCTTATCTCAGCATGTCATTATGAAAGTATGAGGTCGAGGGCAAAGTGATAGATGACGATTCCTGCGGTGACCGATACGTTCATGGAGTGCTTGGTGCCCAGCTGGGGTATCTCCAGACAGCCTGCTGACGCATCTATCACCTGTTGCTCTACCCCTTTCACCTCGTTGCCCAGCACGATGGCATAGCGCTTACCCCGCTGGGCATGAAACGATGGGAGCATGCTCGACCCTTCCGCCTGTTCCACGCTGAGCACCTCCACACCCTCTGCCTTCAGAGCCTCTACTGCCTCGAGGGTGCTGCTGCAGTGGCGCCAGTTCACGCTGTCCTCAGCACCCAGGGCCGTCTTGTGTATCTCCGGGTGGGGAGGGGAACCAGTGATGCCGCATAGCACCACCTCTTCCACACGAAAGGCATCGGCAGTACGCAGTACAGAACCCACATTGTGCATCGACCGCACATTGTCAAGTACGACTACCAGTGGCAGCTTCTCTGCCTGCTGGAATTCCTCCACCGACAGGCGTTTCATTTCTATCGTTCGCAGTTTTCTCATCGTTTCTCTTGTCGAGTGCAAAGGTAGTCATTTCTTTTCATACGAGAGCATTCCTGTCGTGAAATCATGGGGCTACCAGCCAAATTTTGTATTAGATGCTTGGTAGATTCGCGGTTTCTTTGTACTTTTGCGAAATAATTGTTTTCCGACAACAGATGATGAAAATAGTGATGGCGATAGACTCCTTCAAGGGTTGTCTCAGCAGCCAGCAGGCCAACGAGGCTGCTGCTGAGGGTGCTCGGGCTGTCTGTAGCAGTGCCGATGTCTGTCAGCTCATGGTCAGTGATGGTGGCGAGGGATTTATGATGGCCTTCCATGCCGCCGTAGGAGGACAGCTGGTGGAGGTTCCCGTCCGCGATCCGTTGCTACGGCCTATCATGGCCCGCTATCTGCTCTGTGATGAGCTGGCGGTGGTCGAGATGGCCGAGGCCAGCGGGCTGATGCTGGTGGCAGAGGCTGACCGCAATCCACTGGTGGCTACTAGCTATGGTACTGGCCAGCTGATTGCCGATGCCATACGTCGTGGTGCCCGTCATATCATCGTCGGACTGGGAGGCAGTGCCACCAGCGATGCCGGACAGGGCATGCTGCGCGCCCTCATCGATGCGTTGGCACCACATGGCTGCTGGGATGATGTCAAAATGCCTGATGACGTGCGTTTCACTATGGCTACCGATGTTCAGAACCCGCTCTGTGGTCCGTTGGGAGCCGCCCATGTCTATGGTCCCCAGAAGGGAGCCACGGCAGCTGTGGTGGCCCGTCTCGATGCCCGTGCACAGCGTTTTGCAACAGTCTCAGCGCGCCATTTCGGTTACGACCGCTCCACAGCGCCAGGTGCTGGTGCCGCTGGTGGTGTGGGCTATGCCTTGCTGCAGTATCTCGATGCCGACTGCCGTCCAGGCATCGACGTGCTGCTCGACACGGTAGGCTACAGCCGGCTGGTAGCCGATGCTGACTATGTCATCACTGGCGAGGGCAGTGCCGACCGTCAGACGCTGATGGGAAAGCTGCCCATGGGCATTCTCCGCCATACGCCAGCAGACGTTCCCGTAGCACTCATAGCAGGACGCATCAGCCATCGCGACCAGCTGCTCGAGGCAGGCTTTGCACAGGTGGAGTGCATCAACCCGCCAGGCATGCCCCTGGCAGAGGCCATGCGTCCTGACGTCGCCCAGGCCAATATCCGGCTTGCCGTCGGCAACATGATCAAACATAATCTATCGATATGGCACTAAAAGTATTACGCGACCGCATCCTGAACGAGGGACGCTGCTTCGAAGGCGGCATCCTGAAAGTAGACCGTTTCATCAACCATCAGATGGACCCCAATCTGTTGAAGCTCATTGCCGTGGAGTTCATCCGCCGTTTTTCGGACCTTCACGTCAACAAGATCATCACCATCGAGGCCTCAGGCATCGCTCCTGCCATCATGCTCGGCTTCCTGATGGAGCTCCCCGTGGTGTTTGCCAAGAAGAAGAAGCCTTCTACGATGAACGACCTTTACACCTCAACCGTGACATCGTTTACCAAGCATCGTGACTACACCATTGTCATCAGCAAGGAGTATCTCACCCCTGCCGACCATGTGCTCTTCATTGATGATTTCCTGGCTTTCGGCAATGCTGGCAAGGGCATCATCGACTTGTGCAGCCAGGCAGGAGCCACCATCGAGGGCATGGGCTTCATCATCGAGAAGGAGTTTCAGCACGGACGACAGTTGTTGCTGGCCGAGGGCGTCACCCGTATCGAGTCGATGGCAATCATCGAATCGCTCGACAACTGTGAGATACATATCAAGGACGACTGATAGCCCTGTCCCCCACCCTAACTTGAAAGAACCCGATAGTGCCTGCACTTCCGTCAAACGTGCAGTCATCATAAGATATGAAGGCTGTCTAGTCCAGTTGCATTCAAGGACCCTTTTTCTACTAGACAAAAAAAGGCATGCCAACACATTTGACACGCCTCTTCAATATAGTCGGAAAAGACCGTTAGGCCGTTACCGTGACCAGATAGTAGTTCTTCTTGCCACGCTGCACAAGCAGATATTTGCCATCGATGAGATCATCGTCAGTGACGATGCGGTCCTCACCCATCTTCTCCTTGTTGAGACTGAGGGCACCGCTCTTGATGAACTCACGGATCTCGCGCTTGCTCTGGAAGACGTTGGCAGTGGCTGTGAACAGCTCGCTGGCCACCTGTCCCAGCTGTTCTTTCTGAATCGTGAACTGTGGCACACCATCAAAGACATCAAGGAAGGTCTGCTCATCGAGCTTCTGAAGGGCATCCTTGGTGGCCTTGCCAAAGAGGATGCTAGATGCTTCGATGGCCATATCGAGGGCCTCACGCGAGTGCACCATGATGGTGACCTCCTCGGCCAGCCGCTTCTGGAGCACACGTCGCCCTGGGTCCTGCCTATGCTCTTCGACAAGGGCATCGATGGTCTCCTTGTCGAGCGAGGTGAAGATCTTGATATATCGCTCGGCATCATCATCGCTGACATTGAGCCAGAACTGATAGAAGCGATAGGGTGTGGTACGCTTGGGGTCAAGCCAGATATTGCCACTCTCCGTCTTGCCGAACTTCTTGCCGTCGCTCTTGGTAATCAGCGGACAGGTGAGCGCGAAGGTCTCCACCTCGTTGCCCAGTGTACGACGGATGAGCTCTGTGCCCGTAGTCATATTGCCCCACTGATCGTTGCCACCCAGCTGGAGCTTCACACCATAGTGCTGGTAGAGATACAGGAAATCATAGCCCTGCAGCAGCTGGTAGGTGAACTCTGTGAATGACAGGCCATCGCGAGCAGTACCATTCAGGCGCTGCTGCACGCTATCCTTGGCCATCATATAATTGACCGTGATGTGTTTTCCCACCTCACGTGCAAAGTCCAGGAAGGTGAAGTTCTTCATCCAGTCGTAGTTGTTCACCATCAGCGCAGCATTCTCGTCTTTCGATTCAAAATCGAGGAACTTTGCCACTTGTGCCTTGATACACTCCTGGTTATGTCGGAGCGTCTCATCGTTCAACAAGTTACGCTCCTGGCTCTTGCCCGATGGGTCGCCAATCATGCCCGTAGCGCCTCCGACGAGGATGATGGGCCTATGTCCGCAATGCTGCAGATGCCGAAGCATCATAATGCCACAAAGATGCCCGATATGCAGGGAGTCTGCCGTGGGGTCTGTACCCAGATAGGCCGTCACCATCTCCTTCTGTAACAATTCTTCTGTGCCAGGCATCATCTGTGCCAGCATTCCGCGCCAGCGGAGTTCTTCTACAAAATTTTTTCTCATCGATTTTCTATGTATAGGGATATGTTTCGTTTTAAGTGTGCAAAGATACGAAAAAAATATGGTGAATGTCTGTTTTTTGTACTATTTAACAGAACGTCAGGGTACTGGGTCGTAGCCTGAGCCCCCCCAGGGATGACAGCGCAGTATGCGTCTGATGGCCAGATAGAGTCCCTTGAACGGTCCGTGTTTCTGGATTGCCTCACGAGCATATTGCGAACAGGTAGGCGTAAAGCGACACGAGGCAGGTGTAAAAGGAGTGATAAATTGCTGATAGAAGAGGATAGGGAGCAGCAGCAACCACTTCAGTGGCCAGCAGAGGATATGCCAGAGACGCTTCATAACTTATGGGCTATCTGCTGTAACAGGCTCACTACCCGCTGTTGCACCTCGCTGGTAGCGAAATGGCGGTCTGACAACCATACGAAGGCCAGTGCCAGTCGATGGCCGTCAGGAACGTGCTGATATAGCAACTGTTTGTTTTTACGATAGGCCTCACGCAACTGTCGCTTCACACGGTTGCGGTCTACGGCATGCCTGAAACGACGCTTAGGCACGCTGAGGAGCAGCTGGACCCTGACTTTTTCCACTGGAAACTCCGGACTCTCCGGATTTTCTGGAGCAAACTCCTTCAGAAGATAGAACGCACGTAATGGAAAGGCGGTCGCTGAGTGACTCTGACCGCCTGTGAATAGTTCGTCTATCAGTTTCTGACTGACGATACGCTCCTGTTTGCTAAATCCGTTTGCTTCCAAACTCTGAATCTTCCTGAAACAATGTGGCATCGCAATGATGCCCTTCCGCCCTAGTCCTCCTGCAAGAGCAGATAATGCTGCAGCGCTCCCGTCATCGAGGGATATTTCTCAGTAGGTGCCTCCAGAGCCAGTTGCAGCCCTACCTCCTGGGCAGCCTTTGCCGTAGCAGGGCCAAAAGTGGCAATAGCGATATTCTTCTGGTCAAAATCAGGGAAGTTCTTCATCAGCGACTCGATACCCGATGGGCTGAAGAATACCAGCATATCATAATCGAACTTGTCTATTTCCTCCTGTGTGAAATCGTTGCTCACCGTCTTGTACATGACGCACTCCTTATGGATAAGCTTCCTGGATTCGAGCAGCATGGTCAGCGAGTCATTATGCACATCGCTCATGGGAACGAGGTATTTCTCCGTCTTATGCTTGATCATGTGTGGCAGCAAATCGTCTACGCGTCCTGTGGTACCATAAAAGACCTTGCGCTTTCTGTACTGCACATATTTCTGAATATAAAGTGCTATCTGCTCCGTAACACAGAAATATTTCATATCCTCAGGAATGGTGACACGAAGCTCCTTGGCCAGTGTGAAAAAGTGGTCTATGGCGTGACGCGAGGTGAACACGATGGCAGTATAATCGAGAATATTCACTTTCTGAGCACGGAATTCTCGGGCTGACAAACCTTCTACCTTGATGAACGGACGGAATACCAGTTCTACCCCAAACCGTTCTACAATGTCAAAATAGGGCGATTTCTCGCTTGTTGGCTTTGGCTGTGAAACCAAAATTTTCTTTACCATTTTACTGTACTAAAAAATTACTTTTAAATCATACACCAGTGCCAGCCACAAACCTGCAAAGGCTAGAAGCGGAGCGACTTCGAGGGCACAAAAGTACAAAAAAATTTGCAAAGAAAGAATGTTTTGTCGGAAAAAGATACTCCAACACTTGTAAAATGTTAGCAGTTTGTTCAAAATAAGAACAAAACCACAATAAAATGTCGCGTTTTTGATAGAAAGGTCGAAGAACACTAATAGCAATGCCAATGGGAAGAGCATCATGCCCTCAACGGCGATAAGATACGAGTAAGAGTGAATCCATTGTAATGATTTCTTCTTACCCCAGAATGTGTTGTTAACCACCAAATAGATGAACCCCTTGAAGAGAAAGTAAATGAGGAAGGTACCAAAGAATAATGACACTACCAATGACTGGTGGGCAATGATGAATTCCTGCGTGCTGACCGTCAGCGCAATGATGTAACAGACAACAGCCAGCATCAGACAGTCGAACACCAGCATGAACAAGGAGAATCTGGAGAAGACGGGATGGGAGTTGCCATCAGAATAATGCAAGCGGAAGAAATCCTTGGTCTGCCGGGCAAAGAGAGGGAATGATTTTGCAAATAGCAAAATAAACAATAAGCTGCTAATCAGCAGCGTCAGCGAGAGTACATTGTCGTTGCGCAGCGCATAAGGCAAGGGGGTGCCCGACACGCCATCCACCCTATAGGCTGGTCTGTCGTGGAAGGAGATGAAAGAGTCTGTTTTGAAATAAAGATGCTCGTCATGCACCTCTGCAGAGTCAGTCAGGCATAGCATACTGCCCCCTGCAGAGAGGCTGTCGTGGGCGAGGCTATCGTTACAATTCAAATTCACGCTTGATGTCGTCTATCCTGTCGAGTTTTTCCCAAGTGAACAGTTCCACTTCTATGGTCTTTGATTCGTGATAGTGGCTAGTGAACGTCTTCTCAACCGTGTACGACTGACGCCCCATGTGACCATAGGCCGCCGTTTCCAGATACATAGGCTGGCGTAGTTTCAGGGTGCGCTCGATGGCCTTGGGTCGCAAATCGAAGAGCTTCTCTATCCTTTTGGCTATCTCGCCATCAGGCATGTTCACATGCGAACGTCCATAGGTATTGACATAGATATTCATAGGCTTGGCCACGCCAATAGCATAACTAACCTGCACCAGCATCTCGTCGGACACACCGGCAGCCACCATGTTCTTGGCTATATGACGAGCGGCATAGGCTGCTGACCTGTCGACCTTCGAGGAGTCCTTGCCAGAGAAAGCACCACCACCATGAGCACCCTTGCCACCATAGGTATCGACAATGATCTTCCTGCCCGTCAGTCCAGTATCACCATGAGGACCACCAATAACAAACTTACCCGTGGGATTGATATAATATTTAATGTCAGGACCAAACAAGTCCAGCACCTTCTGACTATGTATCTGCGACTTGACACGAGGTATCAGGATGTTGATGACATCGTCCTGAATCTGCTGCTGCATGGCATTGTCATCAGCAAACTCATCGTGCTGGGTAGAGACGACAATCGTATCGATACGCTGGGGTATGCCATCGTCACTATATTCGATGGTGACCTGGCTCTTTGCGTCAGGACGTAGATAGGTCATCACCCGTCCTTCCTTGCGAATATCGGCCAGCGTACGCATCAGGAGATGAGCCAGATCGAGCGACACAGGCATCAGGCTCTCTGTCTCGTTGGTAGCATATCCAAACATCATGCCCTGGTCGCCCGCACCCTGATTCTCCTCATCCGCACGGTCTACCCCCTGGTTGATATCAGAACTCTGCTCGTGAATAGCTGTCAGAATGCCACAGGAGTCGCCATCAAACTGATATTCTGCCTTGGTATAGCCAATCTTCTTGATCGTATTACGGGCTATCGTCTGAAGATCGATGTACACTTCGCTGCGTACCTCGCCCATAATAACCACCTGACCAGTGGTGACAAATGTCTCACACGCTACACGGGCGTGCTCATCGTAGGCCAGGAACTGATCAAGTATAGCATCACTAATTTGGTCGGCCACCTTGTCTGGATGACCTTCCGATACAGACTCTGAAGAAAACAAATATGCCATGATTGCAATTTTAATAATGAATATGAGTGTGCAAAGTTACGAACTTTTTAGCAAACAACAAATAAAGTATGCCACTTTTTGTGGATTTTAAGGTAACAGGAGTTCACCGCCCTGCTTCAGGTCGGAATGGTCTATGGCAGGAGTCTCCAGGACTTTTCCGTTTAGACGGTATTGGCCATCAGCAGCACGACGGATGATAAAGGGAGGCGACTTTGGCATGTTCAGCGTCACCTGTCTGAACTGCGCGCCACCAAGAACATACTGTGTGGTGGCAGGACAAACAGGATAAAAGCCTATCGAGGCAAACACCTGCCAAGCCGACATCTGACCAGCATCGTCATTGCCCGACAGTCCACCTGGCGAGTTATTATACTCCGTCTGCAGGATATGACTGACACGCTGACGGGTCTTCTCTGGATGACCAGCGAGCGAATAGAGCCAAGCCACCTGGTGACAGGGTTCGTTTCCATGCCAATAGCGTCCTTCGTCAAACATGGAATCCAGCTTCTGCACAAATGTCTGCCCGCCACCCATCACTGTTATCAAGTCAGGAATCTGATGTGGTACATACCAGGTATAATGGCACGTGGCACCCTCTGTGATATATGGCTGCCGATGCACCAGGTCGGTGTTGCCCTCCCACGACCCATCGGCATGACGACCATCAGCATATCCCGTCTGCGGATTGATGACATGACGCCAGCTGCCACTTCGCTTCATTAAGGTGTCGTAGTCATGCTCATGCCCTAGAGCTTTTGCCATTTGAGCCACACAGAAGTCGTCATAGGCATACTCCAGAGTACGACTGGTTTGCTCTTGCTGATGGAACGCCTCCTTCACGGAATCTTCCAGGGGGATATAGCCATAGTCAAGATAGCTTTGCAGGGCACGACGTCCCATGCCATCCTTGTATTCCTCGAAGGTTGCTGGCTGCAGGAATGCGTTCTTCCGCATATACAGATAGGCTTTCTGTGCATCGAAACCACGAATGCCCTTGACATAGGCATCTGCCAGCACAGAAGAACAGTGGTCGCCGATCATAGCTGCCGTATAAGAGTTCCAACAAGGGAAGATTGGTAGCCAGCCACCCTCTTCCGCCATACCCACTAACGACCGCATCATCTGTCCACTCTCCTCGGCAGCGATGATGCAGAGCAGGGGATGCAAGGCCCGATAGGTATCCCACATCGAGAAATCGCCATATCGCTTACAAGATGAAGAGGAGGGATGAATCGTTTCACCACTGGCAAAGCGTGGATAGCTGCCATCACAGTCACTCATCTCGCGGGGCAGGAACGACGACCGATAGAGTGCTCCATAAAACTGATCAACACGGGCTGTATCGGCATCTTCAACATCAATCGTATGCAACCGGTCAGACCAACTACGGATGCACTGTTCCTCCATCTGCTCGAAGGTGCAAGCAGCTTCTTGCTGCATATTCCGCCCGGCTCCCTCACGACTCGTGAAAGAAGTGGCCATACGCAGCACAATGGGCTGATGACGACGTCCCATGAAAGTCAGGCATACCGATTGTGCCTCCCTTTCGCTATTAAGCAACTCGTCTGTATACTTCAGCACGAAATGTCCACTGAAGCCAGCCCGTTCTCCCCATCCCTGATAAATACGATGAACAGGATTGAAGCCATAGACCAGACGATGCTCACGATCAAGTTCCACACCACCCTCCTGCTCATCGCTATTGGCACTGACCACAATGCTAACAGGACCGTCATCCTGTGGCGTAATACGCAAGATGGCACCATGACTAAGTGCTGTCAGCTCTAGCTGCAACTGCTCTTCCGGCAGGTTTACAGCATAATAATAGGGATGCGATATTTCTTCATCGTGACAGAAAGGAGTGCCTTTCCCGGAGTGGTCACCATTCCTATAGGCTGCCACAGTGAACGAGCCATAGTCCTGTGTACATCCCCCTACCAGCCAGTGACTGGCACGAATGCCCTGGAACAATGTATCCCTGTAGTAATAGGGCGAGATGCACTTCTGCTCCGTCTGCTGTGTCTGTGGTGTCCAGAACGTCTGACCATTGGGCACCAATACTGCTGGGAGGGTCTGTCCTTTCTCCTCACTACCTTTTCCGAAGATGCCTGCCGTGTGTGTATTAGCCTGATCAGTACCCACCATCGTGTTCAAGGTCGATAGCTGACGGAGATGCTCCAGCTGGTGCAGTCGCTCGTGCATAGCCTTCTTGATATCATACCAGGAATAGAAGGAACCTGCAACATGCGACAAGCCCCTGAATGTGACAGGCCGTTCGTTCAATAGAAAGAGCACCAAGGGTTCTTTTCCCTGCTCGCTGCGGCAGAATATCATCTGCAGGTTTGCCGCCATTGGCACGATATCTTCCATTCCCGTGCCAGGGAGTTCCAGCTGCAACAGGGTAAGCAGACGATAGAGTGCTGTATCGTGGCCGAAACGTAGTGAGGCTCCACGTCCACCAGAAGCAATCATGCTGTCAGCCTCACACTCGATATTCTGCCACAGGGGAATGCTTGAGCGTGCCGCAATACCATCATTCAATGGCGTATCGCCGTTACAGATGGTCATACGTCTAGTATTGGCATCGTGGACGGCCAGCATCTCTTCTTCTGTAAAAATATCCCAGAGACTGACAGTGAGTGGGATGTCCTGCATGTCACTGGCTATGGTGTGTAGCTCACTGAGCAGCTTCGTAGGATTGCTCAGCTTAGATAGGTCTTTGAAAAGAGATCTGACAAAACGTTCCGGCGAAATGGTTATCACCCCCTTGATACGTGAGGAAAGAGCCTTTTGCCCGGCAGGTTCATGGTTGATATATGCCATATGCTCCGCTTTCGTCTCTATCGTGAAGACTGCCTGTTGTAACTTGGTCTGTGTTTCCAGCTCCTTGCAGAAAGCCAGCATCGAGGCACGACAGCGTGGTGATGTGCTCGAACGTGCCAGTATTCTTATGTCGTCTGTCCCCTCTTCTTGTCTGAAAGCCTCAGGATAGTTGGTTGCCATCCTACGTGCTATCTGCCTATGCTGCTGTACTCCAAGGGGTGTCAGTTGTCCTGCCTTGCCCCTGGCATTCCGACATATTGTCTTCAGCTGCCGCCTCACCTTCCTTCCTAGCGGCGTCAGGTTCTCCTTGTCCGAAAACTGGGCCATCACCCATTCGTAGCGTTCCTCAGAGGGTAGCCAGCGCGATCCATGCCGGCCATAGTGTGAGATATAGAATGGTTCATAGCCGGCAGGCATCTTCACACGTTGTGCTACCGTGACAGGATAGGCATAGTAAACACCACCTGTACGCTCTGGCGAAAAGGTCTGAGCAGAAACAAACAGCTGGCACATCACCACCAGCATTAGAAGAGAGCTAATCTTTTTCATCGTGCTTTATTTTCCAGTCTATACCTAGCGGGTTACCACGCATTTCGTTCACAAAACAGAGACCGTCAACTTCCTGAAGCCACATCTCTGTGCCGTCGATATCCGCTCTGACATGCCCTGGTTCCACTTCACGCCAGACGATATCATCATAGACGAACCATCCATGTTGCAGTAAGTGGCTCTTGGCATCAGAAGAAATAAAGAGCATTGTCCCGCGTACATTATTATATTTGGTACCATCGTGCTGAGGATGTTGCCAGCAGAAGCCTTTGGCATGTTCCACCTCGCTGCGTGGGATGCGGTAGAGCGTTTGCTTCAGTAGTAAGGAGAGCGTATCACCCTGCCATTGATAACGGAGTTGCCAATGGCGGAACTGCCGGTTCAGCGTGTACGAGACAACACCCCCACTGCCATTCTCCAAATCGGAGATAGAAGCGTGCTGCACGGTCTTGGGGGAAGTAGCCCATTCCTTTGGCAGAAGATGCTGAGAGGAGACAGCATGATAAACCAGTTCTCCTCCTTCCATCAGTTGGTGGTGCGTGATACGGGCATCCTTGAGCACCAAGCCATTGAAACTAACACTTCCAAAGGCATCACCAACACCCTGTTTTCGTACGTGGAGCTCCCGTCCGTTATTCAAATACATGGTATACTCGCTTAGCAACGGCATACTGAGTAGATAGTAGTCATGCCCCGCATTGGGATAGAGGCCCATCATGTGGAAGGCTAGCCACGACGACATGGCCCCACTATCGTCGTTGCCAGGAAGGCCGTCCGGACGATCGCTATAACTATCAACAATAATTTGATGTATGCGTTGCGAACTCAAATCGGGCCTGCCTATCCAGTGATAGAGACAGGGAGTGAGGAACGATGGTTCGTTCTGTACATTATAATATCCCTTTGCAAAAAAGAGGTCCAGACGCCTGCGGAACGCTTCTGCTCCGCCACAGGCCTCAATGAGACCTGGGATGTCATGAGGCACACTCAGGGAATACTCCTCGCTGGTAGCCTCGTAGAAGAAGGTATCCCACCAAGGCAGATACCAAGGAGCCACCTTGGTCACTGGCGTATAGGGAATCTGAGGATGAAACACCCTGGAACGTCCCCATGGGACACTGTCGAGCCATTGTCCTTGTACATCGCGAGGCATGATGAAACCATACATGTCATCCCACTGGTAGTCAGCACGCCAAAGGTTTCTCCAGTTTCCTGAACGCTTCATGTACGCTTCATAGATACTGTCCCTGCCCAGTCCTCGTGCCACCTGTGCCAGGCAATAGTCGTTGAAGGCATACTCCACCGTACGGTTTCCTGCACGGGGGATACCATAGGGGATATAGCCTAGCTGCTTGTATTCCATGAGCCCTCCCCGTCCATGTTTCTCATGGTCAGCACCAGGATCTGTCTCACCATCCTTCAACATAGCCTCCAATGCCAGCTCGTAGTCAATGTCTGGCAGTCCTTTTACAAAAGCATCGGCAATGACAACCTCTGCGTTTGAACCACCCTGGGTACGACCATTACAGTCGCCACTCCTGGCATCGGGCAGATATCCATCATGCTTGTAAATGTTCAGCAATGCATTCACCAGTTCCACTTCACGCTCTGGACATAGCAGCGTGAGCAGGGGTGATGAGGTACGATAGGTGTCCCAGATGGCATAGTAGTCGTCATAATAGGGAGCATCTGTCCAGCGAGGGTTCTCACCCGTCTTGCAAACAGGCATCAGCATGGTGTGGTAGAGGGCTGTATAGAACATGCGCTTCTGCTGTTCTGAGCCACTAACCTGTATTTTCCTCAGTTGTTGATCCCATGTATGGCGCAATGCTGAAAGTTGCTCATCAAATCCATGCGTATCGATATTGCTATGAGCCTGTTGCTCACTGATATAGCTGATACCTATCTTGACCTGGACCAGTGTATCTGCAAACGACAGCATACTCCCCCTTGCCGTAAAGGGCTTATCTGTCGTCAGACAGAAAAACACCGTATAAGGATCGCCATTATTCCAGCCGCCACTGATGCTACTATATCCCTTCACCTCATGATCGCTGACCAACTGAAAGCCACTGCCTACATACTGCTGGCGTTCCCGAAGATTAGGAATAGAATCCTTACCAAGGAAATGGGTGACGTCTACAAAGAGACCAGGCTCATGTCCTGAGGCTATCGCATGGGTGGGATAGTGGATACGATAGTGGGCACAGCGTTCTGAGGTTGTAATCTCTGTGCGGATACCATTCTCGTACGTAGTGGAATAATAGCCTAGCTCAATGGTCTCTTCTTTTCGCAACTGGCCATATCCCGTCATTCCGTCACTCTCCCTGATGTCCAGCAGGGGTTGTATAAGGATATTCCCATACTTCTGTCCGCCACCAGTACCACTGACATGCGTCTGCGAGAAACCTGATACCGGTTCTGGCATTGGTGCCCAGCCAGCATTAGGCAGCACCCCACAGTCGGGCCCCGGCTTCACCATACCAAAGGGCATGCAAGGGCCAGGAAAGGTACGACCGACCCCCACACTACCTATGCGGGGGTCGATATAGTGCCAGTATTGAGCCTTTGCCAACAGGCTGCTCAGCACCAGAAGTATGAATACAAATCTTCTTTCCAAGATAATCGTTTAGTCTGTTATCAGGCACTCGCCTGTCATATCGGCAGGCTGCTCCAGTCCCATGATATGAAGGATGGAAGGAGCCACGTCTGCCAGACGTCCGTCTTTCACAGTGGCCGAATTGTTGTTGGTCACATAGATAAACGGCACTGGGTTGAGCGAGTGAGCAGTATTGGGCGATCCATCAGGATTGATAGCATTGTCGGCATTACCATGATCGGCAATGATGATAGCCTCATAGTCGTTGGCCTTGGCTGCCTCGATGACCTCACGGACACAATTGTCGACAGCCCATACTGCCTTGGCAATGGCATTGTAGACGCCAGTATGTCCCACCATATCGCCATTGGCAAAGTTGACCACGATGAAGTCATACTGCTGGGTATTGATGGCACCCACCAGCTTATCCTTTACTTCGTAGGCACTCATCTCGGGCTTCAGGTCGTAGGTGGCCACCTTGGGACTGGCCACAAGGATGCGATCCTCACCTTCATAGGGTGCCTCACGTCCACCATTGAAGAAGAAGGTCACGTGGGCATATTTCTCTGTCTCTGCAGTGTGCAGCTGCTTCTTACCCAGCTTGCTCAGATATTCACCCAGGGTATCTTCAACGTTCTCCTTGGGGAACAGGATATGGACGCCCTTGAACTTGGCATCGTAGGGAGTCATGCAATAATACTGCAGTCCTGGGATGGTCTTCATGCCCTGGTCAGGCATATCCTCCTGTGTCAGTGCGATAGTCATCTCCTTAGCACGGTCGTTACGGAAGTTAATGAAGATGACCACGTCGCCCTCTTCAATGCAACCGTTGACAGTAGCATTGTGGATAGGCTTGATGAACTCGTCAGTGACACCCTCATCATAGCTTTCCTGCATGGCCTGAACCATATCTGTGGCCTGCTTTCCCTTACCGTTGACGATGAGGTCATAGCCCTCCTTCACACGTTCCCAGCGCTTGTCACGGTCCATAGCATAGAAGCGGCCTACAATGCTGGCGATGGCAGCATCGTTATCAGCACAAACCTTCTGTACCTGTTCGATGAAACCCTTACCCGAACGAGGATCTGTGTCACGGCCATCCATATAGCAATGCACAAAGGTCTGGTTCTTCAGACCATAGGCCTTGCCAATCTCAATAAGCTTGAAGAGATGGTCCAGGCTGCTGTGCACACCACCATCGCTGGTCAGTCCCATCAGGTGCAGCTTCTTGTTGTTCTCCTTAGCGTAGCTGTAGGCAGCCTTCACCTGGGGATTGTCCATGATAGAGCCATCCTTGCAGGCACGGTTGATCTTTACCAAGTCCTGATAGACGATGCGGCCAGCACCGATATTGAGATGACCCACCTCCGAGTTGCCCATCTGTCCGTCGGGCAGACCAACATCCTCACCACTGGCCTGCAGCTGTGAGTGTGCACTTGTTGCTGTCAACAAGTCGAGATAAGGTGTTGGCGTGTTGAAAATAACGTCGCCTTTGCCGTGTTTACCGATTCCCCATCCGTCGAGAATCATCAAAAGAGCTTTCTTTGCCATAGTATTTGTATGCTATTTATGAATAATGTATACTTTTGGGCTGCAAAGTTACGAAAAAAGCTTGTATATTGCAACGTATTTTGGAAGATTAACGCAATTCGCTCTGAAATAAAGGCAAAACGGGTTAGAATGAGGAAGTTCAAAATCGAGCGTAACGCACATTGGAGAAGATTGGTGAAGGAGTTAGGTTGCCAAATCGTAACCCAAAAATTGATCTCAGTAGTGAGCTGATGTTCAATATCTGATACACATCCTGATTATAGAGCCACTCGCCAAGTCGTTTATCAGTTCCTCTACTTCCCATTGCCATCATTTGTAAGACGAAGCTGTT